>NZ_DICD01000024.1:0-57473 GCF_002415245.1 Pantoea sp. UBA5035 | reverse complement strand
CACGTCGGCGAGAAAGCGCTTATAGCGGGTAATCAGTCGGGCGGACTTTAACGGCGGTGAAAACAGCATAGCGCTCCAGAGTCAGGTCAGCGGCCAGCTCGCCAGCGCCTGATAGCGCGTGCGGCCCCGCGCGTAGTGCGAGGAAAACAACGAGAAATGGTCGACGCGAAAGCGCCAGTGAAAGTCGCGCGGCGGCAGCGCGACGCGCGACGCGGCGTCGCGCAGCAGCGTGACGTGGGGATGAAACGGCTGTGCGCTCTGGGCGCAGCCGTGGCGCGCCGCCTGGGCGCGCAGCAGATCGGCGAGCTGCAGCAGGCCGCGCGGCGGCCGCCAGCAGCCGATCCACACCACGCCTGGACGCGGCCAGTGGCCGGCGTCGTCGAGATCGATATCGAAGGCGGGCTGCTGAATGCGCGCCGCAAGCTGTTGCAGCTTCTGCGCGGTCTCGCTTTTCACCTCGCCGAGAAAGGCGAGCGTCAGGTGCAGATTGGCCGCGACGATGGGGCGGCCGGCGTCGTCGGCGAAGCTATCGGCGCGCCAGCGCACCAGCTGTTGCTGCAGCGCGTCAGGCAGCCCGATGCCAAAAAACAGGCGTTGCGTCTCCATGGCGGTCTCCGGCAATCCTCGCGGATGAGTGCTACAATGCGCGCCATCTTAACACAGGCTGAACGGGAGTTTGCCGTGAGTGATTTACCGGTCAGCGCCGTGCTGCCCGACCTGCTTCAGGCGCTCGACGCCGCGCCGCAAATTCTGCTGGCGGCCCCGACCGGCGCGGGCAAATCGACCTGGCTGCCGCTGCAGCTGCTGCGGCAGGCGAAGCTGCCGGGCCGCATTATTATGCTGGAGCCGCGTCGGCTGGCGGCGCGCAACGTGGCGCAGCGCCTGGCGGAGCAGCTCGGCGAGCAGCCCGGCGCCACCGTCGGCTTCCGCATGCGCGGCGAAAACTGCGTCGGGCCGTCCACCCGGCTGGAGGTGGTGACGGAAGGCATCCTGACGCGCATGCTGCAGCGCGATCCCGAGCTGAGCGGCGTGTCGCTGGTGATCCTCGACGAATTCCACGAGCGCAGCCTGCAGGCGGATCTGGCGCTGGCGTTGCTGCTCGATGTGCAGCAAGGGCTGCGGGACGATCTGAAAATCCTGCTGATGTCGGCGACGCTCGACAACGCGCGCCTCTCGGCGCTGCTGCCCGACGCGCCGCTGATCGTCTCCGAAGGACGCAGCTATCCCGTGACGCGCCGCTTCGCCTCGCTCAGCGCCACGCTGCGCTTTGAAGAGGCGGTGGCGCGCGAAACGGCGCAGCTGCTGCGCGAAGAGAGCGGCTCGCTGCTGCTGTTTCTGCCCGGCGTGGCGGAGATTGAGCGGGTGAAGCGCGAGCTGGAGTCGCGCGTGGCGGACGACGTCGATTTGACGCCGCTCTATGGCGCGCTGCCGCTGGCGGCGCAGCGCCGCGCTATCCTGCCCGCGCCGCCGGGCCGCCGCAAAGTGGTGCTCGCTACCAATATCGCCGAAACCAGCCTGACCATCGAAGGCATCCGCCTGGTGGTGGACAGCGCGCTGGAGCGTGCCGCGCAGTTCGACGCGCGCAGCGGCGTCACGCGGCTGCTGACCCAGCGCGTCAGCCAGGCGTCGATGACGCAGCGCGCCGGTCGCGCCGGGCGTCTGATGCCCGGCATTTGCCTGCATCTGATCCCCGAAGAGCAGGCGTCGCGCGCCGCCGCGCAGAGCGAGGCGGAAATCATGCACAGCGATCTCGCCGCGCTGTGGATCGAACTGCTGCAGTGGGGCTGCCAGCAGCCGGATCAGCTGACCTGGCTCGATGCGCCGCCGGAAAAACACCTGCGCGCGGCATGCGAGCTGCTTACCCGGCTTGGCGCGCTGGACGAAAGCGGCAAGCTGAGCGCGACGGGACGCCGCATGGCGCAGCTCGGCGGCGATCCGCGCCTCAGCGCCGTGCTCTGCGCCGCAGGACAGGAGGCCGATGCGGTCGCCAGCGCCGCGCTGCTGGTGGCGATTCTGGAGGATCCGCCGCGCAGCGGCTCGCCCGATCTGCGTGACGCGCTGCATCGCCCGCAGCCGCAGTGGCAGCGGCGCGCCAGGCAGTGGCAGACGCGGCTCGGCGTCAGCGGCGGCCGCGTCGATGAAGATCGCTTTCCTGCGCTGCTGGCGGCGGGCTTCGGCGACCGACTGGCGCGCCGCCGCGACAATGGCGGCCGCTACCAGCTCGCCAACGGCCTGGGCGCGATGCTCGATACGCAAGAGGGGCTGAACCGCTACGAATGGCTGATCGCGCCCGCCTTGCTGCAGGGTAGCGCCACGCCGGATGCGCGTATGCTGCTGGCGCTGCCGATCGATATCGACGCGCTGCGTCAGGCGCGGCCGGAGCTGGTAGAGGTGCGCGCCGAAGTCGAGTGGGACGAAGAGAAGGGCACGCTGCGCGCGCTGCGCCGCGAGCAGATCGGCGCGCTGGTGCTGAAGGCGCAGCCGATGGCGCGCCCGGAACCTGAGGCGCTGCACGCCGCCATATTGCGCTGGGTGGCGCAAAAAGGCCTGGGCGTGCTGGGCTGGAGCGAGGCGGCGCAGCAGCTGCGCGTGCGGCTGCAGTGCGCCGCGCAGTGGCTGCCTGAAGAGAAATGGCCCGCCGTGGACGACGAGTCGCTGCTGGCGACGCTTGACCGCTGGCTGCTGCCGGAGATGGGCGCGGTGCGCGATCTGAAATCGCTGCAGGCGGTCAACCTTGTCAGCGCGCTATTACATTTGCTCACATGGTCGCAACGCCAGCGGCTGGATAGTGCGCTGCCAACTCATTACACTGTGCCGACCGGCAGCCGGCTGCCCATTCGCTACCATGCCGATAAGCCGCCCGCGCTGGCGGTGCGCATTCAGGAGATGTTCGGCGAGGCGAGCAATCCCGCCGTAGCGGAAGGGCGCGTGCCGCTGGTGCTGGAGCTGCTGTCGCCCGCGCAGCGGCCGTTGCAGATTACCCGCGACCTGGCCGCCTTCTGGCGCGGCGCATATCCGGAGGTGCAGAAAGAGATGAAAGGGCGCTATCCCCGCCATCCCTGGCCCGACGATCCGGCCAGCGCGCTGCCCACAAAGCGCACCAAAAAATATTCCCCGCAAGGTTGAGCCGGCTGGATCGATTTCAGAGGGTTCCGCCATGCGGAAAAGGTAAAAGCCGCTAGAGTATCGGCGCAGCCAACGTAATGCCTGGAGAATGAAACCAATGTCTGGGAACGATCGCGAACCCATTGGGCGCAAAGGAAAACAACCCAAGCCGCCGCGTAACGCTACGCGCCGGGGTCGCCGCAGGGATGAAGACGATTTTGAAAATGATGATTTTGCCGATGAAGTTGAGGAGAAAGCGCCTGTGCCGCGTAAAAGTAAAGGAAAGCGTCCGCCGCGCGGGAAGCGCCGCTGGTTAGGCTGGTTGATCAAGCTGTTCCTCGTGTTTGTGGTGATTATGGCCGCCTGGGGCGTCTACCTCGACTCGGAGATCCGCGCCCGCATCGACGGCAAAGTGTGGCAGCTGCCCGCGACCGTCTACGGCCGCATGGTCAGCCTGGAACCGGGTATGGCCTACAACAAGAAAGAGATGATCGCGCTGCTGGAAGGCACGCAGTATCGCGAGGTGTCGCGCATCACGCGTCCCGGCGAGTTCTCGGTTAAAGGCAACACTATCGATCTGCTGCGCCGCCCGTTCGACTTCCCGGACAGCAAAGAGGGCCAGGTGCACGCGCAGATGGTGTTCGACGGCGATGAGCTGGGCGAGATTAAAAACCTCGACTCCGGCCGCGACTTCGGCTTCTTCCGTCTCGATCCGCGCCTGATCACCATGCTGCAGTCGCCGAACGGCGAGCAGCGCCTGTTCGTGCCGCGCGCCGGCTTCCCGGATCTGCTGGTCGATACGCTGATCGCGACCGAAGACCGTCATTTCTACGAGCATGACGGCATCAGCCCTTATTCGATCGGCCGCGCCTTCCTCGCCAATATCACGGCCGGGAAAGCGGTGCAGGGCGGCAGTACCCTGACGCAGCAGCTGGTGAAAAACCTGTTTCTGACCAACGAGCGTTCACTGTGGCGTAAAGCGCGCGAAGCCTATATGGCGGTGATTATGGACGCGCGCTATAGCAAGGATCGCATTCTGGAGCTCTACCTGAACGAGGTCTATCTCGGCCAGGCGGGCAACGACCAGATCCGCGGTTTTCCGCTGGCGAGCCTCTACTACTTCGGCCGTCCGGTCGACGAGCTGAGCCTCGATCAGCAGGCGATGCTGGTGGGCATGGTGAAAGGCGCCTCGCTCTATAACCCGTGGCGCAATCCGAAGCTGGCGCTGGAGCGACGCAATCTGGTGCTGCGCCTGCTGCAGCAGCAGAAGGTGATCGACCAGGAGCTCTACGACATGCTCTCGGCGCGCCCGCTCGGCGTACAGCCGAAAGGCGGCGTCATCACGCCGCAGCCCGCCTTTATGCAGATGGTGCGTAACGAGCTGCAGGCGAAGCTGGGCGACAAGGTAAAAGATCTCTCCGGCGTGAAGATCTTCACCACGCTCGATCCGGTCTCGCAGGACGCGGCGGAAAAAGCGGTGCTCGACGGCATCCCGGCGCTGAAAAAACAGCGCGGCCTGAAAGATCTGGAAACCGCGATGGTGGTGGTCGACCGCTTCAGCGGCGAAGTGCGCGCCATGGTCGGCGGCGCCGATCCGCAGTTCGCCGGCTATAACCGTGCGCTGCAGGCGCGTCGCTCTATCGGCTCGCTGGCGAAACCGGCGACCTATCTGACCGCGCTCAGCCAGCCGAACACCTATCGTCTCAACAGCTGGATCGCTGATGAACCGATCGCGCTGAAGCAGCCGAACGGCACCGTCTGGAAACCGATGAACGACGATCGTCGCTTCAGCGGCAAGGTGATGCTGGTGGACGCGCTGACCAACTCCATGAACGTGCCGACGGTCAACCTCGGCATGACGCTGGGGCTGGACGCGGTAGTGGATACCTGGACCAAACTGGGCGTGCCGAAAGATCAGCTCAACCCGGTGCCGTCGATGCTGCTCGGCGCGCTTAACCTGACGCCGATCGAAGTGGCGCAGGCGTTCCAGTCGATCGCCAGCGGCGGCAACCGCGCGCCGCTCTCGGCGGTACGCTCGGTGATCGCGGAAGACGGCACCGTGCTCTATCAGAGCTTCCCGCAGGCGCAGCGCGTCGAGCCGGCGCAGGCCGCCTATCTGACGCTCTACACCATGCAGCAGGTTGCGGATCACGGTACGGCGCGCGCGCTGGGCGCGCGTTATCCGAAGGCGCATCTGGCGGGCAAAACCGGCACCACCAACGACCTGATCGACAGCTGGTTCGCCGGGGTCGACGGCAAAGAGGTCGCCATTACCTGGGTGGGCCGCGACAATAACCAGCCGAGCAAACTGTACGGTGCCAGCGGCGCGATGCAGATCTACCGCCGCTACCTGGACACCCAGGCGCCGATGCCGCTGGTGCTGACGCCGCCGGAAGATGTCTCAATGATGAACGTCGATTCCGCAGGCAATTTCGTCTGCGGCAACGGCAGCAGCACCTGGCGCTCGCTGCCGGTATGGTCGCTCGATCCCGACGCGCTCTGCCAGCAGCAGCAGCAGCTGTTCCAGCAGCAACAGCAGCAGTTGCAGGAGCAGCAGAACCAGCAGCAAAATCAGCAGCAGATGCAGCAGCAGCCGGAGAAGAAAGAAGGCGATGGCGTCGCGGGCTGGATCAAAGATATGTTCGGCGGCAACTAAATCGTCGATTAAAAAGGGCGCTACGGCGCCCTTTTTTTGTGCCCGATCAATACTGCGCGAATGGCCGCCAGACGGCGCTGCGCGCGGGATTATCCCTTGCAGAAAGCAAAGCGTTTCGCCTAGAATCCATTCGGCATAATAATCATTCTCGTTTCCATTCGCCTGCCCACTACTTTATTCAAGAGACACTACTATGAATGCGCGAACGACTTTTCCTTGTTATCTGCGCGGCGTTTTTTTCCGCCGCCCGCTGGCTTTGAGCATTGCCGTGATTTTGGGTTCAGCAAGCGCCTCCGCGCTGGCTGAGGAGACGCTGGTGGTCTCGGCGGACGCCGCCTCCGGTGCGGCGCAGGAGAGCGCATGGGGCCCGGCGCCGACCATCGCCGCCAAACAGAGCGCCACCGGCACCAAAACCGACACCCCGATCGAGAAAAACCCGCAGTCGGTTTCGGTGGTCACGCGCGAAGAGATGGAAAAGCGGCAGATAACCACGGTAAAAGAGGCATTCAACTACACGCCGGGCGTACTGACCGGCAACCGCGGCAGCTCGCAGGTGATCGACGCGCTGTCGATTCGCGGCTTCAGCGAGACCAACACCAACCAGTATCTTGACGGCCTGAAGCTGCAGGGCGACAACTATTCCGAGTTCGCCATCGATCCTTACTTCCTTGAGCGCGCCGAGCTACTGCGCGGCCCGGTTTCGGTGCTTTACGGCAAGAGCAATCCCGGCGGCGTGGTGGCGCTGGTGAGCAAGCGCCCGACCCAGGAAACCCTGCGCGAAGTGCAGTTTCAGATGGGCAGCGACAATCTCTTCTCGACCGGATTCGATTTTGGCGGCGCGCTGGATGACGACGGCGTCTACAGCTACCGTCTGACCGGCCTCGCGCGCAGCGCCGATGCGCAGCAGGAGAGTAACAAAGAGAAGCGCTATACCATCGCGCCCGCGTTTAGCTGGCGCCCGGACGCCAATACCCGTTTCGACCTGCTGACCTATTTCCAGAACGAGCCGGAGACCGGCTACTACGGCTGGCTGCCGCGTCAGGGCACGGTGGTGCCGATTACGCGCGCGGACGGCAGCGAGTACAAACTGCCGACCAATTTCGACGAAGGCGAGCAGAGCAACAAAATTTCGCGCAACACCAAAATGGTGGGCTACAACGCCGAGCACAGCTTCAACGACACCTGGACGGTGCGCCAGAACCTGCGCTACGCCGATCTGCGCACCGACTATCGCAGCATTTACGGCAACGGCTTCGACGCCGCCACGCAGTCGATTACGCGTGGTTCCGCCGTATCGCAGGAGAAGCTGAATCAGTTCGCCGTCGATACCCAGGCGCAGGCGAAATTCGCCACCGGCGCGCTGGATCATACCCTGCTGCTGGGCGTGGATTATCAGCGCACGCGCAACGATATTGACGCCGCCTTCGGCAGCGCCGCGCCTCTGAACGCGATTAGCCCGCAGTATGGCAACGACGCCAACGTCGGAACGCCTTTCCCTTATCAGTACCTCAACCGGCAGGAACAAACCGGCCTTTACGCACAGGATCAGATGGAATGGGATCGCTGGGTGCTGACACTGGGCGGACGTTATGACTATGCGATGACCTCTGCGCTGAACCGTAACGGCGATACGGAAGTGAAAAACCACGATCAGGCATTTACCTGGCGCGGCGGCCTGAACTACGTATTCGATAACGGGATCGCGCCTTACTTCAGCTACAGCGAATCCTTTATCCCGACCACGGGCACCACGTTAAGCGGAGAGCCTTTCGATCCGTCGCGCGCGAAACAGTATGAGGCGGGCGTGAAGTATGTGCCGAAGGATCGCCCGATTACGTTAACCGCCGCGCTCTATCAGCTGACCAAGACCAAAAACCTGACGGCAGATCCGATAAATCCGTCATTCAGCGTGCAGGGCGGCGAAATCCGTTCGCGCGGCGTTGAGCTGGAAGCCAAAGCGGCGGTCAACGCCAATATCGACCTGACGGCCGCCTACACCTACACCGACGCGGAATATACCCACGACACGCTGCTGAAAGGGCGTACGCCGGTAGAGGTGCCTAAGCATATGGCGTCGCTCTGGGCGGACTACACCTTCCATGAGACCGCGCTCTCCGGCGTCACCGTCGGCGCAGGCGTGCGTTACGTCGGCGAAAGCAAAGGGCTTTACAGCACCGGCACGCAAAACAATCAGAACTTCGACGTCGCCGGATACACCACGGTGGATGCGATGCTGAAATATGACCTTGGCCGCTTCGGTCTGCCGGGCTCATCAGTGGGCGTCAACGTGAAAAACCTGTTCGACCGCGACTATGTCGCCAGCTGTTATCGCGACTACGCCTGCTACTGGGGCGCAGAGCGTCAAATCGTCGGCACCGCCACTTTCCGTTTCTGATGCAACCGGGCGCCACGGCGCCCGTTTAACCTGGGATGATCATGCAGCCTCCGCACGACGCAGCCACTTTTACGCTGGATAATGTCAGCTTTCACGTGCCCGGCCGCACGCTGCTGCATCCGCTCTCGCTCACCTTTCCGCCGGGCAAAGTGACCGCGCTTATCGGCCATAACGGCTCCGGCAAATCCACCTTGCTTAAAATGCTGGGACGGCACCAGCGCCCCAGCGAGGGGCGCGTGCTGCTTAACGCGACGCCGGTCGAGGCGTGGAACGGCAAAGCCTTCGCGCGCGAAGTCGCCTATCTGTCGCAGCAGCTGCCCGCCGCCGAAGGCATGACGGTGCGCGAGCTGGTGGCGATAGGCCGCTATCCGTGGCACGGCGCGCTGGGCCGCTTCAGCCACGAGGATCGCGTTCGGGTCGAAGAGGCGATTGCGCAGGTCGGGCTGAAGCCGCTGGCCGCGCGCCTGGTGGACAGCCTCTCCGGCGGCGAGCGTCAGCGCGCCTGGCTGGCGATGCTGGTGGCGCAAAACAGCCGCTGCCTGCTGCTGGACGAACCGACCTCGGCGCTGGATATCGCGCATCAGGTTGAGGTGCTGGCGCTGATCCAGCGGCTCAGCCGCGAGCGCGGCCTGACGGTGATCGCCGTGCTGCACGATATCAATATGGCGGCGCGCTACTGCGACCATCTGGTGGCGCTGCGCAATGGCAAGATGATTGCCGAAGGCGCGCCGGACATCATTATGCAGGCCGAGGTGCTGGGCGCGATTTACGGCATTCCTATGGGCATCCTGCCGCATCCGCAGGGCGGCGCGCCGGTCAGCTTTGTCTACTGAGGGCCTGAGCATGGAGATCTCTCGTCGTCGCCTGCTGGCGGCGCTGGCGCTGACGCCGTGGCTAAGCGCGCTGCCGCTGCGGGCCGCCCTGCCTGAGCAGCAGCGTATTATCGCGCTGGAATGGCTGCCGACCGAACTGCTGCTGGCGCTCGGCGTCGCGCCGCTGGCGGTCGCCGATACGCGCAACTACAACATCTGGGTCGGCGAGCCGCCGCTGCCGCCGCAGACCGTGGACGTCGGGCTGCGCACCGAACCCAATCTGGAGCTGATGACCCAGCTGCACCCTTCGCTGATCCTCTGCTCGAACGGCTACGGCCCGCCGCCGGAAAAACTCAAGCGCATTGCGCCGATCATGGGCTTCGACCTCAACCGCGGCGACGGCAAACCGCTCTCCGCGGCGCGCGATTCGCTGCGCGCGCTGGCGACGCGTATCGGCCGCGAAGCCGAAGCAGAGGCGCATCTGCAGCTGCTGGATCGTGAACTGGCCGCCGCGCGCCAGCGTCTGGCACCCTATGCCGCGCGTCCGGTGCTGCTGATGTCGCTGATGGACAGCCGGCATGCGCTGGCGTTCGGCAAAAACAGCCTGTTTCTGGAGGTGATGGAGCAGCTGGGGCTGACCAACGCGTGGCAGGGCGAAACCAACTTCTGGGGCAGCGCGGTGATTGGCATCGAGCGGCTGGCGCATCTGCGCGACGTCGAGGCGATCTGCTTCGATCACGCTAACGACGCCGATATGGCGCAGCTCAGCCGCAGCCCGCTGTGGCAGGCGCTGCCGTTTGTTCGTGCCGGACGCTTTCAGCGGGTTCCGGCGGTGTGGTACTACGGCGCGACCCTGTCGGCGCTGCACTTTGTTCGCGTGCTGGAACGCGCGCTGGAGACGCGCTGATGCGCCATCGTTATTTCCCCGCCGCGCTGCTGAGCCTGCTCTTCCTGCTGGCTCTGCTGCTGAGCGTTATAAACCTGCGCGCGGCGCTGCCGTCGGCGCAGTGGGCGCAGGCGCTGCTGTCGCCAGATCTCAACAACATCGATCAGATGCTGTTTCACTACAGCCTGCTGCCGCGGCTCGGGCTGGCGCTGCTGGTCGGTGCCGGACTCGGGCTGGCGGGCCTGCTGTTCCAGCAGGCGCTGCGCAATCCGCTGGCGGAGCCGACCACGCTGGGCGTCTCTTCCGGCGCACAGCTCGGCATTACCGTCGCCACGCTGTGGCAGCTGCCGGGCGGCGCGGCCACGACGCAGCTGGCGGCGTTGATCGGCGCGCTGGCGGTTGGGGCCGTGGTGTTTGGCGTCGCCTGGGGCAAACGGCTGTCGCCGGTCACGCTGATCCTCTCGGGGCTGGTGCTGAGCCTCTACAGCGGGGCGGTGAATCAGATTTTCGCCATTTTCAATCACGATCAGCTGCAGACAATGTTTCTGTGGAGCACCGGCACGCTCAACCAGATGGGCTGGGAAAACGTCAGCCTGCTGTGGCCGCGTCTGCTGCTCGCCTTCGCGCTGGCGCTGGCGCTGCTGCGTCCGCTCACGCTGATGGGGCTGGATGACGGCGTGGCGAAAAATCTCGGCCTGGCACTGGCGCTGGCGCGCGTCGGCACGCTGGCGCTGGCGATCCTGCTCAGCGCGCAGCTGGTGAGCGTGGCGGGCATTATCGGTTTTATCGGCCTGTTCGCGCCGCTACTGGCGAAGCTGCTGGGCGCACGTCGGCTGCTGAGCCGCATGCTGCTGGCGCCGCTGATCGGCGCGCTGCTGCTGTGGCTGGCGGATGCCTGCGTGCTGTGGCTCACTGCCCACTGGCGTGAAGTCTCTACCGGCACCCTGACCGCGCTGACGGGCGTACCGCTGCTGCTCTGGCTGCTGCCGCGCCTGCGCACCGGCTCGGCGCCGCCCCCGCTCGATATGGGCGATAAGGTACCAGCGGAACGGCATGCGGTGCGGCGCTGGTCGCTGGTCGGTCTGGCGCTGCTCGGGTTACTGGCGTGGATCGCGCTCGCCTTCGGCCGCGACGCGCACGGCTGGGTATGGTCAGGCGGCGAACTGTTCCATCAGCTGCTGCCGTGGCGCGCCCCGCGTCTGCTGGCGGCGCTGGCGGTGGGGCTAATGCTCGGCGTCGCGGGTTGTTTGATTCAGCGTCTGACCGGCAATCCGATGGCCAGCCCGGAAGTGCTGGGCATCAGCTCCGGCGCGGCGTTCGGCGTGGTGGTAATGCTGTTTTTCGTACCGGGCGACGCGCTGGCGTTTCTGCTGCCGGCGGGCGCGCTGGGCGCGGCGGGAACGCTGATGATTATTATGCTGGTGGCGAGCCGCGGCGGCTTTTCGCCGGAGCGTATGCTGCTGGCGGGCATGGCGCTGAACAGCGCGTTCGTCACGCTGCTGATGCTGCTGCTGGCGAGCGGCGATCCGCGTATGGGCGGCTTGCTGAGCTGGATTTCCGGGTCCACCTACAATATCAGCGCAAAGGCGGCGATGCAGAGCGCGATACTGGCGCTGGTTTTGACCGCGCTGGCGCCGCTCGCCAGCCGCTGGCTGACGCTGCTGCCGCTGGGCTCCGCTACGGCGCGCTCGGCGGGCATGGCGCTCAACGCCTCGCGTCTGGCGCTGATGCTGCTGGCGGCCGCGCTGACCGCCGCGGCGACGCTGACCATTGGGCCGTTGAGTTTTGTCGGTTTGATGGCGCCGCATATCGCGCGCATGCTCGGCTTCCGCCGCGCGCTGCCGCAGATGGCGATGGCGGGTCTGTTCGGCGCAGGGCTGATGCTGCTGGCCGACTGGTGCGGACGCATGCTGGCGTTTCCGGATCAGCTGCCGGCGGGACTGATGGCGACCTTTATCGGCGCGCCTTACTTTATCTGGCTATTGAGACGCTCGCGGTAAAAGGCTTTTCTGCAGACGGCTAACTGTGTTAAAGCGCGGTGGGTATGGGCCGAAGAGCAAAGCGTCCCGCGCCAGGGACAAAAATGCCCGGAGCATTTTTGAACAACGCAGCGCGTTGGCCCGGCAACGGGCGCACCTCAGGGATGAGGTGCGTATACGTGCGGGCCGAGCGAGCATGGATGCAATGGACTTTGCGATCGGGCCATGCCTACCGCGCCAGCACTTTCCTGCAAGCAAAAAAAAGACCGGCCTCTGCCGGTCTTTTAACGTCTCGTTTTTTACAGCTTTGCAAAACAGCGACGCGCGGCGTCGACGGTGCGGTCAATGTCCTCGGCGCTGTGCGCCAGCGACATAAAGCCCGCTTCGAAGGCGGAAGGCGCAAGGTAAACGCCTTCTTCCAGCATCAGGTGGAAGAAGTGCTTAAAGCGCTCAACGTCGCACTTCGTCACGTCGGCGTAGCAGGTCACGCTGTCGGCGTCGGTGAAGAAAATGCCGAACATGCCGCCGACGTGATTCACCACCAGCGGGATATTTTCCGCCTCCGCCGCCGCCAGCAGACCCTGCGCCAGCTGCGTGGTGCGCTCCGTCAGCGTCTTATGCGTGCCCGGCTGGGCGATCTGCGTCAGGCAGGCGTAACCGGCCGCCATTGCAATCGGGTTGCCGGAAAGGGTGCCCGCCTGATAAACCGGCCCGGTCGGCGCCAGCGCGTCCATCACTTCGCGGCGTCCACCGAAGGCGCCCACCGGCATGCCGCCGCCGATAATCTTGCCGAGGCAGGTGAGATCCGGCCGCACGTTGTAATGTGCCTGCGCGCCGCCCAGCGCCACGCGGAAGCCGGTCATCACTTCGTCGATAATCAGCAGCGCGCCGAATTCGTCGCACAGCGCGCGCAGGCCTGGCAGGAAGTCCGGCTGCGGCGGAATACAGTTCATATTGCCCGCCACCGGCTCGACGATAATACAGGCGATCTCTTCCGGATACTGCTCGAACGCGGCGCGCACCGAGTCGAGATCGTTATAGGTGCAGGTCAGGGTGTGGCGGGCGAAATCGGCTGGCACGCCGGGAGAGTTCGGCTGGCCCAGCGTCAGCGCGCCGGAACCTGCTTTCACCAGCAGGCAGTCGGCATGACCGTGATAGCAGCCTTCGAATTTCACGATCTTGTCGCGGCCGGTAAAGCCGCGCGCCAGGCGAATAGCGCTCATGGTCGCTTCGGTGCCGGAGTTCACCATGCGCACCATATCCATGCTCGGCACCAGCTCGCACACCAGCTGCGCCATCTTTACTTCCATCTCGGTGGGCGCGCCGAAGCTCAGGCCGCGCGTGGCGGCTTCGATCACCGCGTTGCGAATCTCAACGTTGTTGTGGCCCAGCACCATCGGTCCCCAGGAACCGACATAATCGATATAGGCTTTACCGTCGGCGTCATATAGCCAGGCGCCGTCGGCGCGCTCGATGAACAGCGGCGTGCCGCCTACGCCGTTAAACGCGCGCACCGGCGAGTTAACGCCGCCGGGGATCAGGCGTTGCGCTTCGGCAAACAGGTTTTCGGACTTACTCATTTATTCGGCTCCAGCGGTTCATAAAAAAATCTCGCGCCATTCTACGGGAAGATTACGGCAGGACGAAAGGCCGGAAAGGGCGCGCTATACTTACCTTAGCTGAAGGCCGGCGGCACAGAGTGCGAAGGGCAAAACTTGATTGCGCTATCGCGCTGGCGGATAATACGCCAATTGAGGTCGTTTTATGGCCTGGACCTTTACCGGAGTATAAGATGAGTGA
This sequence comes from Pantoea sp. UBA5035, assembly GCF_002415245.1. Taxonomy (NCBI): domain Bacteria; kingdom Pseudomonadati; phylum Pseudomonadota; class Gammaproteobacteria; order Enterobacterales; family Erwiniaceae; genus Pantoea; species Pantoea sp. UBA5035. The sequence continues at coordinate 43,840 of NZ_DICD01000024.1, read as the reverse complement.
TGATGTTGCAGCACTGCCGTTACAGTTTACCGATGCGGCGGCCAGCAAGGTAAAGAACCTGATTGCCGACGAAGAGAACCCCGATCTGAAACTGCGCGTCTATATTACCGGCGGCGGTTGCAGCGGCTTTCAGTATGGCTTCACCTTTGACGACAAAATGAACGACGGCGACATGACCATTGAGAAACAGGGCGTGGCGCTGGTAGTGGATCCGATGAGCCTGCAATACCTGGTCGGCGGCTCGGTTGACTACACTGAGGGTCTGGAAGGATCGCGTTTTATCGTTACTAACCCGAACGCCAAAACCACCTGCGGCTGCGGCTCCTCTTTCAGTATCTGATGCAAAAAGGCCGTCTTGCGACGGCCTTTTTCTTACCATTCCACGGTTATCAGCTTCGCCGTTTCCTTACGCATACTATCCTTCTTTAGCTCGCTTTCCGTGACGCGCGGCTGCGCGTTGATGCGGCGACCGCAATCGATCTGCGGCATTGCCCGTTGCGGCTGGCTGTTAACTTCACAGCGCGAATAGATAATCAGCTGAACGCCTATCGTTCCCGTGGTCGACGCCGTCGCAAAGGGCGCGACGAGTGCGAGCGCGAAGGCCAGCAGCAAGGCTCTGGTCATGTTTGATTCCTGGTGTGCAAAATGCGCGGTGCGCATAAAAGGACGCTGAGCTTACGTGGCGTCGGCGTCTCGTTTATTGATTAACGGCAAAATTAGCGGGATCTTTAATCGCTTTCTGCTGATTTATTGTTCCGGGTGCAGGGCGGCGCAGAGCTGTTTTGCCGCCAGCAGCATACGCGGGCCGGGACGGCTGATCCAGTCATCCTCGATGGCGATGACCGGCACGGCGAGCTGAGGCTGCCAGAAGCGCGCCACGCTCTGCGCCTGCGCGGCGTCGCCGGCCACCACGATCGCCTGCGGATGACGCATCAGGACCTGCTCGCGGCTGACCTGCGGCCAGCTGACGCGGCTGTCGGCGAAAATATTCTTTCCGGCGCACAGCGTGATGATGTCGTTTTGCAGGGTATCGCGCGCGGCGGTAAACAAGGGTTGCTGACCGAACTGCAGAAAAAGCGGCACGGCGGGCAGGGCGGCGTAGCGCGCGCGCAGGGACTTTTCCTGCTGCTTCAGCTGTTGCGCGGTCTCCAGCGCCTGCTGCGGATGCGGGCTCCAGCGCTGCAGCGACGCGACGGCGTCCGCCATCTCGTCCAGCGAGCCGGGATCGAGCCACTCGATCTTAACGCCGAGCCGCTGCAGCTGATCGATCTGGCGCTGCGGATTGCCGCCGCGCCAGGCGAGCACCACATCCGGCTTCAGCGCCAGAATGCGCTCGACCTTAACGCCTTGCCAGTTGGCGACCTGCTCCAGCGCTTTCGCGGCGGGCGGATAGTCGGACCAGGCGCTGACCGCGACCGGCTTTATGCCGGCGGCGAACGCCATTTCGGTGAGATGGGGGGCGAGCGAGATAACGCGCGGAGCGGCGGCGAACAGGCTGCCGCAAAACAGCAGCAGCCCGATCGGCCAGAGCGATTTAGCCACGCGCCAGGCGCGCCAGCAGCTTCTCCACCATCAGCGACGACTGCTGCGCCGCGACGCTGAGAAACTCTTCAAAGCTCAGATGCGACGCTTTGTCGGCCACGTCGGAAATGGCGCGCACCACCACGAAAGGTACCTTGAACTGGTGGCAGACATGACCGATAGCGGTGGCTTCCATCTCCACGGCGATCGCCTGCGGGAAGGTGGCGCGAATGCGCGCCAGCGGTTCGGCGCCGTTGATAAAGGCATCGCCGCTCACCACCAGGCCGCGCACCGCGTTCAGGTTCAGCTCGCTGATGCAGGCTTCCGCGGCGGCAATCAGCTGCGCATCGGCGGTAAAGGCCGCCGGACAGCCCGCCATCTGGCCTGGCTCGTAGCCGAAGGCGGTAACGTCGGCGTCGTGATAGCGCACTTCGTCCGAGACCACGATATCGCCGACCGAGAGCGTCGGCGCCAGACCGCCGGCCGAGCCGGTGTTGATCACCAGGTCCGGCTTGCACAATTCAAGCAGCAGGGTAGTACCCAGCGCCGCCGAGGTTTTACCGATACCCGATTTCAGCAAAGCGACCTCAACGCCGTTCAGCGTGCCGGTGTAAATTTCGCAGCCGGCCAGCGTCAGGGTCTGGCGGTTCTCGATTTTCTCACGCAGCAGGGTCACTTCCTGCTCCATCGCGCCAATAATGCCTGCTTTCATAAAAGAGTCTCGCTAATGTGGTGGAAGTGGTCGTAAAAAGTGAGGCATAGTCTAGCATGGCTGGCAGGGGATTGATTCACGAAGGTATAAGGGGAAACGATGGCGACGGTTAATTTCAGGAAGAAGATCAGTTTTACTCGCCCTTATAACACGCGCAAAGAGCCGGAAGGGGAATACTATATTACCCGCCACTTTGAGAGCGATCGCGGCCGTATTATCAACTCGGCGGCGATCCGCCGGCTGCAGCAAAAAACCCAGGTTTTTCCGCTGGAGCGCAACGCCGCAGTACGCTCACGCCTCACCCATTCGCTGGAAGTACAGCAGACGGGACGCTATATCGCCAAAGAGATCCTGCAAACTCTGAAAAATCAGGGCGGTCTGGCGCAGTACGGGCTGGATGAGATGGAAGGCGCGTTCGAAAGTCTGGTAGAGATGGCCTGCCTGCTGCACGATGTCGGCAATCCGCCGTTCGGCCATTTCGGCGAGGCGGCCATTAACGACTGGTTTGAAGAGCACCTTCCGCTGGAGCTGGTGGACCCGCTGGTGGCCGGCGTCGAAGGCGAGCAGCAGCGCGCCGATTTCAGTCAGCTCAACGCCATGATCCGCCAGGATCTGTGCCACTTCGAAGGCAACGCGCAGGCGATCCGCATGGTGCATACCCTTCTACAGCTGAATCTCAGCTATTCGCAGGTCGCCTGCATCCTGAAATATACCGCGCCCGCCTGGTGGCAGGGCGAGAAGCCCGAGCAGTTCAGCGCGCTAATGAAAAAGCCGGGCTTTTACCTCTCCGAACGCGACTATATCGCCGATCTGCGCGCAGCGACCCATATGGACGAGCATCATCGTTTTCCGCTGACCTATATTATGGAAGCGGCGGATGATATCTCTTACTGCATCGCCGATCTGGATGACGCCGTCGAAAAAGATATATTTAACATTGATGCGCTTTATGACTATTTATGTAAGAACTGGGGGCCGATTAAAAATAATGACGCCTTCAGTCGAACGGTCGGCGATGCCTGGCGCGAAGCCTGTAACAAAAAGCGTCGCAGCCGAAGCGATCAGTTCTTTATGTCATTGCGCGTTAACGTACAGAACGTCCTGGTCAGCCATGCGGTAAAGCGTTTCGTCGATAATCTGCCCGCTATTTTCAACGGCGATTTTAATCATGCGCTATTAGAGGATGACGGCGAAGAGGGCAGGTTATTGCAGATGTTTAAAACGGTGGCGCGGCGCCACGTATTTAACCATGCCGAAGTTGAACAGCTGGAATTACAAGGTTATCGTGTCATTAAGGGATTGTTAGAAATATATCAACCTTTAATGACGCTAACCTACGAAGCCTTTACTACGCTGATTAACGAGGACTTTCTGCGACAGCACCCGATTGAGACGCGCCTGTTTCATAAACTTTCCGGAAAGCATCGTAAAGCCTATCAGCAAAAAATGCGCACGCTGGTAGTCGAGCATAAATATCAGCGACTGCTATGGGAAAGATATTATCGCTTTCGTCTGATTCAGGATTATATTAGCGGTATGACCGATCTTTATGCTTGGGATGAGTATCGCCGACTGATGGCGGTAGAATAACTGGACTTTTGTAAAGAGCGTGCATAAATTTTTACCTTTGCCGCAAACTTTTGCTGGAACTTCGCGTTAAAAGATTAATCTCATAACTGACCACAGCAAGGGTCTGGCGTTTATTACTGGATGAGACTAATACGAATGAAAAAAAACACCCTAACGTTGAGCGCGCTGGCGCTCAGTCTTGGCCTGGCGTTAAGCCCTGCCGCCGTTTTCGCCGCTGAATCGGCTTCTTCTACCAGTCAGCAGCTGCCGAGCCTGGCGCCGATGCTGGAAAAAGTGATGCCGTCAGTGGTCAGCATCAGCGTTGAAGGCAGCACCACGGTAAAAACGCCGCGCCTGCCGCCGCAGTTTCAGCAGTTCTTTGGCGATAATTCGCCTTTCTGCCAGGAGGGCTCGCCTTTCCAGAGCTCGCCGATGTGTCAGGGCGGCGCGGGCGGCGCTGGCCCCAACACCCAACAGGAAAAATTCCGCGCGCTTGGCTCCGGCGTCGTGATCAACGCCGAAAAAGGCTATGTGGTGACCAACAACCACGTTGTCGACAACGCCACCAAAATTCAGGTGCAGCTCAGCGATGGCCGCCGCTATGACGGTAAAGTCATTGGCAAAGATCCGCGTTCCGATATTGCGCTGGTGCAGCTGATCGACGCGAAAAACCTGACGGCGATTAAAATCGCTGACTCCGACAACCTGCGTGTCGGCGACTACACCGTCGCCATCGGCAACCCGTACGGCCTGGGCGAAACCGTCACTTCAGGCATCGTTTCGGCGCTGGGACGCAGCGGGCTTAACGTCGAAAACTATGAAAACTTTATTCAGACCGATGCGGCGATTAACCGCGGCAACTCCGGCGGCGCGCTGGTGAATCTTAACGGCGAGCTGATCGGCATTAACACCGCGATCCTCGCGCCGGACGGCGGCAATATCGGCATCGGCTTCGCTATCCCGAGTAATATGGTGAAAAACCTCACCGGACAGATGGTGGAGTTCGGTCAGGTGAAACGCGGCGAGCTGGGTATTCTGGGTGCTGAGCTGAACTCCGAGCTGGCGAAAGCGATGAAGGTCGACGCGCAGCGCGGCGCCTTCGTCAGCCAGGTGCTGCCGAACTCCGCCGCGGCGAAAGCGGGCGTGAAGGCGGGCGACGTGGTGGTGTCGATGAACGGCAAGCCGCTGAGCAGTTTTGCCGCCCTGCGCGCCGAAGTCGGTTCGCTGCCGATCGGCACCAAACTGCAGCTTGGCCTGCTGCGCGACGGCAAACCGGTGAGCGTAACCGTCGAGCTGCAGCAGAGCACGCAGGATAAGGTGCAGTCTGCCACCATCTACACCGGTATCGAGGGCGCTGATCTGAGCAACGACAGCGGCAGCGATAAAGGGGTGCGCGTGGATAACGTGAAGCCCAACAGCGCCGCAGCGCGTATCGGCCTGAAAAAAGGCGACATCATCCTTGGCGTCAACCAGCAGCGCGTCGCCAACCTGGGTGAACTACGTAAAATCCTCGACACCAAGCCGTCGGTGCTGGCGCTTAACGTTAAGCGCGGCGACAGCAGCATCTATCTGCTGATGCAGTAACGTTATTTATCTCCTCAGGCGGACTTCGGTCCGCCTTTTTTATGGGCGCGGTTCAGAGTGTGACCGGAGCCGCAAAACCTGTAAATCCCCGTCTGGCTCTGTGCATTTGCACAATGCCTGCTCTCGCCGCCATGCGTATGCTGTAGCATTCACTCTCTGTCAGGATTTACAGATGGCAACCTATCATCTCGATGCGCGCCTTGCGCAGGATATCGTGGCGCGCACCATGAAGATTATTGACAGCAATGTCAACGTGATGGATGCGCGCGGCCGCATCATTGGCAGCGGCGATCGCGAGCGTATTGGCGAATTGCACGAAGGCGCGCTGCTGGTGCTCTCCCAGGGACGCGTGGTGGACATCGACGAGGCGGTGGCGAAACATCTGCACGGCGTGCGGCCAGGCATCAATCTGCCGCTGCGCATCGACGGCGAAATCGTCGGCGTCATCGGCCTGACCGGCGATCCGGTCGCGCTGCGCCACTACGGCGAGCTGGTTTGCATGACGGCGGAGATGATGCTGGAGCAGACCCGACTGCTGCATATGCTGGCGCAGGACAGCCGTCTGCGCGAGGAGCTGGTGCTGAACCTTATCCGCAGCGAAAGCGTGACGCCGCAGCTGACCGAGTGGGCGCAGCGTCTCGGCATCGATCTCAATCAGCCGCGCGTGGTGGCGGTGGTGGAGGTCGACAGCGGACAGCTCGGCGTCGACAGCGCGATGTCGGAGCTTCAGCAGCTACAAACGCTGCTGACTACCCCGGAGCGCGATAACCTGATCGCCATCGTTTCCCTGACGGAGATGGTGGTGCTGAAGCCGGCGCTGAATGCGCACGGGCGCTACGATCAGGACGATCATCGCAAGCGCGTCGAACAGCTGCTGCAGCGTATGAAAGAGAGCGGCCAGGTGCGGATGCGCATCGCGCTCGGCAACTATTTTACCGGGCCGGGCAGCATTGCGCGCTCGTATCGCACCGCGCGCACCACCATGATGGTCGGCAAGCAGCGTATGCCGGAGCTGCGCAGCTATTTCTATCAGGATTTAGTCTTGCCGGTGCTGCTCGACAGCCTGCGCGGCGGCTGGCAGGCGAACGAACTGGCGCGTCCGCTGGCGCGGCTGAAAAGCATGGATAATAACGGTCTGCTGCGGCGCACCCTGGTGGCCTGGTTTACCCATAACGTGCAGCCCAGCGCTACGGCACGCGCGCTTTTTATTCACCGCAACACGCTGGAGTATCGGCTGAACCGCATTTCCGAGCTGACCGGACTGAACCTCAGTCAGTTTGACGATCGTCTGCTGCTCTATGTGGCGTTGCAGCTGGACGAGCAGAGCTGAGACGATAAAAAAAAGGCCAGCGTTGGCTAGCCTTCTGTCGACTGGTCTGAGCGCTGGCGCCTTCTGTAGCAAGGCAACAGCCGACGCATTACCGGTTATTGCGCGTCAGCTTGTCCAGATCGCCTTCAATCTCGGCAATTTTGTTGGTCACCACGCTCTCCAGATGACGCAGATCCGCCAGGATCTTACGCTTCAGATCCACTTCCACCTGATCGCGCTGGCAGATCTGATCCAGTTCGTCGATCACATAGCGCAGGTTCGGGCTGATCTCCTGAACCTCTTTGTAGCCCTGATTGATATTGTCTGCGACCACGGTTTTGCGCTGGCGCGGATATTTAAACTTCACGCTCTTGGCGAAGAACTCGCCTTTGTCTTTACGAAAGTAAATTTTAAGGATGTCGTTGTTGGCTTCCTGACGCAGGCTGTAGCGATCGATATCGTCCGGGTTATTAATGCCTAAGCTTTTAAGGTTGTCATACATAGCGATTTTTCCACCAAAAAGAGAGAAGCGCGCATCTGTGTTCATGGCACAAAAATAACTGTAGACAAAAAACGGATTGAACACTGCGCGACGGGAGATAACTGGCGCGGATTATGACCTGGGTAAAAAGTAAACGCACCTGTTAATTCGCCGCGCGAATCAGGTAGTAAGAGGGAGAAGTGTAAAGAAAAAATGACGGGCCGCAGGGGCCCGTCGCAGAAGCTTAGTCGATAGTGCGCAGCAGTTCGTTGATACCCACTTTGCCGCGCGTTTTCGCGTCGACTTTCTTCACGATGACCGCGCAGTAGAGGCTGTAGCTGCCATCTTTAGAGGGCAGGTTGCCGGAAACCACCACGGAACCTGCGGGTACGCGGCCGTAGTGCACTTCGCCGGTTTCGCGATCGTAGATTTTGGTGCTCTGGCCGATGTAAACGCCCATCGAAATCACGGCGCCTTCTTCCACGATCACCCCTTCGACAATCTCGGAGCGCGCGCCGATAAAGCAGTTATCTTCGATGATGGTCGGGTTCGCCTGCAGCGGCTCCAGCACGCCGCCAATGCCGACGCCGCCGGAAAGGTGGACGTTTTTGCCAATCTGCGCGCAGGAGCCTACGGTCGCCCAGGTATCAACCATGCTGCCTTCGTCGACGTAAGCGCCGATATTGACGTAGGACGGCATCAGCACGGTATTGCGCGCGATATAGGCGCCCTGGCGAACCGCCGCCGGCGGCACGACGCGAAAGCCCGCGGCTTTAAAGCGCGCGTCGTCCCAGCCGGCGAACTTCATCGGCACCTTGTCATAAAAGCGGGTTTCTGCGCCTTCCATCACCTGGTTTTCGTTAATGCGGAACGACAGCAGCACTGCCATCTTCAGCCACTGATGCGTTACCCACTGACCGTCGATCTTTTCTGCTACGCGCAGCGCGCCGCTGTCCAGCTGAGCGATCACCTGGTTGATAGCTTCACGGGTCACCGGATCGACGCTCGTCGGAGTAATCTCGGCGCGACGCTCGAAGGCCGTTTCAATAACGCTCTGTAACTGTTGCATAATTTTTTCCTGATCTGTCTGGTGCATGCCGGACCACGTCCCGGCACAAAGAGTAAATAAGTAAATCGATTGCGGTCACACTTTATCGTTTGGATTAAGGGCTTCTGTCAACCGTTGTCGCAACGCTTTGCGCATTTCCGCGTCAAGCGCGCGCCGCTCGCTGTTGGCCAGAATAAACAAATCCTCGACGCGCTCGCCGATAGTACTGATGCGCGCCCCGTGCAGCGAGACGCCCATATCGGCGAAGACTTCGCCCACGCGCGCCAGCAGGCCGGGCTGATCGAGCGCCACCAGCTCCAGATAGCTGCGGCGATCGGTGTGGGTCGGCAAAAAGTTGACTTCGGTATCGACGCTGAAGTGGCGCAGCTTCGCCGACGCACGGCGCGTGCGCGGTGGATTCCAGCTGGTCTGGGCGATCGCCTGCTCCAGTGCCTGGCGGATCATCAGGTGGCGATCGGGCGCCAGCGGACTGCCGTCCGGCTCCAGCACGATAAAGGTATCCATCGCCATGCCGTCGCGGCTGGTGAAAATCTGCGCGTCGTGCACGCTGAGATTGCGACGGTCCAGCTCGCCCGCCACGGTCGCGAAGAGATAAGGGCGGTCGGGACTCCAGATAAAAATCTCGGTGCCGCCGCGCGTCGCCTGCGGGCTGACCAGCACCAGCGGCTGGCGCAAATCGTGCTCCATCAGATGACGCGCATGCCACGCGAGCTGGTTTGGCGTGTGGCGCAGGAAATAGTCGGCGCGGCAGCGGTTCCAGATATTGTGCAGCCGCTCTTCGTCGATATTGTCCATGCGTAGCAGCGCCAGCGCCTGCAGCCGGTGATGACGCACGCGCTCGCGCAGATCCGGGCTGTTCTCCATGCCGCGCCGCAGCTGCTTCTCGGTGGCGAAGAAGAGCTCGCGCAACAGACTCTGCTTCCAGCTGTTCCACAACGTTTCGTTGGTGGCGCAGATATCGGCCACGGTCAGGCAGACCAGATAGCGTAGCCGATTCTCGTTCTGCATCACCTCGGCAAACTGCTGAATCACGGTGGGATCCTGAATATCGCGGCGCTGCGCCGTCACCGACATCAGCAGATGATGGCGCACCAGCCAGGCGACCAGCTGCGTCTCGCGCGAGTTGAGGCCGTGCAGCTCGGCGAACTCCAGTGCGTCCTGCGCGCCGAGAATCGAGTGATCGCCGTTGCGGCCTTTGGCGATGTCGTGCAGCAGCGCCGCCATCAGCAGCAGTTCCTGCTGCGGCAGACGCGGCCAGAGCTCCACGCAGAGCGGATGCATCGGGCGCGTTGTCTCGCTGGCGAAGCTCTCCAGCTTTTGCAGCACGCGGATGGTGTGCTCATCGACGGTGTAGGCGTGGAACAGGTCGAACTGCATCTGTCCGACGATATGTCCCCACAGCGGCGTGTAGGCCCAGAGCACGCTATGGCGGTGCATCGGCAGCAGCGCGCGCTTGACCGCGCCCGGATGGCGCAGAATCGCCATAAAGAGCTGACGCGCTTCCGGGATCTGACACAGCGGCTGTTTGAGATGACGACGCGCGTAGCGCAGCTGGCGCAGCGTGGTGGAGTAGATGCCGCGAATGTTTTCGTTGCGCACCATCACGTAGAACATGCGCAGGATCGCCTGCGGTTCGCGCTCGAACAGCGTTTCGTCACGCAGGTCGATCAGGTTGCCGCGCAGCTGAAAGGTGTCGTCCAGCGGACGCGGCTTTTCGGTGGTGGAGAGCGCCAGGATCGCTTCGTCGAACAGCTGCAGCAGCATCTGGTTTAGCTCGCCGATGCGGCGCGTGACGCGGAAGAAATCCTTCATCATGCGTTCTACCGGCTCGTTGCCTTCGCCCTGGTAGTTAAGGCGCTGCGCGACGTTGAGCTGACGGTCGAACAGCAGCCGGTTGTCGTAGCGCGTCAGCGTCAGATGCAGCGCGAAGCGGATGCGCCAGAGAAATGCCTGACATTCGTTGAGCTCGTTGCGTTCCGCTTCGGTGAGGAAGCCGAACCCCACCATTTCATCCAGCGTGGTGGCGCCGAAGTGGCGGCGCGCCACCCACTGCAGCGTATGGATATCGCGCAGGCCGCCTGGGCTGCTTTTGATATCGGGCTCAAGGTTATAGCTGGTGCCGTGATAGCGCTGATGGCGCGCCTGCTGCTCTTCGATCTTGGCGGCGTAAAAGGTCGCCGACGGCCAGAAGCCTTCGCTGAAGATATTCTTTTGCATCTCCAGAAACAGGGCGACGTCGCCGGTCAGCATGCGCGACTCGATAAGGTTGGTGGCGACGGTCAGGTCGGCTAATCCTTCCAGCAGACACTCCTCCAGCGTGCGCACGCTGTGGCCTACCTCCAGTTTGAGATCCCACAGCAGCGTCAGCAGTTCGCTGGTTTGCTGCGCGCTCGCGTCGTCGAGCGGATCGCGGCTGAGGATCAGAATGTCGACGTCGGAAAGGGGATGCAGCTCGCCGCGGCCGTAGCCGCCGACCGCCACCAGCGCGATAGCGGGCAGGGCGTCAAAGCCGTAAAAGCGCCACAGGCGGCGCAGCAGACGGTCAATAAACAGGGTGCGCGCGTCAATCAGCGTTTCTGCCGATTCGCCGGCGTCGAACGCCGTGGAGAGAAAGGCGTTAAAGGTTTCCAGCTTCTGCTTCAGGGCGTCGCGGGTCAGCGCCGCGTCATCCCAGTGCGCCGGGGAGTCTTGCAGGCCGTCAATGACCTCATCCGTCAGGATAGCGCTCATACCGCTTCTCTCTTCTTGAGCCATAAAAAAACCGGCGCAGGGCCGGCTTTTTATCAGTGGGGACGATTACCCTTCGTTGACCAGCACCGCGTCGATGGTGTCGTCGCTACGCAGGGTCAGGATTTCGCAGCCGTTATCGGTCACCACAATAGTATGCTCGTACTGCGCGGACAAGCTGCGATCTTTGGTTTTTACCGTCCAGCCGTCTTTCATGGTGCGGATGCGGTAATCGCCGGCGTTGACCATCGGCTCGACGGTAAAGGTCATGCCCGCCTGCAGCACCACGCCGCCGTCGTCTGCATCGTAGTGCAGCACCTGCGGCTCTTCGTGGAAGCCTTTGCCGATACCGTGGCCGCAGTACTCGCGCACCACAGAGAAATCGTGCGATTCAACATATTTCTGAATGGCGCGGCCCAGCTCGCGCAGACGAATGCCCGGCTTCACCAGGCGCAGCGCCAGGTAGAGGCTCTCCTGGGTGATATGGCACAGACGCTCGCCCTGGATGGTCGGCTTGCCGACGATAAACATCTTCGAGGTGTCGCCGTGGTATTCGTCTTTAATCACGGTCACGTCGATGTTGATGATGTCGCCATCTTTCAGCAGGCGATCGTCGCTGGGAATGCCGTGACACACCACTTCGTTGACCGAGATGCAGACCGATTTCGGAAAGCCGTGATAGCCGAGGCAGGCGGAGATGGCGTGCTGCTCGTTGGTGATGTAATCGTGGCAGATGCGGTCGAGTTCGCCGGTAGAGACGCCGGGTTTGACGTGCGGGGCGATCATCTCCAGCACCTCGGCGGCCAGTCGGCCGGCGACGCGCATTTTTTCGATTTCTTCAGGGGTTTTAATTGAAATTGCCATTAAATTAATCCGCAGTTGCCGAAAATTTCAGCAATAATGAACGATGTGCTGTCATGTTAGCAGCCGAAAACCAGGCCGCCAAACAGTTCGCGTCGCGCGGCCGCGCGCTGAACAAATTCTGGCTTCAGCAGCGTGGTTGTGGTATAAAGCGCGCCGACGATTCTCTGTCAGGCCGTTATGGTCGACGAGAAACGCGAAAAACTCACTTTGTGTACTAAAACACACATGTATCGACACATACGCCGGGGTGCTTCGAAAGAGGTCGGTCGTATGGGATACATGGAGGCCCAACCCCAAACTTAATCTAGAGGTAATCATGGCAACTGTTTCCATGCGCGACATGCTCAAGGCTGGTGTTCACTTCGGTCACCAGACCCGTTACTGGAACCCGAAAATGAAGCCGTTCATCTTCGGTGCGCGTAACAAAGTTCACATCATCAACCTTGAGCAGACTGTACCGATGTTCAACAACGCTCTGGCTGAGCTGAACAAAATCTCTGCCCGTAAAGGCAAGATCCTGTTCGTCGGTACCAAGCGCGCTGCCAGCGAAGCGATTAAAGAGTCTGCACTGAGCTGCGACCAGTTCTTTGTAAACCACCGCTGGCTGGGTGGTATGCTGACCAACTGGAAAACCGTTCGTCAGTCTATCAAACGTCTGAAAGATCTTGAGACTCAGTCTCAGGACGGCACCTTCGACAAACTGACCAAGAAAGAAGCGCTGATGCGCGGTCGCGAACTGGCCAAGCTGGAAAACAGCCTGGGCGGTATCAAAGACATGGGCGGTCTGCCGGACGCGCTGTTCGTTATCGACGCCGATCACGAGCACATCGCGATCAAAGAAGCGAACAACTTGGGTATCCCGGTATTCGCGATCGTTGATACCAACTCTGATCCAGACGGCGTTGACTTCGTTATCCCGGGTAACGACGATGCGATCCGTGCTGTTAGCCTGTACCTGACTGCCGTTGCCACTACCGTGCGCGAAGGCCGTTCACAGGACCTGGCTGAGCAGGCTGAAGAAGCGTCTTTAGAAAACGCTTAATAAGGTTCGCTCTGACAAAGAGCCCTTAGACATCAGATGTAATCTGTTAAGGGGCCAGTCTTGGCCCCTTTATTTTATCTCCGTCTGTCACGCCTCCTTATCAGGCGGGCGGGACAGAGTAAATTTTCCGCAACAGGTGCCTTAGTGCGCAAGCACGGGGGTACGAACCGAGGATTCTGGAATGGCTGAAATTACCGCTGCACTGGTAAAAGAACTGCGCGAGCGTACTGGCGCGGGCATGATGGACTGCAAAAAAGCGCTGACCGAAGCGAATGGCGACATCGAGCTGGCGATTGAGAACATGCGTAAGTCCGGCGCGATCAAAGCGGCGAAAAAAGCAGGCAACGTGGCTGCTGACGGCGTGATCAAAACCAAAATCGACGGCAACTACGGCGTGATCCTGGAAGTTAACTGCCAGACTGACTTCGTTGCGAAAGACGCTGGTTTCCAGGCCTTCGCTGACAAAGTGCTGGACGCGGCGACCGCAGAACGCATCACCGACGTTGAAGCGCTGAAAGCGAAATTCGAAGAAGAGCGCGTTGCGCTGGTAGCGAAAATCGGCGAAAACATCAACATCCGTCGTATCGCAGTGCTGGAAGGCGAGCAGCTGGGTTCATACCTGCACGGCGCGCGTATCGGCGTACTGATCTCCGCGAAAGGCGCTGACGAAGAGCTGATCAAGCAGATCGCTATGCACGTTGCAGCCAGCAAGCCGGAATTCGTTAAGCCGGAAGACGTCTCTGCCGACGTGGTTGAGAAAGAGTACCAGGTTCAGCTGGACATCGCGATGCAGTCTGGCAAGCCGAAAGAGATCGCAGAGAAGATGGTTGAAGGCCGCATGAAGAAATTCACCGGCGAAGTCTCTCTGACCGGTCAGGCTTTCGTTATCGATCCGAGCAAAACCGTTGGCCAGGCGCTGAAAGAGCAGGGCGCTGACGTCATCAACTTCATCCGCTTCGAAGTGGGCGAAGGCATTGAGAAAGTCGAAAGCGACTTCGCTGCTGAAGTAGCGGCAATGTCCAAACAGTCTTAATGCTGTGAAAGGAACCGCCAGAAGGCGGTTCTTTTTTGTCTGCTACGCTAAGCAGACGCTTTTCAGTCTCATCCCAATAGTAATTTACGCGCGCTAAGCGGATGATCGATCAGATTTAACTTCTCCTTTTCAACTCTTCCAGGAAGAACCGACCATGGCGACCAACGCAAAACCTGTATATCAACGTATCCTGCTGAAACTGAGTGGCGAAGCACTGCAAGGTGCCGAAGGTTTTGGTATCGACGCGAGCGTGCTTGACCGCATGGCGCAAGAGGTGAAAGAACTGGTCGAGCTGGGCATTCAGGTAGGCGTGGTGATTGGCGGCGGCAACCTGTTCCGCGGCGCAGGTCTGGCACAGGCGGGAATGAACCGCGTCGTAGGCGACCATATGGGTATGCTGGCGACCGTAATGAACGGCCTGGCGATGCGCGACGCGCTGCACCGTGCTTACGTAAACGCGCGCCTGATGTCCGCTATTCCCCTCAACGGCGTGTGCGACAACTACAGCTGGGCCGAAGCGATCAGCCTGCTGCGCAACAACCGCGTGGTGATTTTCTCCGCCGGCACCGGCAACCCGTTCTTCACCACCGACTCGGCGGCCTGCCTGCGCGGCATCGAGATCGAAGCGGACGTGGTGCTGAAGGCGACCAAAGTCGACGGCGTTTACTCTGCCGATCCGGTGAAAAACCCGGATGCGACGCTCTATGATCAGCTCTCCTACGCCGAAGTGCTGGAACGCGAGCTGAAAGTAATGGATCTGGCGGCCTTTACGCTGGCGCGTGACCACCAGCTGCCGATCCGCGTATTTAATATGAATAAACCTGGCGCGCTGCGTCGCGTAGTCATGGGCGAAAAAGAAGGCACCCTGATTACGCATTAATACCCGACGCAAGATAAAATAAGGTATATTCTGTCGGCGCGGTGAACTTCACCGCGCACCATTCAGGATTATCGCTCAACAGCGATACCGCTTCCGGCGCCGCCGGAATGGCCAGGTCAAACCGAATCCAAGGGTTTCAACGTGATTAACGACATCAAAAAAGATGCTGAAACGCGCATGGACAAATGCGTCGAAGCGTTTAAAAACACCATCAGCAAAGTGCGCACCGGTCGCGCTTCACCTTCACTGCTCGACGGTATCGTGGTCGAATACTACGGTACGCCGACGCCGCTGCGTCAGCTCGCTTCCGTCACCGTAGAAGATTCACGCACGCTGAAAATCAACGTGTTCGACCGCTCCATGGGCCCGGCAGTGGAAAAAGCTATCATGGCTTCTGACCTCGGCCTGAACCCGAACTCAGCCGGTAGCGACATCCGCGTTCCGCTGCCTGCGCTGACCGAAGAGCGTCGTAAAGATCTGATCAAGATCGTGCGCGGCGAAGCCGAGCAGGGCCGCGTCTCCGTGCGCAACGTGCGCCGCGACGCCAACGACAAAATCAAAGCCTTGCTGAAAGATAAAGAGATCAGCGAAGACGATGAGCGTCGTACTCAGGAAGAGATCCAGAAAATGACCGATGCGCGCATCAAGAACGTCGATGCGGCGCTGGCCGAAAAAGAGAAGGAGCTGATGGAGTTCTAATCCCATCGGTTGCTCTCTATACCCGATATCCTTGGGTATAAAACGCCGTTCAGGGCTGTGTTCATTGCGAATGCGCTCTGGCGGCGTTTTACATTATGCCTTCCGCGCTTGCGGAGTTATTCGACGTCTTCACAGGGATAGCTTAATGAAGCGATTAACCTTGCTGGGTTCTACCGGATCAATCGGCGCCAGCACGCTGGCGGTGGTGCGCGCCAATCCTGAGCTCTATCAAATCACCGCGCTGGTGGCCGGACAGAACGTTGCGCTGATGGCGGAACAGTGTCAGGCCTTTCAGCCGCGCTATGCGGCAATGGCGGATGAAGCCTCCGCGCAGGCGCTGCGTGAACGACTGAAAGCACTCAACGTCTCTACCGAAGTGCTCTCCGGCGTTCAGGCTGCGTGCGAGCTGGCGGCGCTTGACGAGGTCGACCAGGTGATGGCGGCAATTGTCGGCGCCTCGGGTTTGCTGCCGACGCTGGCGGCGATCCGCGCCGGGAAAAGCGTGCTGCTCGCCAATAAAGAGTCGCTTGTCACCTGCGGCCGTTTGTTTATGGAGGCTGTACGCCATCATCAGGCGCAGCTGCTGCCCGTCGACAGCGAGCATAACGCGATTTTTCAGAGTTTGCCCGCTTCCATCCAGCATCAGTTAGGATACGCTGACCTGCGAGAAAATGGCATTGAGTCCATTATCCTTACGGGATCGGGTGGTCCTTTTCGTGACACGCCGCTGGCTGACCTCGCGACCATGTCGCCAGAGCAGGCCTGCGCGCATCCGAACTGGTCGATGGGACGTAAAATCTCCGTCGACTCGGCCACCATGATGAATAAAGGTCTCGAATACATTGAAGCCCGCTGGTTATTTAACGCCAGCGCAGCGCAAATGGAGGTGATCCTGCATCCGCAGTCGATGATCCACTCCATGGTGCGCTACTGCGACGGCAGCGTGCTGGCTCAGCTCGGTTCACCGGATATGCGCACCCCCATTGCACACTGCATGGCCTGGCCTGCGCGTATTCCGGCAGGCGTCACGCCGCTGGACTTCACCCGCATGTCCGCGCTGACGTTCGCTGAACCTGACTTTGCCCGCTACCCTTGCCTGAAACTGGCGATAGATGCCTGCGAGGCAGGGCAGGCGGCGACCACGACGCTGAACGCGGCCAATGAGGTTGCGGTGGCGGCCTTTCTGGCTAACCAGATCCGCTTTACCGACATCGCGGCGATCAACAGCGAAGCGCTGGCGGCGCAGACCTTTGCGGAGCCGGACTCGGTGGACGCCGTGCTGGATATCGACCGCGCCGCGCGCGCCAGCGCCACAGAGATGCTGCCGCGTTTCGCGACCTCGCGTTAACGCGCGCCGCTATTTGTTCGCCTGTAGCGAAAATGGTATAGTCGCTCGCTCGCGTTTCCGGGTATGGCATCGCATCTGATGCGCCTCGCCCCTTTTGGGCGGGAGAAGACCGGGCGCAATGTATTCAGAAACCACAGCATTTCTGACAACAGGAATTAATTACGCGTTATGTCGTCCAATAATCACAACAAAACCGATGACCAACAGGGAACAGGCCCGCGTCACGTGGCTATCATTATGGATGGCAATGGTCGTTGGGCTAAAAATCAGGGAAAACTGCGTATTTCCGGCCATAAAGCGGGCGTTAAAGCGGTGCGCCGCTCCGTCAGCTTCGCCGTCAGCAATAATCTCGAAGCGCTGACGCTCTATGCCTTCAGCAGTGAAAACTGGAGCCGTCCGCCTCAGGAAGTCACGGCGCTGATGGAGCTGTTTGTCTGGGCGCTCGACAGCGAAGTTAAGAGCCTGCATAAGCACAACGTGCGTCTGCGCATCATCGGCGACGTGAGCCGTTTCAGTAACCGTATTCAGGAGCGTATTCGTCGCGCCGAGGAACTGACTCAGCAAAATAGTGGACTGACTCTCAATATTGCCGCGAACTATGGCGGACGTTGGGATATTATCCAGGGAGTGAAAAAACTCGCTGAGCAGGTTCAGGAAGGTTTGCTGCGTCCTGACCAGATCACCGAGGAAAACCTGTCTGCCCATCTGTGCATGCAGGGACTGGCTCCAGTGGATCTAGTGATAAGGACCGGGGGAGAGCATCGGATTAGCAACTTCCTGCTGTGGCAGATCGCCTATGCTGAGTTTTATTTTACCGATGTTCTCTGGCCTGATTTTGATGAACACGTTTTTGAAGGTGCACTGAATGCATTCTCTCTGCGGGAGCGTCGTTTTGGCGGCGCTGCACCAGGCGGCGCCTGAGCAAACAGGGGGTAACCTTTGCTGAAGTCTCGTCTGATTACCGCGCTTATTCTCATTCCGCTGGTGATTGCTGCGCTTTTCTGGTTACCGCCCGTTGGTTTTGCGATTACGACGATTATCATCTGCATGCTCGGCGCCTGGGAATGGGGCCAGCTTGCGGGCATGGCGTCGCGCCAACAGCGCATCTGGCTTTCCCTGCTGTGCGGGCTGCTGCTGGCGGGGATGCTCTTTACTCTTCCTCCCTATCAGCGTGACGTGCATCTGCCGCAGGTCGCCACTTCGCTCTGGGCGTCGCTGGCGTGGTGGATTGTGGCGCTGTTCCTGGTTCTCTCTTATCCCGCATCGGCCTCTCTGTGGCGCCATTCACGCCCCTTGCGCCTGGTGTTCGGCATCCTCACCCTGATCCCCTTTTTCTGGGGCATGATGGCGCTGCGTCAGTACCACTACGAGAGCGATCACTACGCCGGCTCATGGTGGCTGCTGTTCGTGATGTTCCTGGTGTGGGGCGCGGATTCCGGCGCCTACATGTTCGGCAGGCTGTTCGGCAAACATAAGCTGGCGCCTAAGGTCTCGCCCGGTAAAACCTGGGAAGGCTTTTTCGGCGGCCTGGTCTCTTCCGCGCTGATCGCCTGGCTGTTCGCTAGCTTAGCGCCGCTGACCGTCTCCGCCGGTACGCTGATTGTCTGCGCCGTGCTGGCGACGCTCGCCTCGGTGCTGGGCGATTTAACGGAAAGCATGTTCAAACGTGAAGCGGGCATAAAAGACAGCGGCAGCCTGATCCCGGGTCACGGCGGCATACTCGATCGCATCGACAGCCTCACCGCGGCGGTGCCGGTTTTCGCCTGTTTACTGCTGCTGGTGTTCCGCACTCTCTGAGGACAGGCGTAGATGTTGAGTATATTGTGGAGTTTTGTCGCCTTTATCATCGCCCTTGGCGTGCTGATCACCGTTCACGAATTCGGTCATTTCTGGGTAGCGCGCCGCTGCGGCGTGCGCGTTGAACGCTTCTCGATCGGCTTCGGCAAGGCGCTCTGGAAGCGTCGCGATAAGCAGGGCACCGAATACGTTATCGCGCTGATCCCGCTCGGGGGCTATGTCAAAATGCTCGACGAGCGCGTGGAAAGCGTGCCCGCCGAACTGCGTCATCAGGCTTTCAACAATAAAGCCATCTGGCAGCGCGCCTCGATTATCGCCGCCGGTCCCGTCGCTAATTTCATCTTCGCCGTGTTCGCCTACTGGGTCGTGTTTATTCACGGCGTTCCGGGCGTACGTCCGGTCGTTGGCGAAATTGTGAACGGATCGGTGGCGGCGCAGGCGCAAATTGTCAGCGGGATGGAACTTAAAGCAGTCGACGGTATCGAAACGCCTGACTGGGATGCCGTGCGTATGGCGCTGATCGGCAAAATCGGCGACGCGCAAACGGTGCTGACCGTCTCGCGCTTCGGCGAAGAGGCGACGCAACAGAAAGCGGTCGATCTGCGCAACTGGCAGTTCGAGCCAGACAAAGAGGATCCGGTTGTGGCGCTGGGCATTCGTCCGCGCGGTCCGCAAATCGAAACCACGCTGGCGGAGGTGCAGGCTGACTCGCCCGCGAGCGTTGCCGGTTTGCAAGCGGGCGACAGGATCGTTAAAGTCGATGGTCAGCCGTTAACGCAATGGCAAAGTTTTGTCATGCAGGTGCGGGATAATCCTGGCAAAGAGATGGTCCTGGACGTAAATCGCAACGGCGAAACGGTGCAGCTGCACCTGACGCCGGAAGCCAGGCCAGGCGCGAAGGCAGAGGGTTTCGCCGGGGTGATCCCGCGCGTAGTCCCGCTGCCGGAAGCCTACAAAACGGTAAGGCAGTATGGCGCGTTTGACGCTGTCGGTGAGGCCAGCGCGAAAACCTGGCAACTAATGAAGCTGACGGTCTCCATGCTGGGCAAGTTAATTACCGGCGATGTAAAGCTGAACAACCTGAGCGGGCCGATTTCGATTGCGCAGGGCGCAGGATTGTCAGCGGAATACGGGATGATTTACTACCTGATGTTTCTGGCGTTGATTAGCGTCAACCTTGGAATCATCAACCTCTTCCCGCTGCCGGTGTTAGATGGTGGGCATTTGCTCTTCCTGGCGATCGAAAAGATCAAAGGTGGACCGGTGTCCGAGCGAGTTCAGGACTTCAGTTATCGCATTGGCTCAATTCTGCTGGTGTTGTTAATGGGGCTTGCACTTTTCAATGATTTCTCACGTCTGTAATCGCTGGAACGCAGACAGACGCGGGATGTGTTAGGAAAACGCATAATAACGATGGCGATGAAAAAGTTGCTCATAGCGTCGCTGCTGTTTAGCAGCGCCACCGTTTACGGTGCAGACGATTTCGTGGTGAAGGATATTCATTTCGAAGGGCTGCAGCGAGTCGCCGTCGGCGCGGCTCTGCTGAGCATGCCGGTACGAGTTGGCGATACGGTTAATGACGAAGATGTCAAAAATACCATTCGTTCACTGTTCGCTACTGGCAACTTTGAGGATGTTCAGGTCCTGCGCGACGGAACTACGCTGATTGTTCAGGTGAAAGAACGTCCTACCATTGCCAGCATTACCTTTACCGGCAACAAAGCGGTGAAAGAGGAGCAGCTCAAGCAGAACCTTGAGGCCTCTGGCGTACGCGTAGGCGAAGCCCTGGACCGCACCACCATCTCTTCGATTGAGAAGGGACTGGAGGATTTCTACTACAGCGTCGGTAAATACACCGCCAACGTGAAGGCCGTGGTGACGCCGCTGCCGCGCAACCGCGTCGACCTGAAACTGGTCTTCACCGAGGGCGTCTCCGCCAAGATCCAGCAGATTAACATCGTCGGCAACAAGGCGTTTAGCTCTGACGAGCTGATCTCCCGCTTCCAGCTGCGCGACGAAGTGCCGTGGTGGAACGTGGTCGGCGATCGCAAATATCAGAAGCAAAAACTGGCGGGCGACCTTGAGACGCTGCGCAGCTTCTATCTCGATCGCGGCTATGCGCGCTTTAACATCGATTCGACGCAGGTCAGCCTGACGCCGGATAAAAAAGGCATCTACATCACCGTTAACATCACCGAAGGCGATCAGTACAAAATCGCTGGCGTGATCGTCAACGGCAGCATGGCAGGCCACTCGGCAGAAATTGAACATCTGACGCAGATCCCATCGGGCGAGCTCTATAACGGCACCAAAGTCACCCAGATGGAAGATGATATCAAAAAGCTGCTGGGCCGTTACGGCTACGCCTATCCGCGCGTCATGACGCAGCCTGAAATCAACGACGCCGATAAAACGGTGAAGCTGCATATCAGCGTCGATGCCGGCAATCGTTATTACGTGCGTAAAGTGCGCTTCGAAGGCAACGACACCTCGAAAGATGCGGTGCTGCGTCGCGAAATGCGCCAGATGGAAGGCGCATGGCTGGGTAGCGATCTGGTGGAGCAGGGCAAAGAGCGCCTGAACCGCACCGGCTACTTTGAAACCGTTGATGTGGACACCCAGCGCGTGCCGGGCGCCCCCGATCAGGTAGACGTTGTCTACAAGGTGAAAGAGCGCAACACCGGTACCTTTAACTTCGGCGTCGGCTACGGCACCGAAAGCGGCGTCAGCTTCCAGGTTGGCGTCACCCAGGACAACTGGCTGGGCACCGGCAACACGGTGAGCATCAGCGGTACCAAAAATGACTATCAGACCTATGCTGAATTCTCGCTGACCGATCCGTACTTTACGGTCGACGGCGTGAGCCTGGGCGGCCGCGTCTTCTATAACGACTTTAAAGCAGACGATGCCGACCTGTCCGACTACACCAATAAAAGTTATGGCGTAGACGGCACGCTGGGCTTCCCGGTCAACGAAAACAACACCCTGCGTGTGGGTCTGGGCTATGTGCACAACGACCTTTCCAACATGCAGCCGCAGGTGGCGATGTGGCGCTATCTTGATTCGGTCGGCAAGCCGCAGGAGCTGAACGACAAAGGCGACTTCTCTGCGGATGACTTCACCTTCAACTACGGCTGGACGTACAACACCCTGGATCGCGGCTTCTTCCCGACCTCGGGTAACCGTACCAACCTGAACGGTAAGGTCACTATCCCGGGATCGGACAACAGCTTCTACAAAGCGACGCTGGATACCCAGCAGTACGTGCCGCTTAACCGCGATCGCACCTGGGTGGTGTTAGGCCGCGGCCGCGTCGGGTACGGCGATGGTCTGGGCGGTAAAGAGATGCCGTTCTATGAGAACTTCTACGCGGGTGGCTCGAGCACGGTGCGCGGTTTCCGCTCCAACACCATCGGTCCGAAAGCGGCTTACCTGAACGACCGCTCGTCAACCTGTACGCTGAGCGATCCAAACGGCATTTGTAAGTCGGATGACGCGGTCGGCGGCAACGCGATGGCGGTGGCCAGCCTGGAACTGATTACGCCGACGCCGTTCCTGAGCGAGAAATACGCCAACTCGGTACGCACCTCGCTGTTCGTGGATGCAGGTACCGTCTGGGATACCAAGTGGCAGAATACGGCTGAAACCCGCGCTGCCGGCATCCCGGACTATAGCGATCCAAACAATATCCGCGTTTCAAGCGGTATTGCGCTGCAGTGGATGTCCCCGCTGGGGCCGCTGGTCTTCTCTTATGCCCAGCCGGTCAAAAAAGTGGAAGGGGACAAATCAGAACAGTTCCAGTTTAACATTGGTAAAACCTGGTAAGGTTCTGAGCAAGGAAGCATAAGCTGAAGTCTTGCTACCGAACCGCGGTTTTTAGTGCGGTTCGGAGCAAACACTGTGTCGCTGACACAAACGTTGATGGTAAGGAGTTTATAGTGAAAAAGTTGTTGTGTGCCGCAGGACTGGGTCTTGCTTTAGCTGTATCCGCAGGCGCTCAGGCTGCTGACAAAATCGCAGTGGTAAACGTGTCCAGCATTTTCCAACAGTTACCGCAGCGTGCGACCGTTGCTAAACAGCTGGAAAACGAATTCAAAGGCCGCGCAACCGAGCTGCAGAGCCAGGAACGCGATCTGCAAACCAAAATGCAGCGCCTGCAGCGCGACGGTTCAACCATGAAGGCCAGCGATCGCAGCCGCATGGAAAAAGACGTCATGTCGCAGCGCGAAGCCTTCTCTTCTAAAGCCCAGGCTTTCGAGCAGGATAACCGCCGCCGTCAGATGGAAGAGCGTAACAAACTGCTGAGCCGCATTCAGGACGCCGTGAAGAAAGTCGCGAGCGACGAAGGTTATGACGTGGTGATCGACGCCAACGCGGTGGCTTACGCGGCAAACGCGAAAGACATTACTGCTGACGTGCTGAAACAGGTTAAATAATCGATGTCATCAATTCGACTGGCTGATTTAGCCCAGCAGTTGGATGCAGAATTGCACGGAGATGGCGACCTCGCCATCTCCGGCATTGCTTCTATGCAATCCGCCCAAACCGGCCAAATCACATTTCTCAGCAACAGCCGCTACCGCGAGCAGCTCGCCCAGTGTCAGGCTTCGGCCGTGGTGCTGACGGAAGCGGATCTGGAGTGGTGCCACTCGGCCGCGCTGGTAGTGAAGAATCCCTATCTGACCTATGCGCGCATGGCTCAGCTGCTGGATACCACGCCGCAGCCTGCACAGAATATCGCGCCCAGCGCGGTAATCGATCCCAGCGCGAAGCTGGGGCAGAATGTCTCTGTCGGCGCTAATGCGGTGATTGAATCGGACGTGGTGCTTGGCGACAACGTCGTCATCGGCGCGGGCTGCTTCGTTGGCAAAAAGACGCGCATCGGCAACAACAGTCGCCTCTGGGCCAACGTCACCGTTTACCATGAAATCGAAATCGGTCAGGATTGTCTGATTCAGTCCGGCACCGTGATCGGCGCGGACGGTTTCGGCTACGCCAACGATCGTGGCAATTGGGTGAAAATCCCGCAGCTTGGCGCTGTAATTATCGGCGATCGGGTAGAAATCGGCGCCTGTACCACTATCGATCGTGGCGCGCTGGATAACACTCTGATCGGCAATGGTGTTATCATAGACAACCAGTGTCAGATCGCACACAACGTGGTTATTGGCGACAATACCGCGGTTGCGGGTGGTGTGATCATGGCGGGTAGTTTGAAAATTGGACGTTACTGTATGATTGGCGGCGCCAGCGTCATTAACGGCCATATGGAAATCTGTGACAAGGTGACTGTTACCGGTATGGGCATGGTTATGCGTCCTATCACAGAGCCTGGGGTATACTCCTCGGGCATTCCGCTACAACCCAATAAAACCTGGCGCAAAACTGCAGCGCTGGTGATGAACATCGATGACATGAGCAAACGCTTAAAAGCCATCGAGCGGAAGGTCGGCAAAGACGACTAAACGCCATCCCACATGCGACCGGCTTGCTAATAAAAACTGTTAAGCAGGCAAGCCAGGCGCCATTGAACCGATTTCGGCCTGCGGAGGATCATATTGATCTGTGCAGGCCGTGTTATTGATGTCATCAGATTTTTAGGACAGGAAGAGTATTTTGACTACTGAAACTCATACTCTGAAAATTGAAGAAATTTTAGAGCTGCTGCCGCACCGCTACCCGTTTCTGCTGGTTGATCGCGTGCTGGAGTTTGAAGAGCACAAGTATCTGCGCGCGGTAAAGAACGTCTCTGTTAACGAACCGTTTTTCCAGGGGCATTTCCCTGGTAAACCGATTTTCCCTGGCGTTCTGATCCTCGAAGCGATGGCGCAGGCTACCGGTATCCTGGCGTTTAAAAGCGTGGGTAAACTGGAGCCGGGTGAGCTCTACTATTTCGCCGGCATCGACGAAGCCCGTTTCAAGCGTCCGGTCGTACCGGGCGATCAAATGATCATGGAAGTGACTTTCGAGAAAACCCGCCGCGGTTTGACGCGTTTTAAAGGCGTTGCTACCGTTGACGGCAAGATCGTCTGTGAAGCGACCATGATGTGTGCCCGTAGCCGGGAGGCATAATCTGTGATTGATCCAACCGCCACCATCCATGCCAGTTCCGTCATCGAAGATGGGGCCATCATTGGCCCCAACGTCCACATCGGCCCATTCTGCTTTATCGGCGCGCATGTGGAAATCGGTGAAGGGACGGTCCTGAAGTCGCATGTGGTCATCAATGGCCACACGCGCATCGGGAAAGATAACCAGATCTATCAGTTCGCCTCTATCGGTGAAGTAAACCAGGATCTGAAATATGCCGGCGAGCCGACGCGCGTTGAAGTAGGCGATCGCAACCGCATCCGCGAAAGCGTAACCATTCATCGCGGCACCGCGCAGGGCGGCGGGGTCACCACTATCGGCAGCGATAACCTGCTGATGGTGAATGCGCACATCGCGCACGACTGCGTGATCGGCAACCGCTGCATTTTCGCCAACAACGCCACGCTGGGCGGTCACGTCACCGTGGACGATTTTGCGATTATCGGCGGAATGACGGCGGTGCATCAGTGGTGCACCATCGGCGCGCATGTGATGGTCGGCGGGTGTTCAGGCGTCGCGCAGGATGTGCCGCCGTACATTATCGCGCAGGGCAACCACGCGACGCCGTTCGGTATCAATATCGAAGGCCTGAAACGTCGCGGCTTCAGCAAAGAGGCGCTGCACGCTATTCGCAACGCCTATAAGGTGCTGTACCGCAGCAACAAAACGCTGGAAGAAGCCAAGCCGGAAATCGAAGCGCTGGCGAAGCAGCATAGCGAAGTGCAGCCTTTCTACGACTTCTTCGCTCGTTCTACGCGTGGGTTGATTCGTTAATTCATGTCAGTGCGTCCCCTTACGATAGCCCTGGTCGCCGGAGAAACTTCCGGCGATATTCTTGGTGCGGGTCTGATCCGCGCGCTTAAAGCGCGCCATCCCGATGCCCGTTTCGTCGGCGTGGCCGGCCCGCGCATGCAGGCCGAAGGCTGCGAAGTCTGGTATGAGATGGAAGAGCTGGCGGTGATGGGCATCGTGGAAGTGCTCGGCCGTCTGCCGCGCCTGATGAAAATCGGCCGCGACCTGACGGAACGCTTTACCGCGCTCAAGCCGGACGTCTTCGTCGGCATCGATGCGCCCGATTTTAATATCCGGCTGGAAGGGCGGCTGAAACGCAACGGCATTCGCACCATTCACTACGTCAGCCCCTCTGTCTGGGCGTGGCGACAAAAGCGCGTATTTAAAATTGGTCGTAATACCAATCTGGTGCTCGCCTTCCTGCCGTTTGAAAAAGCCTTTTACGATCGCTTCAACGTGCCGTGCCGCTTTATCGGCCACACCATGGCGGATGCGATGCCGCTGCAGCCGGATAAGTCTGCCGCACGCCGCACGCTAGGCATTAGCGACGAGGCGCTCTGCCTCGCGCTGCTGCCTGGCAGCCGACATGCGGAAGTCGAGATGCTCAGCGCCGATTTTCTGCGGGCGGCCCAGCTGCTGCGGGTACGCTACCCGGCGCTGGAAATCGTCGTGCCGCTGGTCAACGCGAAACGTCGTGCGCAGTTCGAACAGATCAAAGCCGACGTCGCTCCTGAAGTGCCGATGCATCTGCTGGACGGCCAGGGACGCGAGGCGATGATTGCGAGCGACGCCGCGATTCTGGCATCCGGCACCGCCGCGCTGGAGTGTATGCTGGCAAAATGTCCGATGGTGGTCGGCTATCGTATGAAGCCCTCAACCTTCTGGCTGGCGAAGCGGCTGGTGAAGACGCCTTACGTCTCGCTGCCCAATCTGCTGGCGGGGCGCGAGCTGGTGAAAGAGCTGCTGCAGGAGGAGTGCGAACCGCACGCGCTGGCGGCGGCGCTTGAGCCGCTGCTGCATGCCGGGGCGCAACGCGATGCGCTGCTCGCGACCTTCACCGAACTGCATCAGCAGATCCGCTGGAACGCAGACGAACAGGCAGCGGACGCCGTACTGGAGATCGCCAATGGCTGATTTTATCTATCCCAATGCCCGCCTGATTGCGGGCGTTGACGAAGTGGGCCGCGGTCCGCTGGTCGGCGCGGTCGTTACGGCGGCAGTGATTCTCGATCCGGCCAACCCGATTCAGGGGCTGGCGGACTCAAAAAAATTATCGGAAAAGCGCCGTCTCGCTCTGTTCGACGAGATCAAAGAAAAAGCGCTGGCGTGGAGCCTGGGCCGCGCCGAGCCGGAGGAGATTGACCGGCTCAATATTCTGCACGCCACCATGCTGGCGATGCAGCGCGCGGTCGCCGGCCTGGCCATCGCGCCCGATTTCGTGCTGGTGGACGGCAACCGCTGTCCGGCGCTGCCGATGCCTTCGCAGGCAGTAGTAAAAGGCGATAGCCTGGTCGCGGAGATCAGCGCGGCGTCGATTATCGCCAAGGTGTCGCGCGATAGCGAAATGGCGGAGTTGGATCGTCTGTTCCCCCAGTATGGCTTCGCGCAGCATAAAGGCTATCCTACCGCGCTGCATATGGAAAAACTGACGCAGCATGGCGCCACGCCGCACCATCGCCGCAGCTTTGCGCCGGTGCGCAACGCCCTGATTGACGCTGAAGTCCTGGCCGCTGGCCAGCCAGCTACGCTTTAATAGCCTGACGCTGTTTTAACCGGAAACCGATATGGCTGAACCCCGTTTTATACATCTGCGTGTCCACAGTGACTACTCTATGGTCGATGGCCTGGCGAAAACCGGGCCGCTGGTCAAAAAGGCGGCTGCGCTCGGCATGCCGGCCCTCGCTATCACGGACTTCATGAACCTGTGCGGGCTGGTGCGTTTCTACGGCAGCGCGCACGGCGCGGGGATCAAACCGATTATCGGCGCGGACTTTAAGGTCGCCTGCGAACTAATGGGCGACGAGCTGACCCAGCTGACGGCGCTGGCCGCCAACAATACCGGCTATCAGAATCTGACGCTGCTCATTTCGCGCGCCTACCAGCGCGGCTACGGCATCGCCGGTCCGGTTATCGATCGCGACTGGCTGCCGGAGCTGGGTGAAGGATTGATCCTGCTCTCCGGCGGACGCTGCGGCGACGTAGGCCGCAGCCTGCTGCGCGGCAACAGCGCCCTGGTGGCGCAGTGCCTCGACTTCTATCAGACCCACTTTCCCGATCGCTACTACCTTGAACTGACGCGCACCGGACGCGCCGACGAGGAGAGCTATCTGCACGCCGCGGTTGAGCTCGCCATCGCCGAAGGCGTGCCGGTGGTCGCCACCAATGAAGTCTGCTTCCTGAACGAAGAGGACTTCGACGCCCATGAAATCCGCGTGGCAATCCACGACGGTTATACGCTGGACGATCCCAAACGCCCGCGCAACTACAGCCCTCAGCAATATATGCGCAGCGAAGAGGAGATGTGCGAGCTGTTCTCGGACATCCCGGAAGCGCTGGAAAACAGCGTAGAGATTGCTAAGCGCTGCAACGTCACGGTACGCCTCGGCGAGTACTTCCTGCCGCAGTTCCCGACAGGCGATATGTCCACCGAAGATTTTCTGGTGATGAAGTCGCGGGAAGGGCTGGAAGAGCGCCTTGAGTTTCTCTTTCCCGATCCGGCCGTGCGCGCGGAGAAGCGGCCAGAATATGACGAGCGTCTGGAGATCGAGCTCAACGTTATCAACCAGATGGGCTTCCCTGGCTACTTCCTGATCGTGATGGAGTTTATCCAGTGGTCGAAAGATAACGGCATTCCGGTCGGTCCGGGACGCGGCTCCGGCGCCGGTTCGCTGGTCGCCTACGCGCTGAAGATCACCGACCTCGATCCGCTGGAGTTCGACCTGCTGTTCGAACGATTCCTTAACCCGGAACGCGTCTCGATGCCTGACTTCGACGTCGACTTCTGTATGGAGAAGCGCGACCAGGTGATCGATCACGTCGCCGAGATGTACGGGCGCGAAGCGGTATCGCAGATCATCACCTTCGGCACCATGGCGGCGAAAGCGGTTATCCGCGACGTCGGCCGCGTGCTGGGTCATCCGTACGGCTTCGTCGATCGCATCTCCAAGCTGATCCCGCCGGATCCCGGCATGACGCTGGAAAAAGCCTTCGCCGTCGAGCCGCAGCTGCCGGAAATGTACGACGCGGACGAAGAGGTCAAAGCGCTGATCGATATGGCGCGCAAGCTGGAAGGCGTCACGCGTAACGCCGGCAAGCACGCCGGCGGCGTGGTCATCGCCCCGACGCGGATTACCGACTTCGCGCCGCTCTACTGCGACGAAAACGGCAACCATCCAGTCACGCAGTTCGATAAGAATGACGTCGAGTACGCCGGCCTGGTGAAGTTCGACTTCCTCGGCCTGCGCACGCTCACCATCATCGACTGGGCGCTGAAGATGATCAACCCGCGCCGGGAGAAGCAGGGCCTGCCGCCGATCGATATCGCCGCTATCCCGCTGGAGGATAAAAAAAGCTTCGACATGCTGCAGCGCGCGGAAACCACGGCGGTGTTCCAGCTTGAATCGCGCGGCATGAAAGATCTGATTAAACGTCTGAAGCCGGACTGCTTTGAAGATATGATCGCGCTGGTAGCGCTGTTCCGTCCCGGTCCGCTGCAGTCGGGCATGGTCGATAACTTTATCGACCGTAAGCACGGGCGCGAGGCGATCTCCTATCCCGATATTCAGTGGCAGCATGAAAGCCTGAAGCCGGTGCTCGAACCCACCTACGGCATTATCCTCTATCAGGAACAGGTGATGCAGATCGCTCAGGTGCTTTCCGGCTATACCCTGGGCGGCGCGGATATGCTGCGCCGCGCGATGGGTAAAAAGAAACCGGAAGAGATGGCCAAGCAGCGCTCGGTGTTTAAAGAGGGCGCGGAGCGCATGGGTATCGACGGCGAGCTGTCGATGAAGATCTTCGACCTGGTGGAGAAATTCGCCGGCTACGGCTTTAACAAATCGCACTCCGCCGCCTATGCGCTGGTTTCCTACCAGACGCTGTGGCTGAAGGCGCACTATCCGGCCGAGTTTATGGCGGCGGTGATGACCGCCGATATGGACAACACCGAGAAGGTGGTCGGCCTGGTGGACGAGTGCTGGCGCATGGGCCTGAAGGTGCTGCCGCCCGATATCAACTCCGGTCTCTATCAGTTCCACGTCAATGACGACGGCGAGATCGTCTACGGCATCGGCGCGATCAAAGGCGTCGGCGAAGGCCCGATCGAGGCGATCCTCGAGGCGCGTAACCAGGATGGCTATTTCCGCGAGCTGTTCGATCTCTGCGCGCGCACCGACACCAAAAAGATCAACCGCCGCGTGATGGAGAAGCTGATCATGTCCGGCGCCTTCGATCGTCTCGGTCCGCACCGCGCAGCGCTGATGAGTTCGCTTGGCGACGCGCTGAAGGCGGCGGATCAGCACGCCAAAGCGGAGGCGATCGGCCAGGCCGACATGTTCGGCGTACTGGCGGAAGAGCCGGAGCAGGTAGAGAAATCCTACGCCAGCGTGGCGCCCTGGCCGGAACAGGTGCAGCTCGACGGCGAGCGGGAAACGCTCGGCCTCTATCTCACCGGCCATCCGATCAATCAGTATCTGAAAGAGATTGAACGTTATGTAGGCGGCATGCGCCTCAAGGACATGCATCCTACCGAGCGTGGTAAAATTACCGTCGCCGCCGGTCTGGTGGTGGCGGCCCGCGTGATGGTGACCAAGCGCGGCAATCGAATTGGTATCTGTACTCTGGACGATCGTTCCGGTCGTCTTGAGGTGATGTTATTTACCGATGCGTTAGATAAATACCAGCAGTTGCTGGAGAAAGACCGTATCCTGATCGTCAGCGGACAGGTCAGCTTTGATGACTTCAGCGGCGGCCTTAAAATGACCGCTCGTGAAGTCATGGACATTGACGAAGCGCGCGAAAAATACGCGCGCGGACTTGCTATCTCGCTGACGGACAGGCAAATTGATGACCAGCTATTAAACCGGCTCCGCCAGTCTCTCGAACCCCATCGCTCGGGGACGATACCGGTGAATCTCTACTATCAGAGAGCCGACGCGCGAGCGAAGCTACGCTTTGGTGCAGCGTGGCGTATTTCGCCCAGCGATCGCCTGCTCAACGAACTGCGTTCGTTGATAGGGTCGGAGCAGGTTGAACTGGAGTTTGACTAAAACAGGAACATTATGAGTCTTAATTACCTGGATTTTGAACAGCCGATCGCGGAACTTGAAGCGAAAATTGATTCGCTTACGTCGATTGGTCGTCAGGATGATAAACACATTAATCTGGACGAAGAGGTGCAGCGCCTGCGCGAAAAAAGCGTTGAGCTGACCCGTAAAATCTTCGCCGATTTGGGCGCATGGCAGGTCGCGCAGCTGGCGCGCCATCCGCTGCGCCCTTACACGCTTGACTACGTTCGCAACGCTTTTGACGACTTTGACGAGCTGGCAGGCGATCGCGCCTATGCCGACGACAAAGCGATTGTCGGCGGTATCGCCCGTCTCGACGGCCGCCCGGTAATGATCATTGGTCATCAAAAAGGTCGCGAAACCAAAGAGAAAATCCGCCGCAACTTCGGTATGCCGGCGCCGGAAGGCTATCGCAAAGCGCTGCGTCTGATGGAGATGGCCGAGCGCTTTAAAATGCCGCTGATCACCTTTATCGACACGCCGGGCGCCTATCCGGGCGTGGGCGCGGAAGAGCGCGGTCAGTCGGAAGCGATCGCTCGCAACCTGCGCGAAATGTCTGGTCTGAAAATTCCGGTTATCTGCACCGTGATCGGCGAAGGCGGCTCAGGCGGCGCGCTGGCCATCGGCGTGGGCGACAAAGTGAATATGCTGCAGTACAGCACCTATTCGGTTATCTCGCCGGAAGGCTGCGCCTCGATTCTGTGGAAAAGCGCGGATAAAGCCCCGCTGGCGGCAGAGGCGATGGGCATCACGGCCAACCGTCTGAAAGAGCTGAAGCTGATCGACTCGATCATCCCGGAACCGCTGGGCGGCGCGCATCGTCAGCCGGTGGATATGGCGCTGTCGCTGAAAAACCAGCTGCTGGCGGATCTGGCCGATCTCGACACCCTGAGCACCGAAGAGCTGCTCGATCGTCGCTATCAGCGTCTGATGAGCTACGGCTACGCTTAAGGGCGTACAGCGGTGAAAAAGCGGACTCCGGTCCGCTTTTTTTATGCCTCTGATTTGCCGATCGGCAACAGAGTAGAGCATTCCGACAGCACCCGACCGCTATCCTTCGCTATGATTAGCCCTGCCACATTAAAAGGGAGGTGCGCATTGAATATTCTGGCGATCATGGGTTCACACGGCATGTTCTACAAAGACGAGCCGCTGCGTGAACTGAATACCGCGCTGACGCAGCAGGGCTTTCAGCTGATTTATCCGACGAACATCGACGACCTGTTGAAGCTGATAGAGCACAACCCGCGTATCTGCGGCGTGATCTTTGACTGGGACACGCACAACAGTCCGGCGCTCTGCGCCGATATCAATCAGCTCAATGAACACCTGCCGCTCTACGCCTTTATCAACACCCACTCCCAGATGGATGTCAGCATCAACGAGATGCGTATGGCGCTGCACTTCTTTGAATATGCGCTGAGCGCCGCGGACGATATCGCGCTGCATATCCGCCAGTACACCGACGACTATATCGACCACATTACTCCGCCGCTGACCAAAGCGCTGTTCACCTACGTGAAAGAGGGAAAGTACACCTTCTGTACGCCCGGTCATATGGGCGGCACCGCTTTTCAAAAAAGCCCGGTCGGCAGCCTCTTTTACGACTTCTTTGGCGCCAATACGCTGAAGGCGGATATCTCTATCTCCGTGACCGAACTTGGTTCGCTGCTCGATCATACCGGCCCGCACCTCGAGGCCGAGGAGTACGTCGCCAGAACTTTCGGCGCCGAGCAGAGCTACATGGTGACCAACGGCACCTCGACCTCGAATAAAATCGTCGGCATGTATGCGGCGCCGACCGGCAGCACGGTATTGATTGACCGCAACTGCCATAAGTCGCTGACGCATCTGCTGATGATGAGCGATATTGTGCCAATCTGGCTCAAGCCGACGCGCAATGCGCTGGGCATTCTCGGCGGCATCCCTAAGCGGGAGTTCACCCGCGCCAGCATTGAGGAGAAGGTGGCGAATACCGCCCGCGCCAGCTGGCCGGTGCACGCCGTGATCACCAACTCCACCTACGATGGCCTACTTTATAACACGCAGTACATCAAGGAGACGCTGGAGGTGCCGTCGATCCATTTCGATTCCGCATGGGTGCCCTATACCAACTTCCATCCTATCTATGCCGGCAAAAGCGGCATGAGCGGCGAGCGTACGCCTGGCAAAGTGATCTATGAAACTCAGTCGACCCACAAGCTGCTGGCGGCCTTCTCGCAGGCGTCGCTGATCCATATTAAAGGCGATTACGACGAGCACACCTTCAACGAAGCTTACATGATGCACACCACCACATCGCCCAACTATGCGATTGTGTCGTCGATTGAAACGGCGGCGGCGATGCTGCGCGGCAATCCCGGCAAGCGGCTGATCAATCGCTCGGTCGAGCGCGCGCTGCACTTTCGCCGGGAGATCCAGCGCCTGCGCGAGGAGTCCGACAGCTGGTTCTTCGATATCTGGCAGCCGGAGCATGTCGACGAAGCGGCGTGCTGGCCGATCCAGCCGGGCGAAGAGGGGTGGCACGGCTTTACCCAGGCGGACGCTGACCATATGTATCTCGATCCCATTAAGGTCACCATTCTGACGCCCGGCATGAGCGAGCTGGGCGAGATGGCGGAAGAGGGGATTCCGGCGGCGCTGGTGGCGAAATTCCTCGACGAGCGCGGCATTGTGGTAGAGAAAACCGGGCCTTATAACCTGCTGTTTCTGTTCAGCATCGGCATCGACAAGACCCGGGCGATGAGCGTGCTGCGCGGTCTGACCGAGTTCAAGCGCGCCTACGATCTCAACCTGCGGGTGAAAAATATGCTGCCGGATCTCTACGCCGAAGATCCCGACTTCTACCGCAATATGCGCATCCAGACGCTGGCGCAGGGGATCCACCAGCTGATCCGCCAGCACGATCTGCCGCGCCTGATGCTCAAGGCGTTCGACGTGCTGCCTGAAATGAAGATGACGCCTCATCAGGCGTTCCAGCAGCAGGTGCAGGGCAGAGTAGAGACGGTGGATCTGAAGCAGCTGGTGGGACGCGTTTCTGCCAATATGATCCTGCCCTATCCGCCAGGCGTGCCGCTGGTGATGCCAGGGGAAATGATCACCGAAGAGAGCCGCGCGGTGCTCGACTTCCTGCTGATGCTTTGCACTATCGGACGCCACTATCCCGGCTTTGAGACCGATATTCACGGCGCGACGCTGACGGAAGAGGGCGATTATCGCGTTCGGGTGCTGAAATAACGGAAAAAGGCAGCGGCTTCAGACAATTGCGCATTGCAAGCCGCCGCCGCACGTCTCAGGATAGACAAAACAGTCAGGGAGTCTTTTCATGTTGCAGTTATCTTCTGTTCACCATATCGCCATCATCGCCACCGATTATGCGCGCAGTAAGGCCTTTTATTGTGATGTGCTCGGCTTCAGCCTGATGGGCGAGGTTTACCGCGAAGCGCGCGATTCGTGGAAAGGCGATCTGGCGCTAAACGGCCAGTACACCATCGAGCTTTTCTCCTTTCCTTCGCCGCCGGCGCGCGTCAGTCATCCCGAAGCCTGCGGCCTGCGTCATCTGGCCTTTACCGTGCCGGACGTCGGCGCGGCGGTCGCGACGCTGGCGGAAAAAGGCGTGGTGTGCGAGCCGATCCGCATCGACGATCTGACCGGCAAGCAGTGCACCTTCTTTGCCGATCCGGATGGTTTGCCGCTGGAGCTCTATCAGGCGTAAAATAGCGCGCGCAGGGGCCGCATCCGGCGGCCCTGATTCTGGAACGCGTCATGCCTTTGTCTCATCTCGCTTCGCTGTTGCCTGACGATGCCGCGCTGGCGGTGGCGTTTAGCGGCGGTCTTGATTCCACCGTGCTGCTGCATCAGCTGGTTAGCTGGCAACAGACGCATCCGCAAGCGCGCCTGCGCGCCCTGCATGTCCACCACGGATTAAGCCCCAACGCCGACAGCTGGGCGGCTCACTGCGTGGCTATCTGCGAAGCCTGGCAGCTACGCTGCGAGGTGCTGCGCGTGCAGGTCGACGCGCGCGAGCAGGGCGTTGAGGGCGCAGCGCGCACGGCGCGCTATCAGGCGCTGACGACGGCGATGCAGCCTGATGAGTGGCTGTTGACCGCACAGCATCTCGACGACCAGTGCGAGACGCTGCTGCTGGCGCTGAAGCGCGGCAGCGGACCGGCCGGGCTGGCGGCGATGCCGGTGCGGCATCAGCGCCACGGTCACGTGCTGCTGCGTCCGCTGCTCGGGCAGTCGCGCCAGCAGCTTGAAGCCTACGCGCGGCAGCATCAGCTGCGCTGGATCGAAGATGAAAGCAATCAGGACGCGCGCTACGATCGCAATTTCCTGCGCCAGCATCTGCTGCCGACGCTGCAGGCGCGCTGGCCGCACTTCGCCGCCGCGTGCGCGCGCAGCGCGGCGCTGTGCGGCGAGCAGGAGCAGCTGCTGGACGAACTGCTGGCGGAGCAGCTGGCCGGTCTGATGCATCCAGACGGCAGCCTGCATTTCCCGCCGCTTTTACAGATGAGCGAGACGCGCGCGAACGCGCTGCTGCGCCGCTGGATCGCCTGCCAGGGCGCGCCGATGGTGTCGCGCGCCGCGCTCACGCGTCTGCGTCAGGAGGTGATGCTGAGCCGCGAAGACGCGCAGCCGCGTTTACGCTTTGGCGAGGCGGAGGCGCGCCGCTATCGCGATCGGCTCTACTGGGTGCCGCGCTGCGCGTCGCTAAAGGATCGGCTGCTGCCCTGGCCCGACCGCCGCGCGCCGCTGGTGCTGCCGCAGCGGCTCGGCGTGCTGCATGCCCACCGCGCGCTCTCGGCGCTGCGTCAACCCGAGGCGGACGAAGAGGTGAGCGTACGTTTTCATGCGCAGGGCTATTTTCATCTGGCGGGCCGCGCCGGCGGCCGCGAAATCAAAAAGCTGTGGCAGGAGCTGGCGATCCCGCCGTGGCAGCGCGGACGTATTCCGCTGATCTACTACAATCAGACGCTTGTCTGCGCGCCCGGCCTGTTTGTCACCCGGGAAGGCGCCGCCGTCGACGACAGCGGCTGGCAGGCGATCTGGCAAAATAACGAGAGTGCTGGAGAGCAATCATGAAGAGAGTACTGGCCGCTTTGCTGCTGGCGACGGCGCTGCCGGCGCTGGCCGACGGCGACGTCAACGCGGGGGCGCAGAAGGCGGCCGCCTGCGCCGCCTGCCATGGCGCGCAGGGAAAAAGCAGCATGCCGCTCTATCCCAACCTTGCGGGACAGAACGCCGCTTACCTTAACCATGCGCTGCAGGCCTATAAAAAGGGCGAGCGCAGCGGCGGGCAGGCGGAAGTCATGAAAGCGTTTGTGGCTGGATTAAGCGATGAGGATATGGCGGATCTGTCGGCTTACTATGGGTCGCTGAAACCTTAGGGAAGGGGGCGGGAATATCCCGCCCGAGGCGCTGTCGTTATTCTTCGCTGACGACAACGGTGCCCAGCTCAGGATGGCTGAAGCTGGCGATATGATCGAGGCGCAACTCGCGCGTTTCGCCGGAGAGATCGATAGAAAGGTATTCGACGTTTTTACGTGAAACCATATCCGTCGCTTTCGCCTTCAGCGCTTCCCCGTTTTTCAGGGTCAGCTCAAGCGTCCAGCGTTTCGTGCAGGCGAGTTCCAGGTTGTCGTAATCATCGCAGTTGATGGGTCTATAGGCTTCATTCGTCAACATAGTCGCTCACCAGTAAGTTTGCAGCGGCATAGGCTGCCTGTTCCCTGACAGAAGAGTTTAGCGCAGAATTTGCGGCAATATCATCGAGTGCCTTTAAAACGCATCCGATCGCATCGGGCACATATCCCAGTTCGCCGCTGCCGATCTCGGCATACTTCTGGCGAACTAATTCACAATATTTTTGCACTTTCACCTCCTCAGCAGAGCAAGAATACTCTGGTTGCCTGAGGAACTATATCACAGGCATTTCCAGGATTTCAGCCAGAGCAAAGCAGGATCGTAGCGTCGAAAGAGGCTAAAGTGACAGAATCCGCTGGCTACGCGCCATAAACAGCAAGCACAAAAGGTTAAGTTGATGAACAGGTTAAACGAGGCGACGTTGTCTCAGGTGACAGATGATTAAAGTTTCACGTACGGTCGAGCTGCCCGACGGCGAAGTCGAGCTAAGCGCCATTCGCGCCCAGGGGGCGGGCGGGCAGCATGTAAATAAAACCAGCACCGCTATTCATCTGCGTTTCGATATCGCCGCATCCTCGCTGCCGCCGTTTTACAAACAGCGCATGCTGGCGGCGAAACACCATCTGATTACGCCGGAAGGCATGGTGATTATCAAGGCGCAGGAGTATCGCAGCCAGGAGATGAACCGCGAGGCGGCGGTACAGAGGCTGGTCAATTTGATTCAGGAGCTGACGCGGGTAGAGAAGGCGCGGCGCGCTACGCGGCCGACGCGCGCGTCGAAAGAGCGGCGGCTGGAAGGGAAAGCGCGGCGCAGTTCGACCAAATCGATGCGGGGAAAAGTATTGTAAAAAAAACGCCCCCGAAAACGGGGGCGGGAAGGATCTTACTTGTTAAGCGCTTTCAGCAGGAAGTCGACGATTTCGCTCTGCTTGATCATCTCTTTCTCGCCGGCGCGACGCGCTTTGTACTCAATCTCTTCGTTGTCGAGATTGCGGTCGCCGATGACGATGGTGTGCGGCACGCCAATCAGCTCCATATCGGCGAACATCACGCCCGGACGCTCTTTACGGTCGTCGAGGATCACCTCGACGCCTTTGGCGCGCAGGGTGTGGTAGAGCTCTTCCGCCAGCTCTTTCACGCGGAAAGATTTGTGCATATTCATCGGCAGAATCGCAACGTCGAACGGTGCCAGCGCCGCAGGCCAGATAATGCCGCGCTCGTCGTGGTTCTGCTCGATCGCCGCCGCGACGACGCGCGTGATGCCGATACCGTAGCAGCCCATGGTCAACACCTGATTACGGCCATCTTCGCCCTGAACCGCCGCTTTCATCGCTTCCGAGTATTTGGTGCCGAGCTGGAAAATATGGCCGACTTCGATGCCGCGTTTGATCTGCAGCGTGCCTTTGCCGTCCGGGCTCGGATCGCCTTCCACCACGTTGCGGATATCGGCCACGATCGCCTGCGGCAGATCGCGTTCCCAGTTAATCCCGACATAGTGTTTGCCGTCGACGTTGGCGCCGGCGCTGAAGTCGCTCATCTTATCGACGCTGCGATCGGCGATAATCGGCATCGCCAGACCCACCGGGCCAAGCGAACCTGGACCTGCGCCCACTGCGGCGCGGATCTCTTCTTCAGTGGCGAACGTCAGCGGCGAGGCGACGATGTCGAGCTTCTCCGCTTTAATTTCGTTCAGCTCGTGATCGCCGCGCACCAGCAGCGCAACCAGCGTATGGCCGCTCTCTTCGCTGGCTTTTACCATCAGCGTCTTCACGGTTTTCTCAATCGGCAGCTGGAACTGCTCGACCAGCTCGGCGATGGTTTTCGCGTTCGGCGTGTCGATCTGCGCCAGCGCCTGAGTCGGCTGCGGGCGATCGCCAGCCGGCGCTACCGCTTCCGCCATTTCGATATTGGCGGCGTAGTCCGAATCGGTTGAGAAGATCACATCATCTTCAC
Source organism: Pantoea sp. UBA5035 (assembly GCF_002415245.1). NCBI lineage: Bacteria > Pseudomonadati > Pseudomonadota > Gammaproteobacteria > Enterobacterales > Erwiniaceae > Pantoea > Pantoea sp. UBA5035. Next base: position 5,439 of record NZ_DICD01000024.1, on the reverse strand, counting down.
CGCTCTGCGCCAGTACCTGGAATTCGTGCGACGCGCTGCCGCCGATAGAACCGGTATCGGCCTGAACCGCGCGGAAGTCGAGGCCCATACGGCTAAAGCTGTTGCTGTAGGCGCGGTACATCGCGTCGTAGGTTTCCTGCAGCGACTCCTGCGAAGTATGGAAGGAGTAGGCGTCTTTCATGATGAACTCGCGCGAGCGCATCACGCCAAAGCGCGGGCGCACTTCATCGCGGAATTTGGTCTGGATCTGATAGAGGTTCAGCGGTAGCTGCTTATAGGAGCTGAGCTCGTTGCGGATCAAATCGGTAATGACTTCTTCATGCGTCGGACCGAGCACGAACGGGCGCTCGTGGCGATCGGCCACGCGCAGCAGTTCCGGGCCGTACTGTTCCCAGCGACCGCTCTCCTGCCACAAATCGGCAGGCTGAACCACCGGCATAGAGATCTCAATCGCGCCCGCGTTGTTCATCTCTTCGCGCACGATGTTTTCGACTTTTTTCAGCACGCGTAAACCGGTCGGCAGCCAGGTGTAGAGACCTGAAGCCAGTTTGCGGATCATCCCGGCGCGCAGCATCAGCTGGTGGCTGATCACTTCCGCGTCGGAGGGCGTCTCCTTAAGGGTGGAGAGCAAATATTGAGTAGTACGCATTGATTAAGGTTCCAGTTGAACGGAGAGTCACTGACAAAAGTTTTGTTGGCGGCTAGTGTACCAGCGAGATCACGGGCTCAAAAGCGCGTTTTCGCGCGGGTCGATGCTGGTCACCTCAGTGCCGGTTTCATCGACGCGCCAGCGCACATTGAAATCGAGCAGCCAGACGGCATATTCGCGCGACTGCGCTTCGCCTTTGCGGTAGGCGGGACGCGGATCTTGCGCCAGCACGTCGCGGATAAAACGCGCCAGATAGGGATAGCGCTGCTGCTGCGCCAGCTGCTGTTCCGCCTGCGGCGAGAAGCGCACCGGCATATCGGCCGCGGGCGCTTCCTGCGCGAAACCGGCCCGCGCCTGCGGCAGCGCCTCGGCGAAGGGGAGGTAAGGCTTGATATCCACGACCGGTGTACCGTCCACCAGATCCAGGCTGCCGAGCTGCAGGATCACCTGATTCTTCTCGCAGCGTATCGCCTTCAGCTCAACCAGCGACATGCCGACAGGGTTCGGGCGAAAGGTCGAGCGCGTCGCGAACACGCCCATGCGGGCATTGCCGCCCAGGCGCGGCGGGCGCACCGTGGGCCGCCAGCCGCCTGCCATAGTCTGATGAAACACGAACAGCACCCAGAGATGGCTGAAACTCTCCAGGCCGCGTACCGCCTCCGGCTGGTTATAGGGCGCCATCAGATGCAGCTCGCCGTGACCATCCTGCACCAGGCCAGGCTGGCGCGGAACGGCGAATTTCTCTTTCCACGGCGAACGGATCACGCCGATCTGCTCGAAGGCGAAAGCGCTCATTGATTCACTTTCAGCGCGGAGCCCTGACAGATCGCCTGACGATAGCAGCCTGGCGTGCTGCTGACGATTTCACACTTATGCAGCAGAACGGCATTGGCTTTCAGGTAAGAGGCTTTAATCTGCAGACGCTTGCGTGCGGTGGCGATATTCGGCGGCGAATCCTGGCGGCTGCTCTGGCAGTCATCGCCAGCGACTTCGCCCAGATCGCGGAACGGTTTGCTGACCAGATCGGCGGCGTCGGTATAGACTTTGACCGGCGCGGGACGCGGCGCCGGCTTGCGCGCGGGCTCGCGGGATGGCTGCGAATGAGCGGGTGCGCTGCTTATCGGGTGGTATTCGTGAACGCACCCGGTCAGCATCAATGCTAACAAGCAGAGCGGTAATAAACGCATGGCAACATCCTCAAGGTTGTAAAAAGTGGCGTTATTGAAACAAGGACCAGGCGAAATAACAAGTCGCGCCGGATGCGGCGCAAAAGAAAGGGCGGCTAAGCGCCGCCCTGGTCAGAAGTGACAGGAAAGGGATTACCAGCCTTTCACTGCGCCGCCGTTAAAGATCTTGTTCGCGGCTTCCGCGACTTCGTCGGACTGATAAGCCTGAACGAATTTTTTCACGTTTTCAGCGTCTTTGTTATCTTCGCGGCTGACGAGCAGGTTCACGTACGGCGAATCTTTATCTTCAACGAAAATGCCGTCTTTGGCCGGCGTCAGGCCGATCTGGCTGGCGTAGGTGGTGTTGATCACCGCCAGCGCGATCTGCTGGTCATCCAGCGAACGCGGCAGCTGCGGCGCTTCCAGCTCGACGATTTTCAGGTTTTTCGGGTTCTCGACGATATCCAGCGAGGTCGGCAGCAGGCCGACGCCATCCTTCAGCTTGATCAGGCCCACTTTCTGCAGTAGCAGCAGAGAACGGCCGAGGTTGGTCGGATCGTTAGGGATAGCGACCTGCGCGCCGTTCTGCAGCTCGTCCAGCGATTTGATTTTTTTCGAGTAGCCAGCGATCGGATAAACGAAAGAGTTGCCGACCGGCACCAGCTTGTAGCCGCGATCTTTGATCTGCTGATCCAGATAAGGTTTGTGCTGGAAGGCGTTGACGTCGATATCGCCTTTGCTCAGCGCTTCGTTCGGCAGCACGTAGTCGTTAAAGGTCACCAGCTCGACGTCGAGGCCATATTTATCCTTAGCGACTTTCTGCGCCGCTTCGGCGACCTGCTGCTCTGCGCCGACAATCACGCCCACTTTGATGTGGTTCGGATCTTTGGCTTTCTGATCGCATCCTGCCAGCGCAATCGCGCCAATCAGTGCACCCACAGCGGCAATCTTTTTAAATGTAGAAGTCATATCTCTTCCTTAATGGAGACGTAATGATATTGCTGACTTATTTATGGGACACGGCACGCACAATGCGGTCGCCACAAAACTGAATTAAATACACCAGAACGACCAGTAACACGAGCACCGTATTCATCACCGTCGCGTTATAGCCGATATAGCCGTACTGATAGCCAATCTGCCCCAGCCCGCCCGCGCCGACGGCGCCGCCCATGGCGGAGTAGCCGACCAGCGTAATCAGCGTGATGGTCGCGGCGTTCACCAGGCCCGGCAGCGCTTCCGGCAGCAGCACCTTGCGAACGATTTGCAGCGGCGTGGCGCCCATGGCGCGCGACGCTTCGATCAGTCCGGTCGGCAGCTCAAGCAGCGCATTCTCGACCATACGTGCGATAAAAGGCGCGGCGCCGACGGTCAGCGGCACGATAGCCGCCTGCAGGCCGATAGAGGTGCCGACGATGGCGCGAGTAAAGGGAATCATCCAGACCAGCAGAATGATAAAGGGAATAGAACGGAAAATATTCACCAGCGCGGAGAGGATGCGATAGAGCGTCCGGTTTTCCCGAATCTGTCCCGGACGGGTGACGTAGAGCAGCACGCCGACCGGCAGACCCAGCACAAAACCAAAGAAGCCGGAGACAAAGGTCATCATCAGCGTTTCCCAGACGCCGCGCGCCAGTAAAGCCATCATCGCCTCAGACATAACCCAGTACCTCTACTTTCACATGATTTTCCTGCAGCCACGCGATAGCGGCGTTGGCGTCGCTCTCAGCGCCGTCCATTTCGGCCAGCATAATGCCGAACTTCACGCCGCCAGCGTAATCCATCTGCGCGCTGATAATGTTGTTATTGACGTTGAAGCGGCGCGCGGCTTCGGAGAGCAGCGGCGCGTCGACCGATTTGCCGGTGAACTCAAGACGCAGCAGCGGCACGCGCTCGGCAGCAGGCTGCGACACCATGCGCTGCTGATAATCTTCCGGGATATCGAGATGCAGCGTCGACTGGATAAACTGCTGCGCCAGCGGCGTTTTCGGGTGAGAGAAGACTTCGCTGACGCTGTCTTTTTCAATCAGCTCGCCCTGGCTGATGACCGCGACCTGATCGCAGATGCGCTTCACCACGTCCATCTCGTGCGTAATCAGCAGGATGGTCAGGCCGAGGCGCCGGTTGATATCTTTCAGCAGCTCGAGGATAGAGCGGGTAGTGGCGGGATCGAGCGCGCTGGTGGCTTCGTCGCACAGCAGCACTTTGGGATTGCTGGCCAGCGCGCGGGCGATGGCGACGCGCTGTTTCTGCCCGCCGGAGAGGTTGGCAGGCCAGGCGTCACGCTTATCGGCCAGGCCGACCAGCTCCAGCAGTTCCGTTACGCGCTGTTTAATCGCTTCGCGCGACAGGCTGCCCAGCTCAAGCGGCAGCGCCACGTTGCCGAAAACGGTACGCGAGTTCATTAAATTAAAGTGCTGGAAGATCATGCCGATTTGACGGCGCGCCTGAGTCAGCTGACGTTCGCTCAGGGCGGTTAACTCCTGGCCGTCAACCAGTACGCGGCCTGACGTCGGGCGTTCCAGCAGGTTAACGCAGCGGATAAGGGTGCTTTTACCGGCGCCGGACGAGCCGATAACGCCATAAATCTGTCCTGCAGGCACATGCAGGCTAACATCTGAGAGCGCCTGAATGGTGCGTGAGCCTTGCTGGAACACTTTGGTAATATTTTCGAGTTTAATCATTAGGTTATTTATTATCGTCTTGCGTTGTCCGTGGTGTGGAACCTTTCGCGCTGAACTCCGGTGCGAAAGCTGAACGGATGGTAAGGCATCCAGACGTCTAAATCAATCAAAGTCATCTTATCTGCCATTCTCTCTTTTATTGCAATCATGCAATACTAGGCGGCAATTTTAGTAGCATCTTCAGTAGCAGGAGTTTCTCAGTGGCGAATAAAGTCCCGGCTGTATTTCTCGATCGTGATGGCACCTTGAACGTGGATCACGGCTATGTTCATGAAATCGACAACTTCCAGTTTATCGACGGCGCCATCGAGGCGTTGCAGGAACTGAAGAAGATGGGATTCGCGCTGGTGCTGATCACTAATCAGTCCGGCATCGCCCGCGGCATGTTCAGCGAAGACCAGTTCATGCAGCTGACTGAATGGATGGACTGGTCGCTGGCGGACCGCGATGTCGATCTCGACGGCATCTATTTCTGTCCGCATCTGCCGGACGCGCCAGTGGAAGCCTATCGTCAGGAGTGCGACTGCCGCAAGCCGCACCCTGGCATGCTGCTCTCAGCGCAGAAGCATCTCGATATCGATATGGCAGCTTCTTATATGGTGGGTGACAAAACAGAAGACGTGCTGGCAGGCAAAGCGGCGGGCGTAGGCACAAACGTGCTGGTGCGCAGCGGCAAACCCGTCACGGCGGAAGGGGAGGCGGCCGCGGATTGGGTGCTAAATAGTATCGCCGAGCTGCCTGATGCGATTAAAAAGCGCTAAAACGCCCGTTTTGCGCATTAATCAGACGAACGACACAAAACTTTAAAAAAGGCGCTTGCGCTCTCTGAACGACTCCCTATAATGCGCCTCCATCGACACGGCACAATGGCTTACGGAATGCGGTGTTGAGGTGATGAAAGTCACCGTCGGTCAGAGCGAAATAAACGCTTGACTGACAC
>NZ_DICD01000012.1:0-128303 GCF_002415245.1 Pantoea sp. UBA5035 | reverse complement strand
TCTGATAAATTGTTAAAGAGCATGCCGCGATTATTCAGCGGCGCGGGCTGCGTATATTACGCTTTCCGCTTTATCAGTCAAGCATTTATTTTTGCTTTCCTGACGATTCGAACCTTGTCGAATCTTACTTAACACCGCATTCCGTAAGCCGTTGTGCCGTGTCAGTGGAGGCGCATTATAGGGAGTTCTTCCGGGCTGACAAGCATTTCTTTGAAAATAATTGCCGGATGCCTTTTTTTTAATCGAACGGGTTAAAAGCAGACATTTCCGGGCGAAAAAGCGCACAGAAACAGCCTTCCGCCGTGGAAAATTGCCAACCAGCCCTTTTATGCCGATGCTATGCTGTCACTTCGGTTTCTTGCCAGCTACTGACACCTATATAGAAGGATTTTCGATGATACGATCCGCGCGCAGTATGGCCGGTCTGCCATGGATAGCCGCCATGGCGTTTTTTATGCAGGCACTGGATGCCACCATTCTCAATACTGCGCTACCCGCTATCGCGACCAGCCTCGACCGCTCTCCTCTGGCCATGCAGTCCGCCGTTATCAGCTACACCCTTACCGTCGCCATGTTAATTCCCGTGAGCGGCTGGCTTGCCGACCGCTTCGGCACGCGCAAAGTCTTTATTATCGCAGTGTCGCTCTTTACCTTTGGATCGCTGGCCTGCGCCTTATCGCAATCGCTGACGATGCTGGTGATTTCGCGCATCGTTCAGGGCGTAGGCGGCGCGATGATGATGCCGGTGGCGCGCCTGGCGTTGCTGCGCGCCTATCCGCGTAGCGAACTCCTGCCGGTGCTGAACTTCGTCACCATGCCCGGCCTGGTTGGGCCGATACTGGGTCCGCTACTCGGCGGGTTACTGGTGACCTATGCCACCTGGCACTGGATATTCCTGATTAACATTCCCGTCGGCATTCTCGGCATTATCTATGCGCGCAAATATATGCCGGACTTCACCCTGCCCCGGCGTCGCTTCGATTTTCTCGGTTTCTTATTGTTCGGCGCGGGACTGGTCTTGCTGTCGATCGGCATCGAGCTCTTCGGCGAGCGTATCGTCTCCGCATGGCTGGCGTCTGGCGTACTGGCGGCAGGCGTAATATTGCTGCTTCTTTATATCCTTCATGCGCGCCGCCACCCAGCGCCGCTAATCAGCCTGCCGCTGTTCAAGACCCGCACCTTTTCGGTCGGCATTATCGGCAATATCGCGTCGCGCCTCGGCACCGGCTGCGTCCCCTTCCTGATGCCGTTAATGCTGCAGGTCGGATTCGGCTTTTCGGCGGTGGTGGCGGGCTGCATGATGGCGCCGACGGCCATCGGCTCGATTCTGGCTAAATCGACGGTGACTCAGGTGCTGCGCCTGTTCGGCTATCGCCGTACGCTGGTCGGCATTACCGTCGTCATCGGCATTCTGATCGCCAGCTTTGCGCTGCAGTCGCCGTCTGAAAGCATCATTCTGCTGCTGCTGCCGCTGTTTATTCTCGGCATGTCGATGTCAACGCAGTTCACCGCAATGAACACCATTACGCTGGCGGATTTAAATGATGATAACGCCAGCGGCGGCAACAGCGTGCTGGCGGTGACGCAGCAGCTGTCGATCAGCTTTGGTGTGGCGGTAAGCGCGGCGGTGCTCCGCTTTTATCAGGCGTTCGAAACCGGCACCGTCGAGCAGTTCCATGCGACCTTCCTGACGATGGGCATCGTCACGGTGATTTCGGCCTTTACCTTTGCGCTGCTGCGGCCGGGCGACGGCCGACACCTGATCACCAATCGCGATAAAAAGAAGAAAAGCGCTTAAGTCGAGGCGCGCACCACCAGTTCCGGCGTCAGCACCAGCGTTTGCTGGCTGGCGCCGGGATCGTTCAGGCGATGGATTAAAGTATCGATCGCCAGCTGGCCCAGCTCATCTTTCGGCTGGTGAATCGTGGTCAGCGGCGGCGTCAGATAGCGCGCCAGCTCGATATCGTCATATCCCATCACCGCCATATCCTGCGGAATACGCAATCCCGCTTCAAACAACGCGTGATAAACGCCGACCGCCATCGCGTCGTTGCTGGTGAAAACCGCCTGTGGCGGCGACGCCAGCGCCAGCAGCGCTTTCATGGCGCTGTAACCGCCCTGAAATTCGAAGTCGCTGTTAATCACATAGCCCGCCGGAATCGCCAGCCCGTTTTTCTCCATCGCATGGTAATAGCCCTGCAGACGCATACGTCCCGGGGTTTTATCCAGCGGGCCGGAAATGCAGGCGATGCGGGTATAGCCGCTGTCAATCAGATGCTGCGTCGCCAGTTCGCCGCCCAGCAGCGCATTGTCCTGAATAATATCGCCTCGCCCTTCAAACGGCGCCCAGTCCATCATCACGGTAGGAATAGAAGGATAGCGATTAAGGATAGCTGCCGAGGGCAGATGACTTTCGGTGCACATGATCAGCAGGCCGTCGACGCGCTTTTGCAGCAGCGTTTCCAGGCTGCGGTTCATGCGCTCTTCGTCGCCCGCCGTATTGCAGAGGATCAGGCTGTAGCCGCGCTCGTAACAGCTGTCTTCGACGCCGCGCACCACTTCGGCGTAAAAGGGGTTGCTGCTGGTCGTCAGCAGCATGCCGATGGTGTGCGTCTGGTTAAGCTTAAGGCTGCGCGCCAGCGCCGAAGGCGCGTAGTTCAGCGTGCTGATCGCCCGATCGACCTTCTCGCGCACCGCTTCGCTGACAAAGCGGTTGTTGTTGATAACGTGCGAGACGGTGGAGGTGGAGACGCCCGCCATGCGGGCGACATCTTTCATGGTCGCCAAGGCTTAACCCTGCTGAAGTAGAAAATCGTCGATTTCCGTGCGCCAGGGCACGGAGGGCTGCGCGCCCGGCCGTGTGACGGCGATTGCCGCCGCCGCATGGGCGAAGCGTACCGCGTCATGCAGGCTTTTGCCTTCCAGCCGCGCCGTGATAAATGCGCCGTTAAAGGTGTCACCTGCCGCAATGGTATCGACCGCTTTCACCGTAAAGCCGGCAATGCGCTCGCCTTTTTCGCCCTGCTCGCTCAGCCAGACGCCGCGACGTCCCAGGGTGATCAGCACGGTGCCGATGCCTTTGGCGTGCAGCGCCTCAGCCGCGCGCGCGGCGTCCTCGTCGCTGGAGACAGCGATGCCGGTCAGGCTTTCCGCTTCGGTTTCATTAGGCGTGATGATATCCACCAGCGCCAGCAGCTCATCGTCGAGCGGCGTCGCCGGCGCGGGGTTGAGGATCACCTGCGTCTGGTGGGCGCGCGCGATCTTCGCCGCAGCCAGCACGCTCTCCAGCGGCGACTCCAGCTGCATCAGCAGCGCCGAGGCGTTGACGATGACCTGCTGATGACGCGCCACGCAGTCAGGCGTTAGCGCCGCATTGGCGCCCGCGCAGATGCCGATGCTGTTTTCCCCTTCGCCGTTGACGAAAATCATCGCCACGCCGGTGGGTTCGCCGCTAACGGTTTCAACCGCGGCGGTCTCAACGCTGTCTCGCGCCAGCTGGGCGCGGATACGTTCGCCGATGGCGTCATTGCCAAGGCAGGCGATAAAGGCGATATCTGCGCCAGCTCGCCCGGCGGCGACCGCCTGGTTCGCCCCTTTGCCGCCAAACGCAACGGTATACTGCTCCCCGATCACCGTTTCGCCGGGACGAGGAAAGTGCGTCAGGTTAAGAATGTGGTCAGCATTAATGCTGCCGAGAACGGCCAGTTTTGCGCTTTTGCTCATAGGGTGTGATCCAGAAAGAGTGCGCCACCGGATTAGGGTGGCGCATTGCCCTGCTTTTCTTTGAGTTATTTGGTGACCAGTTTCAGGTCAACGGGATTGATGGCCTGTACTTTCTCACCTTTCAGCACTTTATCGGCGGTATCGACGCCAATCATGCCGATCTTATCCGGCATCTGAGCGACCGTCGCCGCCAGTTTGCCGCCTTCGACCGCTTTCACGCCGTCGGCGGTGCCGTCAAAGCCGACTACCACGACATCAGATTTCCCGGCGGTTTGCAATGCGCGTAACGCGCCAAGCGCCATTTCATCATTTTGCGCAAATACCGCCTGCACGTCCGGATGCGCCTGCAGCAGGTTCTGCATCACGTTCAGACCCTTGGTGCGATCGAAGTCCGCTGGCTGGCTCGCCAGCACCTGGAATTTATGCGCGTCTGAGGCCTGCTTAAAGCCTTCACCGCGCTCGCGCGCCGCAGAGGTGCCGGCAATGCCCTGCAGTTCAATAATTTTGGCGTTGTCGCCCAGACGTTTAGCGATGTAGTCGCCCGCCATTTTACCGCCAAAACGGTTGTCGGAGGCGACATGGCTCACGACTTTGCCCTGCGCCGCGACGCGGTCCAGCGTGATCACCGGGATATTGGCCTGGTTAGCCATTTTTACCGCGTTGCCGACCGCATCGGAATCGGTTGGGTTGATCAGCAGCAGTTTGGCGCCGCGCACGGTCAGATCCTGCACGTTAGCCAGCTCTTTTGCCGGGTTGTTCTGCGAATCCAGCACCACCAGGTTATAGCCCAGTTTGTCGGCCTCTTTCTGCGCGCCCTCTTTCAGCGAGACGAAGAAGGGGTTATTCAGCGTCGATACCACCAGCGCGATGGTATCTTTCGCCACTGCGCTGGCGCTTAATGTCGCGCCGAGGATCACAGCCAGTGCGGTCAACTTTTTCATCATTTCATCCTGTGTAAAGGTCAGAGTTATTTACTGCTTTTGTTATCCACCAGTACCGCCAGCAGGATTACCACCGCTTTTACGATCATCTGGTAGTAGGAAGAGACGCCCATCAGGTTCAGGCCGTTATTCAGGAAGCCCAGGATCAGCGCGCCAATCAGGGTGCCCATAATGCGCCCTTTACCGCCCGCCAGACTGGTGCCACCCAGTACCACCGCCGCGATAGCGTCCAGCTCGTAGCCGGTGCCCGCCGTCGGCTGCGCCGAAGAGAGACGCGCGACTTCGATAGTGCCCGCCAGCGCGGCCAGCATGCCGCTCAGGGCGTAGACGATCACTTTTACGCGGTTAACGTTGATGCCGGAGAGGCGCGTCGCCGCTTCATTGCCGCCCAGCGCGTAGATGTAACGGCCGAGGCGCGTGTGGTGCAGCATGTACCAGGCGAGCAGGAAGACGACGGCCATCAGCCACACCGGCGTCGGAATTCCCAGCGGACGACCGATGCCGAACCAGCCGAAGAGATCGGCGTTGTCGTTGAAGCCGGTATTAATCGGGCTGCCGTCGGTGTAGACCATGGTGACGCCGCGCAGCAGCAGCATCATCACCAGCGTGGCGATAAAGGCCTGCACTTTGCCGCGCGCCACAATAGTGCCGGTGACGGCGCCGATCGCCGCCCCCAGCGCCAGCGCGCCCGCGACCGCCACCAGCGCGTTGACTTCCATGCCCACCAGCGAGGCGGCCACCGCGCCCGTCAGCGCCAGCAGCGATCCCACCGAGAGATCGATGCCGGAGGTGAGGATCACCAGCGTCATGCCGACCGCCATAATGGCGTTGACCGAGGTCTGCTGCAGAATATTGAACAGGTTCGCTACGGTGAAAAAGTTAGGGCTCTGGCTCGCCACCACGGCGATCAGCACGATGAGCGCAATCAGCGATTTTTGCTCCATCAGCCAGGCTTTGCTGAACCAGCGACGGCTGGAGGGTAAGGTTTGGGTGCTCATACAACTAAATCCTCGCTGTGTTGCTTGCCTACGGCTGCCGCCATTAAAGATTCCTGCGTCGCCTGCTCGCGGGTAAATTCGCCGCCGGAACGGCCTTCATGCATCACCAGGATGCGGTCGCTCATGCCAAGCACTTCCGGCATCTCCGACGAGACGAGAATGATGCTTAGCCCTTCGGCCTTGAACTGATTGATAAGCTGGTAAATCTCTTTCTTCGCCCCGACGTCGACGCCGCGCGTCGGTTCGTCCAGGATCAGCACGTTGGGACGCGTCATCAGTCCGCGCGCGATGGCCACTTTCTGCTGATTGCCGCCGGAGAGCAGGCCGATTGCCTGCTCCATTGACGGCGTTTTGATATTGAAAAGACGGATAAAATCGCCCACCGCCAGCTGCTCGGCGGCATGTTTCAGCGTGCCGCTGCCGTTGCTGAAATAACGCAGCGCCGTCAGCGACATGTTCTCTTTTACCGACATGCCCAGCACCAGCCCATCGCGCTTGCGATCCTCGGAGATGTAGACGATGCCGCTGGCCAGGCCATCCTGCGGCGCGCGCGTCACTACTTCGCGGCCGTCGAGCCAGACGCGGCCTTTGCTGCGCGGCAGGGCGCCGTAAAGCAGCTTCATCAGCTCGGTGCGTCCGGCGCCCATCAGCCCGGAGACGCCAAGGATCTCGCCTTTGCGCAGCGTAAAGCTGACGTCATGCACGCCCGGTCCGCTAAGGTTCTCGACCTTGAGGCGAACGTCTCCCGGCGCCTGGTCGAGGCGCGGGTATTGATCTTCCAGCTTGCGTCCGACCATCATCTCGATCAGGCTCTCTTCGCTGAGCTCCTTCACCGGACGTTCCGCAATAAACTGGCCGTCGCGGAAAACCGTCACGTCGTCGCAAATCTCGAAGATCTCTTTCATGCGGTGAGAGATATAGACAATGCCGCAGCCCTGCGCCTTCAGCTCGTTGATCACGCGAAACAGCGACAGCGTTTCGGTATCGGTCAGCGCGTCGGTCGGCTCATCCATAATGATCACCTGCGACTTAAAGCTCAGGACTTTGGCGATCTCCACCATCTGCTGATCGCCGATCGAAAGATCGCCCACCAGCTTGTGACTGTTGAAACGCAGGTTAAGACGCTTCAGCAGCGCGTCCGCCTCGGCGTACATCCGCTTCCAGTCGATACGGCCGAAACGGTTAACGAACTCGCGTCCCAGAAAAATATTTTCCGCCACGGTCAGCTGCGGAATCAGGTTTAGTTCCTGATGAATAATGCCGATACCCGCTTCCTGCGACGCTTTCGGGCCGCTGAAGGTGGTCTCTTCGCCCAGCCAGCGCAGCGAACCCGCGTCGCGGCTGTAGATGCCGGTCAGCACCTTCATCATGGTGGATTTGCCGGCGCCGTTCTCGCCTACCAGCGCCATCACGCGTCCTGAATAGACCGCCAGCGACGCGCTCTTTAACGCCTTTACGCCGGGAAAGGATTTCTCAATCCCCTGGAGCTGTAATAAGGGTTGCATAACGGCCTCAGAAGGTGACGCCAGCGCTCAGGATGACATTCGCAAACGGAGAGCACTCTCCGCTGCGAATGACCGCCTGACTGCGTTGAGTCTGTTGTTTGAACTGTTCATGACTGGTGTAACGCACTGCAATCTTGTTTCCCTGGTGCTGTTGCAAGGCTTCGAGCACGGCGAGAAGCTCGCTATGGAGCTGCGGATTGTGCTGCTTAATCTCTTCCGCAATCAGGGCGCTCTCCACCTGCATCTCCAGCGTGACGGCTTTTACCACCTGCATAAAATCGGGCGTGCCCGGCGTCAGCGCCAGATCGATGCGCTGCGGCCCTGCCGGGATCGGCAAGCCGGCATCGGCAATGGTCAGCGTATCCGTATGGCCCAGGCGGGCAATCACGTAAGAGAGTTCAGCGTTTAACAGGCGACCTTTTTTCATTTTCTGCTCCAGAGCGAAACGTTTCGCTAGCGGCAGTGTATGAAATGGCGGCGGTAACTCAACGGGGGAAATCGAGAAGTGTGATCATTATCGAAACGTTTCGCTCACGCGAAGGCGAATTTGGCTTAGGCGATAACATGGGCCGCTGAAGCGGCCCGGTAAGGAAGGCGTTACGGCGCTTTGCGCACCTGCTTAACGTCAAGTTCGATGCTGTTGAAATCTTTATCCAGCTCGCCCGTCAGCTCAACGCGATCTTTCGGCGTAATGGTCAAACCGTCCCAGCGCTTGTGGTCGATCTCGACTTTCATGGTGCCGGTGGCGTCGCGAAACAGATAATCCTCGTCGCCTATTTGCTTCTCCAGCTGGCCGCGCACGGTGATCCAGCTGTCGTCTTTCATCTCTTCCGCCTGCTTAACGGTCACCACGCTGCTCTGATCGTGTTGAAAACCTCCCTGTTTCGCCTGAACGGCAGGCGCATTCGCATCGACAAATCCGCCCTGAGTCGCGGCAAAGACCGGCGCAGTGGTCAGCGCCAGGATAGCTAAAAGTGCGGCATGCTTTTTCATATAGTCACCTCGTTTCCATGAATGTGTGTTTGGTACGCCTCCTATTAAAACAGCGAGTTCTTAACAGGATCTTAAGAGGTAAAAATAAGCGAAAAGGGGCGATATCGCCTGTACAAGCGTCGTTCTCCTTCGTATAAAGCCTTTGCGGACAAAGGAGGGAAGATGCGCATTTTACTGATTGAGGATGACCGGCTGATTGGCGACGGCATCAAGGCGGGACTGGGCAAATTAGGTTTCAGCGTCGACTGGTTTGTTTCCGGCGATGAGGGTTTCGCCGCGCTGCATGCGGCGCCCTGGGATGCGGTGATCCTCGATCTTTCGCTGCCGCAGCGCGACGGGCTGGAGATTCTGCGCGACTGGCGACAGCAGGGCGCGGACGTGCCGGTGCTGATCCTGACCGCGCGCGACGCCCTCGATCAGCGCGTGGAGGGTTTGCAGCTGGGCGCGGACGATTATCTCTGCAAACCCTTCGCCCTGACAGAAGTCGCCGCGCGGCTACAGGCGCTCATCCGGCGTCGCCACGGCCAGCTGCAGCCGGAGCTGCGTCACGGTAACGTCATTATGCAGCCCGCCAGCCACAGCGTGACGCGCGATGGCGAGCTGGTTCCGCTCAAGAGCCGGGAGCTGGCGCTGCTGGAACTGTTTTTACGCCATCCTGGCCGCGTGCTGACGCGCGCGCAGCTGGAAGAGAAGCTCTACAGCTGGGATGCCGACGTCTCCAGCAACGCGGTAGAAGTGCATATTCATCACCTGCGTAAAAAGCTCGGCGCGAGCTTTATCCGTACCGTACACGGCGTCGGCTATATGCTGGGAGAGCCGCAATGAGCCTGTTTCTCCGGCTCGGCGTCGGCTTCGTGCTGCTGCTCGGCCTCTGCTGGGGCAGCGCCAGCCTGAGCGCCTGGCTACAGACGCGCGACACCATCAACGAGCTATTCGACACCCAGCAGCTGCTGTTCGCTAAACGCCTGATGGCGCTTGACCTCGTCGCACCCGCTGACGCCACGCTGCCCGAAAACAAGGCGCTGCTGCGCCACCATCGCGGCGATCAGGATGACGACGCGCTCGCCTTTGCTATTTTCACCCGAGACGGCAGACCTGTGCTGAACGACGGCGAAAACGGCAGAATGCTACCGTTCGACGCCGAGGCGCAGGGATTTCACGACGGGCGGCTAATCGACGACGACGACGCCTGGCGGTTTGTCTGGCTGACGACGCCGGACGGCCAGCACCGCATCGTGGTGGGCCAGGAGTGGGAATACCGCGACGATATGGCTAAAGCGCTGGTGCAAAGCAGCATTCTGCCCTGGCTTATCGCGCTGCCGCTGATGCTGTTGCTGCTGCTCGGCCTGGTGTGGCGCGAGCTGCGCCCGCTCAAGCGCATCACGCAGCTGCTGGCGCAGCGCGCGCCGGACGACGACAGGCCGCTGGACGCCGGGCGGGTGCCGCTGGAGGTCAGACCGCTGACGGAAGCGCTGAACGGGCTGTTCAGCCGCATCAGCGCCATGGTGCAGCGCGAGCGCCGCTTTACCTCCGACGCCGCCCATGAACTGCGCAGTCCGCTGGCGGCGCTGCGCGTGCAGAGCGAAGTGGTGCAGCTTGCCGCTGACGACGAGGTGATGCGCCTGCACGCTTTGCGCCAGCTGGACGCCGGCATTCAGCGCGCCACGCGGCTGGTGGATCAGCTGCTGACGCTGTCGCGCGCAGAAGCTGAGGACGCGCGCGGCGCGTTTCAGCCTGTCGACCTCCATAGCCTGCTGCAGGAGGCGCTGGCCGAGCAGCTGCCGCACGCCGATCGCGCCGGCGTCGCGCTGCGTCTGGAAAGCCTTGCCGAGCCGGTTATTCAGGGTCATCCACTGCTGCTGTCGCTGCTGGCGCGCAATCTACTGGACAACGCCATCCGCTACACGCCGGAAGGCAGCGACGTCAGGGTCGTGCTGGAGAGCCGCGGGTTGCGCGTCGAGGATAATGGCGCGGGCCTGAGCGAGACGGGGCTGCAGCGTCTGGGCGAGCGCTTCTGGCGGCCGCCGGGACAGGAGAAGAGCGGCAGCGGGCTGGGATTATCGATCGTGCGGAACGTCGCGCAGCTGCACGGTATGCAGCTGCGTTTCAGCCAGCGCGAGGGCGGCGGACTCTGCGTCGCCCTGCGCTGGTAACTATCAAATCTCTACCTGGGTACCGAGTTCGATAACCCGGTTCGGCGGGATCTCAAACTGGTCAGGCGCGCGCAGCGCATTACGCTGCAGCGCCAGGAAGAGCTTGCCGCGCAGGCGCAGATACCAGGGGCGTTTGCCCATAATCAGCGACTCGTGCGACATAAAGAATGACGTCTCCATCATCCGGCAGTTAAGCCCTTCCAGCCCGCAGCGATGGAAGATCTCTTCCACATTGGGCGTTTCGCGCCAGCCGTAGCTCGCCACCACGCGCCAGAAGGTCGGCGACAGCTGTTCGATGGCGACGCGACGCACGTTATGCACGTAAGGCGCATCCTCGGTGCGCAGCGTCAAAAAGACCACGCGCTCGTGCAGCACCTTGTTGTGCTTGAGGTTATGCAGCAGCGCAAAGGGGATCACGTTCAGCGCACGCGACATATAGACGGCGGTGCCCGGCACGCGCACCGGCGGCGATTTCTCCAGCGAGGCGATCATCGCCTCCAGCGAGTTGCCGTGCTCGTGCATCCGGCGCAGCAGGCGAAAGCGTTCGCTCTTCCAGGTCGTCATAATCAGGAACATGATCAGACCCAGACAGATGGGCAGCCAGCCGCCGGAGAAGAGCTTAATCAGGTTGGCAGAGAAGAGCGGCACGTCGATGCAGAGAAACAGCGTCAGTATCAGGCCGACCGCCAGCCGGTTCCAGTGCCAGTTTTTCACCGCGACGGTACAGGAGAGAATCGAGGTCAGCACCATGGTGCCGGTGACCGCGATACCGTAAGCCGCCGCCAGGTTGCTGGAATGTTCAAAGCTGATAATCACGATCAGCACGGCGAAATAGAGCACCCAGTTGATCATCGGCACATAGATCTGACCGGACTCCATCTCCGAGGTATGGATAATACGCATGCCTGGCAGATAGCCCAGACGCACCGCCTGGCGCGTCAGCGAGAAGACGCCGGAGATCACCGCCTGCGAGGCGATCACCGTTGCCAGCGTCGCCAGAATCAGCAGCGGGATCAGCGCCCAGTCCGGCGCCAGCAGGAAGAAGGGGTTTTTAATCGCTTTGGGATCGCTGAGCAGCAGCGCGCCCTGGCCGAAATAGTTCAGCACCAGCGAGGGCAGCACCACGATAAACCAGGCGATGCGAATCGGCATTTTGCCGAAGTGCCCCATATCCGCATACAGCGCTTCCACGCCGGTAATCGCCAGCACCACCGCGCCCAGCGCAAAGAACGAAATGGTTTTGTAGTGCACGAAGAAGCTGACTGCCCAGGAGGGATTAAGCGCCTGCAGCACTTCCGGGTTCTTCATGATGCCGGTAACGCCCAGCACTGCCAGCGTGGCAAACCAGATCAGCATCACCGGGGCGAAGAGTTTGCCCACCATGCCGGTGCCGTGCTTCTGGATCATAAACAGCAGCGTCAGCACCGCGATAGAGAGCGGGACGATAAAGGGATCGAGCGAGGGCGCCGCGATCTCCAGCCCTTCAATCGCCGACATCACGGAAATGGCGGGCGTAATCACCACTTCGCCATAAAAGAAGCTGCCGCCGATCAGGCCCATAATGACCAGCACCGCCGTGGCGCGCGCGCCGGTATTGCGGCCCGCCAGCGACATCAGGGTTAAAATGCCGCCCTCGCCGGCGTTGTCCGCGCGCATGACGTAGCTGATATATTTCAGCGACACCACCAGCAGCAGCAGCCAGAAAATCAGCGACAGAAAGCCGAACACTGCTTCGCGCTCAACGCCGAAACCAAACTGACCGGAGAGGCATTCACGCAAGGTATAGAGCGGGCTGGTGCCGATATCGCCATACACTACGCCAATCGCGGCCAGCGTTAACGCACTAAGTGATTGCTTGTTATCCGAGCTCATAGAGTTATCTTTTGTTGGAGCAGAGAGGCGCAACACCCCATCGCTCTTGCTGTCAAAAAGCGCACAGTATGCACCTGTTTTCTAAAAAACCCATCCCGCACTTTCATCAATGCCATTAGCGCTGACGATTTTTCTGGCGGCATTATGCGATGATTGGATTTTGTGACACAAAAAAAGCGGACGGCAATCAACGCTTTCACGCATCATAATCAGTAGAGTAGTGCGCCTGCCATAATAAGACGGCAGCAGTAACAGAAGGACAATGAAGTGATTATGGCTCAACCCCATCTTTTGGCAGAAAGAATTTCTCGTCTCAGCAATGCCCTCGAGAAGGGTCTGTATGAACGCCACGACGCTATTCGCCTCTGTCTGCTGGCGGCGCTGAGCGGTGAAAGCGTGTTTTTGCTTGGCCCGCCGGGCATCGCCAAGAGCCTGATCGCTCGCCGCCTGAAATACGCGTTTCAGAACGCCCGCGCGTTTGAATACCTGATGACGCGCTTCTCGACGCCGGAAGAGGTGTTCGGCCCGCTGTCGATTCAGGCGTTAAAAGATGAAGGCCGCTATCAGCGCCTGACGAAAGGCTATCTGCCTGACGCGGAGATCGTGTTTCTCGACGAAATCTGGAAGGCGGGCCCCGCCATCCTCAATACCCTGCTGACCGCCATTAACGAGCGCCGCTTCCGCAATGGCGACAGCGAAGAAAAAATTCCGATGCGCCTGCTGGTCACCGCCTCGAACGAACTGCCGGAAGCCGACAGCGGGCTGGAAGCGCTCTACGACCGCATGCTGATCCGTCTCTGGCTCGACAACGTGCATGAGAAGCAAAACTTTCGCAGCATGCTGACCCACCAGCAGGATGAAAACGCCAATCCGGTCGCGGAATCGCTGCGCATCAGCGACGAGGAGTATCATCAGTGGCAGCAGGGCATTAGCCAGGTCAGCCTGCCGGATAACGTCTTCGAGCTGATCTATCAGCTGCGCCAGCATCTGGAAACCTTGCCCGATGCGCCCTATATCTCCGATCGCCGCTGGAAAAAAGCGATTCACCTGCTGCAGGCAAGCGCCTTCTACAGCGGCCGCAGCGCCATCGCGCCAATCGACCTTATCCTGTTGAAAGATTGCCTGTGGCACGACGTCGCCTCTATGCAGGTGCTGGAGCGCGCCATTGACCAGCTGATGACGCAGCAGGCGTGGCAGCAGCAGACGCTGCTGCTCAGGCTGCAGCAGCTCAAGGCGCGACGCCTGGCGCTGCAGCAGCAGAGGAGCGTGGCGCAGGCGATCACGCTGGAAAAACACAGCGGCATGTTCAGCCGCAAGCCGCACTACGAGCTGCCTGACAGCCTGGCGGAGCCGCAGCTGACCCTGATGCTGCAACAGCCGCTGACGCTGCACGATATGCAGGTTACCCATGTGGTGATCGCCCGCGAGGCGCTGGAGCAGTGGTTGCTGAAGGGCGGCGACGTGCGCGGCAAGCTGAACGGCATCGGTTTCGCCCAGACGCTCGATCTGCTGGTGGACGCGCAGCACTGTCTGGCGCTGCGCGACGTCAGCCTGCAAACGGCGCGCCTGACGCTGCCCGGCGCCGTTGCGCACAGCGAACTGCCGGCTGAAATCAGCGAGGCGCTGGACGAGCTGGATACCCAGCTGCGCGCGCAGCGCCATCAGTTCAGCCAGCACCAGCGCTGTCTGTTTATCAGCGACGACTGGCTGGCGCGCATCGAAACCAGCCTGCAGGATGTGGCCGATCAGCTGAAACAGGCGCGTAAATGATCTCGCTGGAGACGCTCAGCGCGCTGCTCTCCATCGGCGAAGCCGAACTGATCGAAGAGCTGATCCTCGCGCTGCTCGCCTCCCCGCAGCTGGCGATCTTCTTTGAAAAATTCCCCGGCCTGAAGCAGGCGATGCTGCGCGACGTGCCGCGCTGGAAAGCGGAGATCAACGCCGAGCTGAAAGCGACGCCGGTACCGGAAACGCTGGCCGACGAGTTTCAGCTGTTTCAGCGCGCGCAGCTGCTCAGCCATCACGACTTCAGCCAGCAGCTGCCCGAGATACTCGAGGCGCTAACGCAGCTGCCTTCGCCCTTCCTGGAAGAGGCGCAGCGCCTGTTGCAGCATACCGACGCGCATCAGCTAAGCGGCGCGCAGCATACGCTGTTTCTGCAGCGCTGGCGTCTCAGCCTGACGCTGCAAACGCTGACGCTTAACGAACAGCTGCTGGAGCAGCAGCGCGAACGCCTGATGGCCGAGCTGCAGCAGCGTATGGCGCTGAGCGGCCAGCTGGCGCCGCTGCTGAGCGACAATGACGAGGCTGCGGCCGGTCGCTTATGGGATATGAGCAAAGCCCCGCTGCAGCACGGCGACTATCAGCTGATGCTGGAGTATGGCGACTTTCTGGCGCAGCAGCCGGAACTGCTGGCGCTGGCGCAACAGCTGGGCCGCAGCCGCGAAGCGAAATCGGTGCCGTCACAGGATGCGCCGCTGGAGGCTTTCCATCAGCTGGTGCGCGAGCCGGACGCGGTGCCCGAAGAGGTGAGCGGCATTCACCAGAGCGACGACGTGCTGCGTCTGCTGCCGCCGGAGCTGGCGACCATCAGCATCAGCGAGCTGGAGCTGGAATTTTATCGTCGCCTGGTGGAAAAACGGCTGCTGACTTACAAACTTCAGGGCGACGCCTGGCATGAAAAAGTCACGCTGCGCCCGGTCAGCCACCAGCAGCACGAAGAGCAGCCGCGCGGCCCTTTTATCGTCTGCGTCGATACCTCCGGATCGATGGGCGGCTTCAACGAGCGCTGCGCCAAAGCGTTCTGCCTGGCGCTGCTGAAGGTGGCGCTGGCCGATCGCCGCCGCTGCTACATTATGCTGTTTGCCCACGACGTTATCGGCTACGAGCTCACCGGCGACGACGGGCTGGAGCAGGCGATCCGCTTTCTCAGCCAGCGCTTTCGCGGCGGCACCGACCTCGCTGCCTGTCTGGCGGCCGTGGCAAAGCGTATGGAGGGCGCGCTGTGGCAGGATGCCGACGCCGTGGTCGTCTCCGACTTTATCGCCCAGCGCCTGCCCGACGAGATCGTCAGCCTGATTAAGCTGCGCCAGCTGCAACAGCAGCAGCGCTTTCACGCCGTGGCGATGTCGGCCCACGGCAAACCCGGCATTCTGCGCATCTTCGATCACATCTGGCGTTTCGATACCGGTATGAAAAGCCGCCTGCTGCGCCGCTGGCGGCGTTAGTCACAGGGCAGAAATCCCTATTTGCTATAGTGAATGTCCCGCTGTGTTTATTCAGCTAACGGAGTTCACTGTGACCATCGAACAACAACATCAGGCATTACCGGCGCCGACCCGTACGGTACGCCTTTCCGGCAGCAGCGTTGCAGAGAAACGCGCCGAGCTGCTGGCTTACTACACGCAAACCTGGGAACTTTATGAAAGCCTGTTCGATTGTCTTGCCGACGATCGCGCCTGGTTTACCAAAGCCATTACGCTGCGCCATCCTTTAATCTTCTATTTCGGCCATACCGCCTCTTTCTATATCAATAAGCTGATGGCGGGCCGCTACATCGACGCGCGCGTTGACGATCGCATTGAGGCGATGATGGCGATCGGCGTGGATGAGATGAGCTGGGACGATCTCGATGAGAGCCACTACGCCTGGCCCAGCGTGCAGGAGGTGCGGGACTACCGCGGCAAAGTGAAAAGCCTGGTGACGCGCTTTATCGAAACCATGCCGCTGACGTTGCCGATCGACTGGGAAAGCCCGGCATGGGTCATCCTGATGGGTATCGAGCATGAACGTATTCATCTGGAAACCTCCAGCGTGCTGATGCGCCAGCTGCCTGTCGAATGGGTTAAGCCGCAGCCGCAGTGGCCAGCCTGTCAGGAGGCGCGACGCGTACGCGACGGGGTGCCGACCAACAGCCTGGTCGCCATGCCTGGCGGCGTCGTGACGCAGGGAAAAAGCGACGATACCTACGGCTGGGACAACGAATACGGCAGCCAGACCACCGAACTCCAGCCGTTCAAGGCCAGCAAAATGCTGGTCAGCAATGCCGAGTTTTTCGAATTCGTCGCGGCGGGCGGCTACCAGCAGCGCCAGTACTGGGACGACGAAGGCTGGGGCTGGCGCAGCTTTGCCGAGGCGCAGATGCCGACCTTCTGGCGCGGCGACGCGCAACGTCCCGACGCGCTGAAGCTGCGCTTAATGACCGAAGAGGTGCTGATGCCCTGGGACTGGCCGGCGGAAGTCAATCAGCTGGAAGCCGCCGCGTTTTGCCGCTGGAAAGCAGAGCAGACCGGCATGTCCGTGCAGCTGCCGTGCGAGGCGGAATGGATGCAGCTGCGCGAGCAGGTCGAGGGCGATCAGCCAGAGTGGCAGCAGGCGCCGGGCAACCTAAACCTGGCCTACTGGGCCTCATCCTGCGCCGTTGACCGCTTCGCTCAGGGCGACTTTTTCGACATCGTGGGCAACGTCTGGCAGTGGACCACCACGCCGATCAACGGCTTTGAAGGATTCCGCGTGCATCCGCTCTACGATGACTTCTCGACGCCGACCTTCGACGGCAAGCATTCGATCATCAAGGGCGGCAGCTGGATCTCCACCGGCAACGAGGCGCTGAAGTCGTCGCGCTACGCCTTTCGCCGCCACTTTTTCCAGCATGCGGGCTTCCGCTACGTTGTCTCCTCCCATAAAGAATCGATGACGCTCAACCCCTACGAAACCGACGATATGGTGTCGCAGTATCTCGACTTCCAGTACGGCCCGCGCTATTTCGGCGTCGACAACTACGCTGAATCGCTGGTGGCGCTGGCGCTGCCCCACTGCGCGTCGCGCGGCAGCGCGCTCGATATCGGCTGCGCCACCGGCCGCGCCAGCTTCGAACTGGCACGCCATTTCGAACGGGTGATCGGGATGGATTATTCGGCGCGCTTTATCGACGTAGCGCTGCAGCTCGCTTCGGGCGAGGATTTCCGCTACGTAGTGCCGGAAGAGGGCGATCTGGTGGCCTATCGCCAGGTGCGCCTGAAAGATTTCGGTCTCGACGTCGAACAGGCGCGGCGCATTCAGTTCGTGCAGGGCGACGCCTGCAACCTGAAACCGCAGCCTGCTCAGTACGATCTGGTGCTGGCCGCTAACCTGATCGATCGCCTGCGTCAGCCGCAGCGCTTTCTACAGGATATCGCGCCGATGATACGCTCGGGTGGTCTGCTGCTGCTCTCCTCGCCTTATACCTGGCTGGAAGCCTTCACGCCGAAAGAGAACTGGCTGGGCGGCATCCGTGAAAACGGCGAGGCGCTTACCACCCTGCAGGCGCTGCAACGGCTGCTGGCAGCGGAGTTCGAGCCGATCGGCGCGCCGCAGGACAGGCCTTTCGTGATCCGCGAAACCGCGCGCAAGTATCAGCATTCGCTGGCTCAGGTCACGCTGTGGCGTAAGCGTTAATCCTGACGGCAGCGGCAAACGCCGCTGCCGGAGATTGCCTGCCACCGCTTTTTGCTGCACATTCTCCTCTGTTCAAAGAAGAAGAGCTGACATGAGGATGATATGGCCGAATCACTGCAACTGGACAACCTGGATCGCGGGATCCTGAATGCGCTGCTGGACAATGCCCGCACCGCTTACGCCGAGCTGGCGAAACAGTTCAACGTCAGTCCGGGCACTATCCATGTTCGCGTGGAGAAAATGAAACAGGCCGGCATTATTCTCGGCACCCGCGTGGAGATCGATCCGCGTCAGCTGGGGTTCGACGTCTGCTGTTTTATTGGCATCATCCTGAAGAGCGCGCGCGACTACCCTGCCGCGCTGAGTAAGCTGGAGGCGCTCGACGAAGTGGTTGAGGCCTGGTACACCACCGGACACTACAGCATCTTTATTAAGGTGATGTGCCGATCCATCGACGCGCTGCAGCAGGTGCTGATCAACAAGATCCAGACCATTGACGAAATCCAGTCCACCGAAACCCTGATCTCTCTGCAGAACCCGATCATGCGCACCATCAAACCCTGATCCTTTTTTTCTGTGCACAACCTTATCCCACGCGATCGCCGCCAGCGCCAACGGCTACGTTCGCGTCCTCATTTCTATTAACCCTGTTTTCCACAGGTGGATCACGGCTTGATCACAGCGTACAATGCTCGCCTTTATTCCGGGAGAGCATCATGGCCGACATTACTTTAATCAGTGGCAGCACGCTGGGCAGCGCCGAATATGTGGCCGAACATCTGGAAGAGAAACTGCAGGAAGCGGGTTTTTCCACGCAGCTGCTGCACGGCCCGGCGCTGGGCGAGCTGCCGCAGCAGGGAATCTGGCTGGTGGTGAGTTCTACCCACGGCGCAGGCGAACTGCCGGATAATCTGCAGCCTTTATATGAGGCGATTGCCGACACCCAGCCCGACCTGTCGGCGTTGCGCTTTGGCGCGATCGGTCTCGGCAACCATGAATACGATCTCTTCTGCGGCGCCATCCGTTCGCTGGACGCGCTGTTGATCGCTCGCGGCGCGCAGCGCATCGGCGAGCGGCTGGAAATCGACGTGCTGGAACATGAGATCCCCGAAGATCCGGCCGAAGCCTGGCTAAGCGGCTGGATGGCCCATCTCTGAGCGGATCCTTTGCCACAGGGGATCGGGTATTTCGCAGGATCCCCAGTTAAAACGTCTGTTTTTATTCGATCGCTTTCACTTTTTTTGTGGATAACTAGGCTTGATTGCTGCGTAAAACCGGTAGTTATCCCAAGAACAACCGCTGATGCTTTTGTGAGCTGTGCATAACTCGCTATTTTGATCCCAGCTTATACGGATCAGGATCACCGATCATTCACAGCAAAGGATCCTTGCTATCTGCCTGATAATTTCCAGCTTTTGACGCTTATCCACAGGCAGTCGCGATCCTAATAAAGAGATCTAACAGAAAGATCATATACAGAATAAAGATCCTTTCTTTTAAACCCGCAGATCCCGCCGCTTTCACCCTCGGCGGAATTTCAGTAGAATCCACCGCCCAGGGCAACGATCCCTGCCAGTTCATCAACGAGGTACCACTTCATGTTTTATCCAGATCCTTTTGACGTCATCGTAATCGGTGGTGGTCATGCGGGCACAGAAGCCGCGATGGCCGCTGCCCGAATGGGTCAGCAAACTCTGTTACTCACCCATAACATTGATACGCTTGGACAAATGTCCTGTAACCCGGCGATTGGTGGCATTGGAAAAGGACATCTGGTTAAGGAAGTGGATGCCTTAGGCGGCCTGATGGCCACGGCGATCGACAAGGCGGGCATTCAGTTTAGGATACTAAACAGCAGCAAAGGTCCGGCGGTGCGCGCTACCCGCGCGCAGGCGGATCGTGTGCTGTATCGCCAGGCGGTACGCACCGCGCTGGAAAATCAGCCCAACCTGATGATCTTCCAGCAGGCGGTAGACGATCTTATCGTCGAAAACGATCGCGTCGTTGGCGCCGTCACGCAGATGGGGCTGATGTTCCGCGCCAAAGCCGTGGTGCTCACCGTCGGAACCTTCCTCGACGGCAAAATTCATATCGGGCTGGATAACTACAGCGGCGGCCGCGCAGGCGATCCGCCGTCGATTCCGCTGGCGAAGCGCCTGCGTGCGCTGCCGCTGCGCGTCAGCCGTCTGAAAACCGGTACGCCGCCGCGCATCGACGCGCGCACTATCGATTTTTCCGTGCTCAGCCCGCAGCATGGCGACAACCCGATGCCGGTCTTCTCGTTCATGGGCGATGCCTCGCAGCATCCGCAGCAGGTTCCCTGCTGGATCACCTATACCAACGAGCAGACCCACGAGGTGATCCGCAATAACCTCGATCGCAGCCCAATGTATGCCGGGATCATCGAGGGGATCGGCCCGCGCTACTGTCCGTCGATCGAAGACAAGGTGATGCGCTTCGCCGATCGCAACGCGCATCAGATCTTCCTGGAGCCTGAAGGGCTGACCAGCAACGAAATTTACCCGAACGGCATCTCTACCAGCCTGCCGTTCGACGTGCAGATGCAGATCGTGCGCTCGATGAAGGGTCTGGAGAACGCGAAAATCGTTCGTCCGGGTTACGCGATCGAGTATGACTTTTTCGATCCGCGCGATCTCAAGCCGACGCTGGAGAGCAAATATATTCACGGGCTGTTCTTCGCCGGCCAGATCAACGGCACCACCGGCTACGAAGAGGCGGCGGCGCAAGGACTGCTGGCAGGACTCAACGCCGGACGCCACTCCGCCGACAAAGAGGGCTGGGCGCCGCGTCGCGATCAGGCCTACCTCGGCGTGCTGGTGGACGATCTCTGCACGCTCGGCACCAAAGAGCCATACCGCATGTTCACCTCACGCGCCGAGTATCGTCTGATGCTGCGCGAAGATAACGCCGATCTCCGTCTGACCGAAACCGGCCGTGAGCTGGGTCTGGTGGACGACGCCCGCTGGGCGCGCTTCAACCAGAAGCTGGAGGCGATTGAGCAGGAGCGTCAGCGTCTGCGCGATATGTGGGTCCATCCGAAGTCGGAAAACGTCGCGGAAGTGAATACGCTGCTCAATAGCGCGCTCACCAAAGAGGCAAGCGGTGAAGATCTGCTGCGCCGTCCGGAAATGACCTACGCTCAGCTTACCGCACTGCCGAGCTTCGGCCCGTCGCTGGCTGACGCGCAGGCGGCCGAGCAGGTTGAGATTCAGGTGAAGTACGAAGGCTACATCGCGCGCCAGCAGGAAGAGATCGATCGTCAGCTGCGCAATGAAAATACGCTGCTGCCGGCCGAGCTGGATTATCGTCAGGTCAACGGCCTGTCGAACGAAGTCATCGCCAAGCTCAACGATCATAAGCCGTCTTCGATCGGCCAGGCGTCGCGCATCTCCGGCATCACGCCGGCGGCGATTTCGATTTTGTTGATTTACCTGAAAAAACAAGGGCTGCTGCGCAAAAGCGCCTGACCTGAAACGGGGCGAGGCCGCTCGCCCCCGCTGACTGGATTTATGCTGTGATCACAAAACTCGCTTCGCTGCTTAAGGCAGCCGGTATTTCCCTCTCCGATCAACAAAAAGAGCAGCTGGTCGCCTACGTCGGCCTGCTGGATAAGTGGAATAAAGCCTACAACCTGACGTCGGTGCGCGATCCGCAGCAGATGCTGGTGCGCCATATTCTCGACAGTATCGTGGTGGCGCCTCACCTGAAGGGCGAACGCTTCATCGACGTGGGCACCGGACCGGGTCTGCCGGGCATTCCGCTCGCTATCGTACTGCCGCAGGCGCACTTTACGCTGCTCGACAGCCTGGGCAAACGCGTGCGTTTTCTCCGCCAGGTTCAGCATGAGCTGGGTTTAGCCAATATCACGCCGGTGCAGAGCAGGGTGGAGACATTTCCCTCCGAGCCGCCGTTCGACGGCGTTATCAGCCGCGCGTTCGCCTCGCTGCAGGATATGGTGAACTGGTGTCATCATCTGCCTTCCGCGCAGGGACAATTTTATGCGCTGAAAGGGGTACGCCCCGACGATGAAATCGCTAACCTGCCAGCCGGTTTTCGTCTGGTTTCTGTCGAGGCGCTACAGGTTCCTGAGCTGGACGGCGAGCGCCACCTGGTGATCATCGGACGCGAATAGCCTTAAACAACGCAGGGATTAAGGCGTTCACAGGCATTTGCCTTATTCAATGCGCTGCTCATAAAATCGGCAGTTGATTTCTCAGCACGCCGCGATTTTAAACGCGACGGCAGTGAAATAACGTTAACAGGCTTGCCGGAAATTATCCGAAAAGCTCTGTTACATTTAACTATTAATTCACATTTATTTATCAGGAAGATCACTTCCACCGCTTCTGCAGGGCGGGCAGATAATCACGCCGGAAAATATATCAGGGTAATAACTCTGCGTGCGTAATATCAATTTAACGTTCTTGCCACACTCTGTGATGTCAATCAGCTGTTTTTATCGAAAATAAGGTCAGCTTAAGGTGAAAAAAATATTATCCATCTGTTTTTAAAGGTTTTAATGGCGAATTAATAGACGTCACTATTGCTCGTCAGCAAATTTGAATAGTGGGGCAGTGTTTAGAATGTGATCTAAAGCACGCTTTAAACGCAAGCCAGAAGCCAAATTAGCGCGGCGCAGGTCCATAATTTCGCCTGGCAATCTTTGGAAAAATAGCCGTTCGGAAAGAAATTTAAATAATTGTTCACCTTTTGGCTACTTACGGATTGAAATCGCAGGTGCGGCCCGTATAATTTGCACGGCTTTTGCTGCTTGACTCGAGTGAGTAAAGGCAGTCTTATACGACACGCGACATACCCCTTATGGGGCAGGGGAGTAACAGCGCCATGTCAGTGTCTCTTTACAGTGTAAAATTCGCCCGAACCGTGCTGGCTATCCAGCTGGTGACTGTTGTCATCATCGGCGCTCTCTTTGCCCTGAAAGATGTCACCTGGGGCGTCTCTGCGCTGGCTGGCGGAGCGGCAGCCTGGCTGCCGAACGTGTTGTTCATGTTTTTAGCCTGGCGCCTGCAAGGGCAATCCCCGGCTTCCGGACGGGTTGCGTGGAGTTTCGCTCTCGGCGAAATCGGCAAGGTCATCGCAACCATCGTGTTGCTCATTGTGGCGTTGGGTGTTTTCAGGGTGGTTTTCTGGCCGCTCGGGATAACCTGGTTATCGGTGCTGGTGGTTCAGATGTTGGCACCGGCGGTAATTAACAACAAAGGGTAAAAGGCATCATGGCTGCAGGAGAAACTCAAACTCCTCAAGAGTACATCGGTCACCATCTGACGCATCTTCAGTTGGACCTGCGTACCTTCGAGTTAGTGAATGCTCACGACGCTCCCGCGACGTTCTGGGCATTAAATATCGATTCTATGTTTTTCTCTCTGGTGCTGGGATTCATCTTCCTGGTGTTGTTCCGCAAAGTGGCGAAGAGCGCTACCAGCGGCGTGCCAGGGAAAATGCAGGCTGCTATCGAACTGGTTGTCGGCTTCGTTGATGGCAACGTGCGCGACATGTACCACGGTAAAAGCAAACTTATCGCCCCGCTGGCTCTGACGATTTTCGTCTGGGTCTTCCTGATGAACTTCATGGATCTGCTGCCTATCGACCTGCTGCCGTACATCGGCGAGCATTGGTTGGGCCTGCCGGCGCTGCGCGTCGTGCCGTCCGCAGACGTGAACATCACGCTGTCTATGGCGTTGGGCGTATTTATTTTGATTCTGTTCTACAGCATCAAAATGAAAGGTGTAGGCGGCTTCGCGAAAGAGCTGACGCTGCAGCCTTTTAATCACCCGATCTTCATCCCCATCAACCTGATTCTTGAAGGTGTTAGCCTGCTGTCCAAACCGGTTTCACTCGGTCTGCGACTGTTCGGCAACATGTATGCGGGTGAGCTGATCTTTATCCTTATTGCCGGTCTGTTGCCGTGGTGGTCGCAGTGGGTGCTGAATGTGCCGTGGGCCATTTTCCACATCCTGATCATCTCGTTGCAGGCTTTCATTTTCATGGTCCTCACGATTGTCTATCTGTCGATGGCATCTGAAGAACATTGATTTTTTTCTCAACACTAAGCGTTTAACTGAAACAAACTGGAGACTGTCATGGAAAACCTGAATATGGATCTGCTGTACATGGCTGCCGCTGTGATGATGGGCCTGGCGGCAATCGGTGCTGCGATCGGTATCGGCATCCTCGGAGGTAAATTCCTGGAAGGCGCCGCGCGCCAGCCGGATCTGATTCCTCTGCTGCGTACGCAGTTCTTTGTTGTAATGGGTCTGGTGGATGCAATCCCGATGATCGCTGTTGGTCTGGGTCTCTATGTGATGTTTGCTGTCGCCTAAAGCCTGTCGCTCCTGGTTCATCATGGCACCGGGTGCGATGATGAACGGTTCTGCCGCTTATCGTTAAGATATCGGCAGAAAAGTTAACAACTTAATTAGAGGCATTGTGCTGTGAACATTAACGCAACAATCCTCGGCCAGGCCATCGCGTTTATCCTGTTCGTCGCGTTCTGCATGAAGTACGTATGGCCGCCGATTATGGCTGCCATCGAAAAGCGCCAGAAAGAAATTGCTGAAGGCCTTGCTTCTGCTGAGCGCGCGAAGAAAGATTTGGATCTCGCGCAGGCCAATGTGACCGACCAGCTGAAAAAAGCTAAAGAAGAAGCTCAGGTCATTATCGAGCAGGCGAACAAACGCCGTACTCAGATTCTGGACGAAGCGAAAACTGAAGCCGAGAACGAACGTAACCGCATCGTGGCGCAGGCGCAGGCTGAAATCGACGCCGAGCGTAAACGTGCCCGCGAAGAGCTGCGTAAGCAAGTCGCGTTGCTGGCAATGGCTGGCGCCGAGAAGATCATCGAACGTTCCGTGGATGAAGCTGCTAACAGCGACATCGTTGATAAACTGGTCGCTGAACTGTAAGGAGGGAGGGGCTGATGTCTGAACTGATTACTGTAGCTCGCCCCTACGCCAAAGCAGCTTTTGACTTTGCTGTTGAGCATCAAAGCATCGAGCGCTGGCAAAATATGCTGGCGTTTGCCGCGACCGTAGCACGCAATGAGCAAATGGCCGATCTTCTCTCTGGCGCGCTGGCGCCGGAAGCGTTATCGGCTTCTTTCATTGCCGTCTGCGGCGATCAATTAGATGAACACGGCCAGAACCTGATTAAGGTTATGGCAGAGAACGGACGTTTGACCGCGCTTCCAGCTGTACTCGAGCAGTTCATTCACCTGCGCGACGCCTATGAGGCGACTGCGGAGGTGGAGGTGATTTCTGCCGGTACGCTGAGTGACAGCCAGCTGACTAAAATCAGCGCCGCGATGGAAAAACGTCTGTCACGCAAAGTTAAGCTGAATTGCAAAATTGATAAGTCTGTCATGGCAGGCGTGATCATCCGTGCGGGTGATCTGGTGATTGATGGCAGCGTGCGCGGCCGTCTCGAGCGTCTGGCAGACGCCTTGCAGTCTTAAGGGGACTGGAGCATATGCAACTGAATTCCACCGAAATCAGCGAACTGATCAAGCAGCGCATTGCTCAGTTCAATGTCGTGAGCGAAGCTCACAACGAAGGTACAATCGTTTCTGTAAGCGACGGTATCATCCGCGTACACGGCCTGGCCGATGTGATGCAGGGTGAGATGATCGCCCTGCCGGGCAACCGTTACGCTATCGCCCTGAACCTCGAGCGCGACTCTGTCGGTGCCGTGGTCATGGGCCCGTACGCTGACCTCGCCGAAGGCATGAAGGTTAAGTGTACCGGTCGTATTCTGGAAGTGCCGGTCGGTCGCGGCCTGCTGGGCCGCGTGGTGAACACCCTGGGTGCGCCAATCGACGGCAAAGGCGCGATCGACAACGACGGCTTCTCGCCGGTTGAAGTGATCGCACCGGGCGTTATCGACCGTCAGTCAGTCGACGAGCCGGTTCAGACCGGTTACAAATCTGTCGATGCGATGATTCCAATCGGTCGTGGCCAGCGTGAGCTGATCATCGGCGACCGTCAGACCGGTAAAACCGCGCTGGCGATCGACGCGATCATCAACCAGCGTGACTCCGGCATCAAGTGCGTGTACGTCGCGATCGGTCAGAAAGCCTCTACCATCGCTAACGTGGTGCGTAAGCTGGAAGAGCACAACGCGCTGTCGAACACCATCGTGGTGGTTGCGTCCGCGTCTGAATCCGCTGCACTGCAGTACCTGGCGCCCTACTCCGGCTGCGCCATGGGCGAATACTTCCGCGACCGCGGCGAAGATGCGCTGATCGTATACGATGACCTGTCCAAGCAGGCTGTTGCTTACCGTCAGATTTCTCTGCTGCTGCGCCGTCCGCCGGGCCGTGAAGCGTTCCCGGGCGACGTGTTCTATCTCCACTCTCGTCTGCTGGAGCGTGCGTCACGCGTTAGCGCTGACTACGTTGAGCGTTTCACCAACGGCGAAGTTAAAGGTAAAACCGGTTCACTGACCGCGCTGCCGATCATCGAAACCCAGGCGGGTGACGTTTCCGCGTTCGTTCCGACCAACGTAATCTCGATTACCGATGGTCAGATCTTCCTGGAATCGAACCTGTTTAACTCCGGTATTCGTCCGGCGGTTAACCCAGGTATCTCCGTATCGCGTGTTGGTGGTGCTGCTCAGACCAAGATCATCAAGAAACTGTCCGGCGGCATCCGTACCGCGCTGGCACAGTATCGTGAGCTGGCGGCGTTCTCGCAGTTCGCTTCCGATCTGGATGACGCGACCCGCAAACAGCTGAGCCACGGTCAGAAAGTGACCGAGCTGCTGAAACAGAAACAGTATGCGCCGATGTCCGTCGCGCAACAGGGTCTGGTGCTGTTTGCTGCCGAGCGCGGCTACCTGAACGACGTTGAGCTGGCGAAAATCCTTAGCTTCGAAGCTGCACTGCTGGCGTTCGCGGACCGCGACCACGCCGAGCTGATGCAGGAAATCAACCAAACTGGTAACTACAACAACGATATCGAAGCGAAGCTGAAAGGCCTGCTCGACACGTTTAAAGCAACCCAGTCCTGGTAATGTCTGGCGGCCTGTCTGAAAAGGCAGGCCGCAAGGCTTTGAGGAGAAGCTAATGGCCGGCGCAAAAGAGATACGTAACAAGATTGGAAGCGTGAAAAACACGCAGAAGATCACCAAAGCGATGGAAATGGTCGCCGCCTCCAAAATGCGTAAAACGCAGGAACGCATGGCGGCCAGCCGTCCGTATGCAGACACCATGCGCAAAGTGATTGGTCACCTTGCGTTAGGGAATCTGGAATACAAGCACCCTTACCTGGAAGAGCGCGACGTTAAGCGCGTCGGCTACCTGGTCGTTTCGACTGACCGCGGGCTTTGTGGTGGTTTGAACATTAACCTGTTCAAAAAATTGCTGGCGGATATGAAAGCCTGGTCCGATAAAGGCGTGCAGAGCGATCTGTCGATCATCGGTTCCAAAGGTCTGGCGTTCTTCGGCTCCGTAGGCGGCAACATCGTGGCGCAGGTCACCGGCATGGGAGACAAACCTTCCCTGTCCGATCTGATCGGCCCGGTAAAAGTGATGCTGCAGGCTTACGACGAAGGTCGCATCGACAAGCTGTATGTCGTCAGCAACAAGTTCAATAACACCATGTCTCAGACTCCGACCATTACCCAACTGCTGCCGTTACCGCCAGCGGAAGGTGAAGAAGAGATGAAGGCGAAGACCTGGGATTACCTGTACGAGCCCGATCCGAAAGCGCTGCTGGATACCCTGCTGCGTCGTTATGTCGAATCGCAGGTTTATCAGGGTGTGGTGGAAAACCTGGCCAGCGAACAGGCCGCGCGTATGGTGGCGATGAAAGCCGCAACCGACAACGGCGGAAATCTGATCAAAGAGCTGCAGTTGGTATACAACAAAGCTCGTCAGGCCAGCATCACCCAGGAACTCACCGAGATCGTCTCGGGAGCCTCCGCGGTTTAACCAGGTAAGAATTAGGTAGAGGATTCAAGATGGCAGCTGGAAAGATTGTCCAGATTATCGGCGCCGTAGTTGACGTCGAATTCCCTCAGGACGCGGTACCGCAAGTGTACAACGCCCTTGAGGTTCAGAATGGTGATGCTCGTCTGGTGCTGGAAGTTCAGCAGCAGCTGGGCGGCGGCGTGGTTCGTACCATCGCCATGGGTTCTTCTGACGGCCTGAAGCGCGGTCTGGAAGTTGCTGACCTGAAAAAACCGATCCAGGTTCCGGTGGGTAAAGCCACCCTCGGCCGTATCATGAACGTGCTGGGCGAGCC
This sequence comes from Pantoea sp. UBA5035, assembly GCF_002415245.1. Taxonomy (NCBI): domain Bacteria; kingdom Pseudomonadati; phylum Pseudomonadota; class Gammaproteobacteria; order Enterobacterales; family Erwiniaceae; genus Pantoea; species Pantoea sp. UBA5035. Next base: position 100,402 of record NZ_DICD01000012.1, on the reverse strand, counting down.
GATCGACATGAAAGGCGACATCAAAGAAGAAGACGGCAGTGCAGTAGAGATCTCCTCTATTCACCGCGCGGCGCCTTCTTATGAAGACCAGTCCAACTCGCAGGAACTGCTGGAAACCGGCATCAAGGTTATCGACCTGATGTGTCCGTTCGCCAAGGGCGGTAAAGTCGGCCTGTTCGGCGGCGCGGGCGTAGGTAAAACCGTAAACATGATGGAGCTGATCCGTAACATCGCGGCTGAGCACTCAGGTTATTCGGTATTTGCCGGCGTGGGCGAGCGTACTCGTGAGGGTAACGACTTCTACCACGAAATGACCGACTCCAACGTAATCGACAAAGTTGCGCTGGTGTATGGCCAGATGAACGAGCCGCCGGGCAACCGTCTGCGCGTGGCACTGACCGGTCTGACCATGGCGGAAAAATTCCGTGACGAAGGCCGCGATGTTCTGCTGTTCATCGACAACATCTATCGTTACACCCTGGCCGGTACGGAAGTTTCCGCACTGCTGGGTCGTATGCCGTCAGCGGTAGGCTACCAGCCGACCCTGGCTGAAGAGATGGGCGTGCTGCAGGAGCGTATTACCTCCACCAAGACCGGTTCAATCACCTCCGTACAGGCCGTTTACGTTCCTGCGGATGACTTGACTGACCCGTCTCCGGCGACCACCTTCGCCCACCTGGACTCAACCGTTACCCTGAGCCGTCAGATCGCGTCTCTGGGTATCTACCCGGCCGTTGACCCGCTGGATTCCACCAGCCGTCAGCTGGATCCGCTGGTGGTTGGCCAGGAGCACTACGACGTTGCGCGCGGCGTGCAGTCTCTGCTGCAGCGTTACCAGGAACTGAAAGACATCATCGCCATCCTCGGTATGGACGAGCTGTCTGAAGACGACAAACTGCTGGTGGCTCGCGCGCGTAAGATTCAGCGCTTCCTGTCTCAGCCGTTCTTCGTAGCGGAAGTCTTCACCGGTGCGCCAGGTAAATACGTTACGCTGAAAGACACTATCCGTGGCTTTAAAGGCATTATGGACGGCGAGTTCGACCATCTGCCGGAGCAGGCTTTCTACATGGTCGGCGCTATCGAAGAAGCCGTGGAAAAAGCGAAGAAACTGTAATAACGGTTTCCCGGGAGGACAGATATGGCTATGACTTATCACCTGGACGTCGTCAGCGCAGAGAAACAGCTGTTCTCTGGCCTGGTGCAGAAAATTCAGGTGTCAGGTAGCGAAGGCGAACTGGGTATTTTCCCTGGTCACGCGCCGCTGCTGACTGCCATCAAGCCTGGAATGATCCGTATCGTGAAGCAGCACGGCGAAGAGGAGTTTATCTACCTCTCTGGCGGCGTGCTGGAAGTGCAGCCGGGCAGCACCACCGTTCTGGCCGATACCGCTATCCGCGGTACCGACCTGGACGAGGCGCGTGCGCTGGAAGCGAAACGCAAAGCAGAAGAGCACATGAACAGCAGCCACGGCGACGTGGACTATGCTCAGGCCTCTGCGGAGCTGGCGAAAGCCATTGCTAAACTGCGCGTGATCGAGCTGACCAAAAAAGCGATGTAATCAGGCTTTATGCGTCACGAAATGCCAGCCCTACGGGCTGGCATTTTTTTTGCCCGCGCTTCAACCCGCGCGCGCCTAATTTCGACCTGAGAAAAATGTAGTAATCTCAGGGGTAAACCGTTTAACTTTCGCATGTCAAAAACTCTGTCAGGATGGTTATGTCTAACAGCGCAATGAGCGTGGTGATCCTTGCTGCCGGCAAGGGAACCCGTATGTATTCCGATCTGCCCAAAGTTCTGCATACCCTTGCAGGCAAACCCATGGTTCAGCACGTGATCGACGCCGCAACCGGCCTCGGCGCGCGCCATATTCATCTGGTCTACGGCCACGGCGGCGACCGGCTGAAGGCGACGCTGACCGAGCCGTCGCTCAACTGGGTGCTGCAGGCGGAACAGCTCGGTACCGGCCACGCAATGCAGCAGGCCGCTCCCGCATTCGCTGACGACGAAGATATTCTGATGCTCTACGGCGACGTGCCGCTGATCTCTCAGGAGACGCTGCAGCGTCTGCGCGACGCCAAACCTGAAGGCGGCATCGGCCTGCTGACGGTGGTGCTGGACAATCCCAGCGGCTACGGGCGCATCGTACGCGAAAACAGCGCCATCGTCGGCATTGTCGAGCAGAAAGACGCCACGCCCGATCAGCTGAAGATCACCGAAATCAATACCGGCATCCTGATCGCCAACGGCGGCGATCTGAAGCGCTGGCTGGCGCAGCTCACCAATAACAATGCGCAGGGCGAATACTACATCACCGATATCATTGCGCTGGCGCACCAGGATGGGCGACAGATCAACGCGGTGCACCCGGCGCGCGTCAGCGAAACCGACGGCGTTAACAACCGCCTGCAGCTGGCGACGCTGGAGCGGGTTTATCAGAGCGAACAGGCGGAAAAACTGCTGCTGGCGGGCGTGATGCTGCGCGATCCGGCGCGCTTCGATCTGCGTGGCGTTTTGCGCCACGGCCGCGACGTCGAGATCGACGTCAATGTCATTATTGAAGGCGAGGTCAGCCTCGGCGACCGCGTGAAAATCGGCGCGGGCTGCATCATTAAAAACAGCGTTATTGGCGACGATTGCGAAATCAGCCCCTATTCGGTGATCGAGGATGCGAACCTCGCCGCCGACTGTACCGTCGGGCCTTTCGCCCGTCTGCGTCCAGGCAGCGAGCTGGCGCAGGCCGCCCACGTCGGGAACTTCGTCGAAATGAAGAAGGCGACGCTGGGCAAAGGTTCGAAGGCGGGACATCTGAGCTATCTTGGCGACGCGGAGATAGGCGCCAACGTCAACATTGGCGCGGGCACCATCACCTGCAATTACGATGGCGCGAACAAATCCAAAACCATTATCGGCGACAATGTCTTCGTCGGCTCCGATACGCAGCTGGTGGCGCCAGTCAGCGTGGCGGCGGGCGCGACTATCGCGGCGGGCACCACGATAATGAAAGACGTTACCGAGGCGTCGCTGGTCTACAACCGCAAAGAGCAGAACAGCAAAGCGAGCTGGCAGCGTCCGGCGAAGAAAAAGTAATTTTTAGCAGCCAGCCGCGTGCTGGCCGCCGCAGTAACACAATAATAATCCCCACTCTCTACAAGGCTCGGGGAGCCCGGCAAAGCCGGTTATCAGGTCGTATGACAACGAAAGATGGTCGAAAGCCATCAGGTCAGGAATAACATTTATGTGTGGAATTGTAGGTGCAGTAGCGCAGCGCGATATCGCAGAGATTCTGCTGGAAGGGCTGCGTCGCCTGGAGTATCGCGGTTATGATTCGGCCGGTCTGGCCGTGGTTGATCGTCAGGGGCACGTGACGCGACTGCGTCGCGTCGGCAAAGTGCAGATGCTGGCGGAGGCTGCCGAGCAGCAGCCGCTAATCGGCGGCACCGGCATCGCTCATACGCGCTGGGCAACGCACGGCGAACCGTCGGAGGCCAACGCGCATCCGCATGTCTCCGGGCAGATCATCGTGGTACATAACGGCATTATCGAAAACCATGAGCCGCTGCGTGAAGCGCTGATCGCGCGCGGTTATCGCTTCGCCTCCGAAACCGACACCGAAGTAGTGGCGCATCTGGTGCACTGGGAGCAGAAACAGGGCGGAACGCTGCGCGACGTCGTGCTGCGCGTCATTCCTCAGCTGCGCGGCGCCTATGGCATGGTGATCATGGACAGCCGCGATCCGTCGCTGCTGGTGGCCGCCCGTTCGGGCAGTCCGCTGGTGATTGGTCGCGGCGTCGGCGAAAACTTTATCGCCTCCGATCAGCTGGCGCTGCTGCCGGTGACGCGCCGCTTCATCTATCTGGAAGAGGGCGACATCGCCGAGATTAGCCGTCGCGACGTCACTATCGTCGATCGTGCGGGCAACGCGGTGCAGCGCGCCGAGATCGAATCAAGCGTGCAGTATGACGCGGGCGATAAAGGCGTGTATCGCCACTATATGCAGAAAGAGATTTACGAACAGCCGATGGCGATTAAAAACACCTTAACCGGTCGTTTCAGCCATGGCGAAGTCGATCTCAGCGAGCTGGGGCCGCATGCCGAAGCCCTGCTGAGCCAGGTCGAGCATATTCAGATCATCGCCTGCGGCACCTCGTACAACTCCGGTATGGTAGCGCGCTACTGGTTCGAATCGCTGGCGAATATTCCCTGCGACGTCGAGATCGCCTCTGAATTCCGCTACCGCAAATCCGCCGTGCGCAAAAACAGCCTGCTGATTACCCTGTCGCAGTCCGGCGAAACCGCCGATACGCTGGCGGCGCTGCGTCTGACCAAAGAGCTGGGCTACCTCGGTTCGCTGGCGATTTGCAACGTCGCGGGCTCTTCGCTGGTGCGCGAGTCGGATCTGGCGCTGATGACCAAAGCGGGCACCGAAATCGGCGTCGCCTCGACCAAGGCTTTTACCACACAGCTTACCGTACTGCTGATGCTGGTGGCGAAAGTGGGCCGCCTGCGCGGCATGTCGGCGGAAACCGAGCATGAGATCGTGCACGGCCTGCAGGCGCTGCCGAGCCGCATCGAACAGATGCTGGCGCAGGACAAGCGTATCGAACTGCTGGCGGAAGATTTCTCCGACAAGCACCATGCGCTGTTCCTCGGCCGCGGCGATCAGTATCCGATCGCCATGGAAGGGGCGCTCAAGCTGAAAGAGATCTCCTATATCCATGCGGAAGCCTACGCCGCTGGCGAGCTGAAGCATGGTCCGCTGGCGCTGATCGACGCCGATATGCCGGTGATCGTAGTGGCGCCGAACAACGAGCTGCTGGAAAAGCTGAAGTCCAATATTGAAGAGGTGCGCGCGCGCGGCGGTCTGCTGTACGTGTTTGCCGATCAGGACGCCGGCTTCAGCGACAGCGACGGCATGAAGATTATCTCTCTGCCGCACGTGGAAGAGGTGATCGCGCCTATTTTCTACACCGTGCCGCTGCAGCTGCTTTCTTATCACGTCGCGCTGATAAAAGGCACCGACGTGGATCAGCCGCGTAACCTGGCGAAGTCAGTAACGGTAGAGTAAACAAGCGGGCCCGAAAACGGGCCCTTTTACTTTTTGTTCGCTGTCATATAACTGTCATATTTCCTACATTTCACTGTCATCAAACTGTCCTATTTTCCCTCCTGCAGCAATCACTGACTCCAACTACAACGGCTCCGAGCCTGAGATTAACTCCCCTGGAGGGAACATGACACTGATGCGTAGCACCGTAGCCCGAATCCTTACCGCCACTCTCGCCGTAAGCGCGGTTTCTGCCTTTGCAGCCACCGATCTGACGGGCGCGGGCGGGACTTTCCCGGCGCCGGTTTATGCCAAGTGGGCAGCAGAATATCAGCAAGCCACCGGTAGCAAAATCAACTACCAGGGCATTGGTTCATCCGGCGGCGTTAAGCAGATCATCGCGAAAACCGTGGATTTTGGCGCGTCAGATGCGCCGATGAAAGATGAAGACCTGCAGAAAAACGGCCTGTTTCAGTTCCCGACCGTCATCGGCGGCGTCGTATTGGCCGTCAACATCCCGGGCGTGAAATCAGGCGAACTGACGCTCGACGGTAAAACCGTCGGCGACATCTACCTGGGCAAAATCAAAAAGTGGAACGACGCGGCGATCACTAAGCTGAACCCGGGCGTGAAACTGCCAGATACCAACATCAACGTGGTGCGCCGCGCGGATGGCTCCGGCACCTCCTTCGTCTTCACCAGCTATCTGGCGAAGGTCAACGAAGAGTGGAACAGCAAAATCGGCAAAGGCAACACCGTTAACTGGCCGGCTGGCCTGGGCGGCAAAGGCAACGACGGCGTCGCGGCGTTCGTACAGCGTCTGCCGGGTTCAATCGGCTATGTCGAATACGCCTATGCCAAGCAGAACAACCTGACCTACACCAAACTGGTCGATGCCGACGGCAAGCCGGTCGCGCCGAGCGAAACCAGCTTCTCCAACGCGGCGAAAGGCGCAGACTGGAGCAAATCCTTTGCTCAGGACCTGACCTTCCAGAAAGGCAACGATGCCTGGCCGATCACCTCAACCACCTTCATTCTGGTTTACAAAGATCAGGCTAATGCCGAGAAGGGCAGTGAAGTGCTGAAGTTCTTCGACTGGGCGTACAAAAACGGCGATAAAACCGCGACCAGCCTGGATTACGCCACCCTGCCGGACAGCGTAACCCAGCAGATCCGCGACGCCTGGAAGGCCAATATCAAAGACAGTTCTGGCAAAGCGCTGTACCAGTAAGCGAACAACTCCGGTCGGACGCGCGTCCGACCAGATCGAGAAGGGCGGCCCCGCGCCGCCCTGACAACCCCTGAAGAATGAGACTTCTATGGCTGCAACGAAGCCGGCATTCAAAGCCCCCGGTAAGCAAGGTGACATGATTTTCGGCGCGCTGGTTAAACTGGCTGCGCTGATTGTCCTGTTGCTGTTGGGCGGCATTATCGTCTCCCTGATTTTCTCCTCCTGGCCAAGCATCCAGAAATTTGGGTTTTCCTTCCTGTGGAACAAAACCTGGGATGCGCCGAACGAAGAATTTGGCGCGCTGGTGCCGATCTATGGCACCCTCGTGACCTCGCTGATTGCGCTGATTATCGCCGTGCCGGTGAGCTTCGGCATCGCGCTGTTTCTGACCGAGCTGTCGCCTGGCTGGCTGCGCCGTCCACTCGGCACCGCCATTGAGCTGCTGGCGGCGATCCCCAGCATCGTTTACGGCATGTGGGGCCTGTTTATCTTCGCGCCGCTGTTTGCCGAATATTTCCAGACGCCGGTCGGCGAAATCATGTCGAACATCCCCTTTGTCGGCGCGCTCTTTTCCGGTCCGGCCTTCGGCATCGGCATCCTGGCGGCGGGCGTCATTCTGGCGATCATGATCATTCCTTACATCGCTTCGGTGATGCGCGACGTGTTCGAGCAGACGCCGGTAATGATGAAAGAGTCCGCCTACGGCATCGGCTGCACCACCTGGGAAGTGATCTGGCGCATCGTGCTGCCGTTCACCAAAAACGGCGTGATTGGCGGCGTGATGCTCGGTCTGGGACGCGCGCTGGGCGAAACCATGGCGGTCACCTTTATCATCGGCAACACCTACCAGCTCGACAGCCCTTCGCTGTTTATGCCGGGCAACAGCATCACTTCCGCGCTGGCGAACGAGTTCGCCGAAGCCGAGTCGGGCGTGCATGTCGCCGCGCTGATGGAGCTGGGGCTGATCCTGTTCGTTATCACCTTTATCGTGCTGGCCATTTCCAAATTAATGATCCTGCGCCTTGCGAAAAGTGAAGGAGCGCGCTCATGACGACGATTGAACTGCAGGCTCGCGCCGAACTGGACGCGTCGCGCCGCAAAATGCAGGCCTGGCGCAGCACCAAGAATAAGATCGCGCTGGCGCTGTCGCTGCTCACCATGGCCTTTGGCCTGTTCTGGCTGGTGTGGATCCTGTTCACCACCGTGACGCGCGGCGTGGACGGGCTGAGCTGGTCGCTGTTTACCGAATCGACGCCGCCGCCCAATACCGCCGGCGGCGGTCTGGCCAACGCCCTGGCGGGCAGCGGCCTGCTGATTTTGTGGTCGACGGTGATCGGCACGCCGCTGGGTATCCTGGCGGGCGTCTATCTGGCGGAATATGGCCGCAAGTCGGCGCTGGCGGAAGTGATCCGCTTTATCAACGATATCCTGCTCTCGGCGCCGTCAATCGTGGTGGGTCTGTTCGTTTACACCATCGTGGTGGCGCAGATGCATCACTTCTCCGGCTGGGCAGGCGTGATCGCGCTGGCGCTGCTGCAGGTTCCGATCGTTATCCGCACCACCGAAAACATGCTGCGGCTGGTGCCGGACAGCATGCGCGAAGCGGCCTACGCGCTCGGCACGCCGAAGTGGAAGATGATCTCCGCGATTACGCTGAAGGCGTCGGTATCGGGCATTCTGACCGGCGTGCTGCTGGCGATCGCCCGTATCGCGGGCGAAACCGCGCCGCTGCTGTTTACCGCGCTGTCGAACCAGTTCTGGTCCACCGACATGATGCAGCCGCTGGCGAACCTGCCGGTCACCATCTTTAAGTTCGCAATGAGCCCCTTTGCCGAATGGCAGAGTCTGGCCTGGGCGGGCGTGCTGATTATCACGCTCTGCGTGCTGCTGCTGAATATTCTGGCGCGCGTAGTCTTCACCAAGAGCAAAAACGGTTAACCTTCGGCGCTGCCTGGGGCGGCGCCGTTTAAGAGAGACGAGCAATGAGTATCGCGACTTCCAACAGCGGTAAAATCCAGGTGCGTAACCTGAACTTCTATTACGGCAAATTTCACGCGCTGAAGAACATCAACCTGGACATCGCGAAGAACCAGGTCACCGCGTTTATCGGTCCGTCAGGCTGCGGCAAATCCACCCTGCTGCGCACCTTTAACAAAATGTACTCGCTCTATCCCGATCAGCGCGCCGAAGGCGACATTTTGCTGGATGGCGACAATATTCTGGCCTCCAGCCAGGATATCGCTCTGCTGCGCGCGCGCGTCGGCATGGTGTTCCAGAAACCGACCCCTTTCCCGATGTCGATCTACGACAATATCGCCTTTGGCGTGCGTCTGTTCGAAAAGCTGTCGCGCGCCGATATGGACGAGCGCGTGCAGTGGGCGCTGAGCAAAGCGGCGCTGTGGAATGAAACCAAAGACAAGCTGCATCAGAGCGGATACAGTCTCTCGGGCGGCCAGCAACAGCGTCTCTGCATCGCGCGCGGCATTGCGATCCGTCCGGAAGTGCTGCTGCTGGACGAACCCTGTTCGGCGCTGGACCCGATCTCAACCGGCCGTATCGAAGAGCTGATCACCGAGCTGAAGCAGGACTACACCGTGGTCATCGTGACGCATAATATGCAGCAGGCGGCGCGCTGTTCCGACCATACCGCCTTTATGTATCTGGGCGAGTTAATTGAGTTCAGCGATACCGACCGGCTGTTCACCAAACCGGCGCAGAAACAGACCGAAGATTACATTACCGGCCGCTACGGCTGATTTTCAGGAGATAAACATGGATAACCTCAATCTGAACAAGCATATCTCCGGTCAGTTCAATGCGGAGCTGGAACACATTCGCACCCAGGTGATGATTATGGGCGGCATGGTGGAGCAGCAGCTCACCGACGCCATCACCGCGATGCACAATCTGGACGGCGAGCTGGCGCAGCGCGTGATCGACGGCGACCAGAAGGTCAACATGATGGAAGTGGAGATTGATGAAGCCTGCGTGCGCATCATCGCCAAACGCCAGCCCACCGCCAGCGACCTGCGTCTGGTGATGGCGATCATCAAAACCATCTCCGAGCTGGAGCGCATCGGCGACGTAGCGGAAAAAATCAGCCGCACCGCGCTGGAAAAATTCGGCCAGCAGCATATGCCGCTGCTGGTCAGCCTGGAGTCGCTGGGCCGCCATACCGTGGAGATGCTGCACGACGTGCTGGACGCTTTCGCGCGCATGGATCTGACCGAAGCGATCCAGATCTACCGCGAAGACAAAAAGGTCGACAAAGAGTACGAAGGCATCGTGCGTCAGCTGATGACCTACATGATGGAAGATCCGCGCACCATCCCGAGCGTGCTGACCGCGCTGTTCTGCGCCCGCGCCATCGAGCGAATCGGCGATCGCTGTCAGAACATCTGTGAAATCATCTTCTACTTCGTAAAAGGTCAGGATTTCCGCCACGTCGGCGGCGATAAGCTTGATGAGCTGCTCTCCGGCGACGACGGCTCCAATAAACCCTCCTGATGCTTCTCCGCCGTGCGCTGGCTGGCGCACGGCCCGCCGCTTTTTCTGTCCCACGCAACCGTTTCCTTTATATACTTGGCGCACTTTTTCTCTATCAAGGTGCTGATTCATGTCTCTTTCCCGCAGTAAGCAGAGCGTAACGCCTGCGAAGGCGATGCTGGCCGCGGTCAGCGGTTACGCGATGGATGGATTCGATCTGCTGATCCTGGGATTTATGCTGCCGGCGATTAGCCTGTCGCTGGCGCTGGATCCGTCGCAGGCGGGCTCGCTGGTTACCTGGACGCTGATTGGCGCGGTGGTGGGCGGTATTCTGTTCGGCCATCTCAGCGATCGTTTTGGCCGCATTCGCATCCTCACCGTCACCATTCTGATGTTCTCGATTTTCACCGGACTGTGCGCGGTGGCGCAGGGCTACTGGGATCTGCTGGCGTACCGCACGCTGGCGGGAATGGGGCTGGGCGGCGAGTTCGGCATCGGCATGGCGCTGATTGCCGAAGCCTGGCCGGCGGAAAAGCGCAACCGCGCCTCGGCGTGGGTCGGTATCGGCTGGCAGCTTGGCGTGCTGCTGGCGGCCTTTATCACGCCGCCGCTGCTGGGCGTGATCGGCTGGCGCGGCATGTTTCTGGTCGGTCTGCTGCCTGCGCTGTTCTCGTTTGTGCTGCGGCGCAGCATGGGCGAGCCGGAGGCCTTTACCCGCCAGGCGAAGCTGACGCCGTCGCTGTCGTTCGCCGCGCGCCTGAAAATGCTGGTGCAGGATCGCGCCACCGCGAAAGCGAGCCTCGGCATCTTTATCCTGACCTCGGTGCAGAACTTCGGCTATTACGGGCTGATGATCTGGATGCCGAGCTATCTCTCCGCTAACTTCGGCTTCAGCCTGACCAAATCGGGCTTATGGACCGCGGTCACCGTGGTCGGCATGACCTTCGGCATCTGGCTGTTCGGCGTGCTGGCGGACCGCTTTGCGCGCTGGAAAATTTTCCTGCTTTATCAGTTCGGCGCCGTGGCGATGGTGGTGATCTACGCGCAGCTGCGCGATCCCACCGTAATGCTGTTTACCGGCGCCCTGATGGGGATGTTCGTCAACGGCATGATTGGCGGCTATGGCGCGCTGATCTCCGACACTTTCCCGCCGCAGGCGCGCGCCACGGCGCAGAACGTCTTGTTCAACCTCGGGCGCGGCGTCGGCGGCTTCGGCCCGCTGGTAATCGGCCTGCTGGCGGCGAAAATTTCGTTTACCGCGGCGATCACGCTGCTGGCGCTGATCTACCTGCTGGATATCGTCGCCACGCTCTTTTTACTGCCGAAAAAGCAGGGCAACGACGATTCGCTGGGCGCGATTGGTTAAATCGCGGCGGATGAGTCGGCGACCAGCCGCCAGCCGCGCGCGCGCCAGAGCGCGGGCAGCTCGGCCATATCGGTAAAGCGCGTCACCAGCGGGTGATCGATTTCAGGGTTGTGCGCGTCCGCGCAGTAGTAAAATACCGGGATGCCCGCCGCGATGCCGGCGCGGGCGCCCGCTTCGGAATCGTCCACCAGAATGCAGCGCTCGACAGGCACCTGCATCTGTTCGGCGGCGTAATGCATCAGCGCGGGATCGGGCTTCCAGCGCGCGATGTCGTAGCCGCTGTAGAGGCGATCGCGAAACCAGGGCAGCATGCCGGTCAGCCCCAGCGAGTGCTGCATTTTCTTTACCGTACCGTTGGATACGACGCACATCGGCACGGTTAGCTTTTCCACCAGCGCCTTCGCGCCGGGAATTTCCGTCAGCGACGCGTCGAACAGGCGCGCCACCTCGGTGCGGTAGTCGGTTTCAAATGTCGCCTGCGGCAGCGTAGCGTGATGCGTTTCCCCGACGTCGCGAATAATGTCGTAGAGCTGGACGCCTTTGTACTTTTCGAACATCTCCTGTAACGAGCAGCTAATTCCGTAGCGGGCGAAGGTGTTGACGTACGCCTGGGTGCAGAGCAATTCGCTGTCTACCAGGGTGCCGTCGCAGTCAAAAAACACGCACTCTACTGCCATCTGTCGCTATCCTTCTGTTTTCGAGAGAGCACACACTTTAACCTAATCGACGCAGATTGCGATCCCGGAAACGGTTGCGAAAAATCATTGTATTGCCGCTGCAAAGCGGTCAGGATACGCGCCGAGTTCTTTTCATCAGGATCGTTGGCATGAGTAAACAAGGCCTTTTGCAGCGCGTTTTTAAGCTGCAGGAACATGGCACTACGGTACGCACCGAGATTATTGCCGGTGTCACCACTTTTCTGACGATGGTCTACATCGTCTTTGTTAACCCGCAGATTCTTGGCGTGGCAGGCATGGATACCCAGGCGGTATTCGTCACAACCTGCCTTATCGCCGCATTCGGCAGTATTCTGATGGGCCTGTTCGCCAATCTGCCGGTAGCGCTGGCGCCGGCGATGGGGCTCAACGTCTTTTTCGCCTTTGTGGTGGTTGGCGCGATGGGCTACTCGTGGCAGGTGGGCATGGGCGCCATTTTCTGGGGCGCGCTGGGGCTGCTGATCCTGACGCTGCTGCGCGTGCGCTACTGGATGATCGCCAATATCCCGCTGAGCCTGCGCGTTGGCATCACCGCCGGTATCGGTTTGTTTATCGCCATGATGGGGCTGAAGAACGCCGGCATCATCGTTGCGAATCCCGATACCATCGCCGCGGTCGGCAATCTCACCTCGCACAGCGTACTGCTGGGCGCGCTCGGCTTCTTTATCATCGCCATTCTGGCGTCGCGCAATATCCATGCGGCGGTGCTGATCTCGATGGTGATCACCACGGCCATCGGCTGGGCGCTGGGCGATGTGAAATTTGTCGGCCTTTTCTCCGCGCCGCCTGCGATCGGCAGCGTGGTCGGGCAGGTGGATATCAAAGGCGCGTTCAATATCGGCATGGCGGGCGTTATCTTCTCCTTTATGCTGGTTAACCTGTTCGACTCTTCCGGTACTCTGATCGGCGTCACCGACAAAGCGGGCCTGACCGATGAGACTGGCACGTTTCCGCGCATGAAGCAGGCGCTGTTTGTCGATAGCTTCAGCTCGGTAACCGGCGCGCTGGCGGGTACCTCGTCAGTGACCGCTTACATCGAGAGTTCGTCAGGGGTGGCGATCGGCGGCCGCACCGGCCTGATGGCGGTGGTGACCGGCGTGCTTTTTCTGCTGGTGATGTTCCTGTCGCCGCTGGCGGCGATGGTGCCAGGCTATGCGGCTGCGGGCGCGCTGATCTACGTCGGCGTGCTGATGACCGCCAGCCTGTCGCGCGTGCGCTGGGACGATCTCACCGAAGCGGTGCCGGCTTTCGTGACCGCGGCGATGATGCCGTTCAGCTTTTCGATTACCGAAGGTATCGCACTGGGCTTTATCGCCTACTGCGTGATGAAGCTGGGCACCGGCCGCTGGCGCGAGATCAGCCCCTGCGTGGTGGTCGTGGCGCTGCTCTTCGTGTTGAAAATCGCCTTTATTGACGCGCATTAAGAAGAAGGTCGCTTACGCGACCTTTGAGTTGATGGGGCAGAGTGCCAACGCGGGTGAGACGGACCGATCGCAAAGACGCAAAAAGCGGCATCCCTGCCAGCTCGGCCCGCGCCATCCATGGCGCGGGACGCTTTGCTCCTCGGTCCGTCTCACCCGCTTGTCGGCTTTGTTAGCCGTCTGAAGGGCCGCTTAAGCGGCTTTTTTATACCTCTGGATGGAGGCTGCGCTCCCGCGGCGAGCTGGCCAGACGCAGCGTGCGCGGTCCGATATTGGGCTTGCTCATCTCTACGTCGCGCAGCGCATGCCACTCGCGCGAGGCGTCTATTTCCCACAGGTGCAAACGCTGGGTCGCAGGCGACAGAGCGCATGACCACACCAGCGTCGGCTCGGCGTCGCACACCGCCTGAATATCGGGATAGCTCGTCGAACGCAGACGCCCGGCCGCGGGCTGCAGCCGCAGCGAGGCCATATTATCGTTACCTTCGCCGGTCAGCTTGAGAATGCTCTGGCGCAGCGTCCAGATTTGCGTCACCGCTTCCATAAAATCCTGTTGCGCATTGATCCAGGCGCGCTCGCCCGACGTAAGCGACTGCATCAGCTGCTCCTGCGTCTGGCGGCTATGGGCGCGTACGATCTCCATATCCAGCCCGGCGCGTCCGCCCTCTTCGGCCAGCAGCACGCCGACCATATTGCCGGCATAGGCGATGCTGAAATCGGGCAAATCGCGATCGGCAAAGGCGGGGCGGCCGTTGCTGTGGGTAACGAGAGCAGGAAGGGTGCTGATACCGTAAACGCGCAGCATCAGCTGCGCCAGCATCAGGCGAGCAAGCAAAAAACGGCCGCGGTATCTGTCAGGCAGCTGTCGCGCCTGATCGATGACATCCTGCGGCATGCGCATGGCGTCGGCGACAATGCCGCGATCGCCCATCCAACGTACAAAATGACCCGCCATCTGTCGCTCCGTGAAAATGGTCACTTAATCATCAGGGCGCATTGTAAGAATTTTCTGAGCATATTGCATCTGACATGAAACAGAATGACGCATATTCAGAATCGGCTGATAAAAAGCGGCGGGAAAAGAGAGGCCGCTACGCGCTTGCGCAGCGGCGGGTTACCGTCAGGCCAGTTTGCACGCCTGTTCAAAACGCAGACGCGGCAGGCGCGGATGCAGCTTCTCACGATCGCCATAGCCGAGGTTGATTAACATATTTACCTGCCAGCTGCTGCCGGCGAAGAACGCCTCGTTAACTTTCGCGGGATCGAAACCGGACATCGGACCGGCATCCAGCCCGAGCGCGCGCGCGGCCAGGATCAGATAGCCCGCCTGCAGGCTGCTGTTGCGAAAGGCGGTCTCTTTCACCAGTTCCGGGCTGCCGGTAAACCAGCTGCGCGCATCGGCGTGCGGAAACAGCTGCGGCAGCCGATCGTAAAACGCCATATCGTGGGCGACGATGACCGTCACCGGCGCGGTCATGGTCTTTTCCACATTGCCGGATGAGAGCGCCGGCTTCAGCTTCTCTTTGCCTTCCTGCGAGGCGACAAATACAAAGCGGCCCGGCGAGCAGTTGGCCGAAGTCGGGCCAAGGGCGGTCAGCGCGTAGAGCTGCTCCAGAATGCCGGCTTCAAGGGGTTTGTCCTGCCAGTAGCTATGGGTGCGTGCTTCGTTAAACAGTTGGTCGAGCGCGGTGTTGTCGAGCGGTGTATGCATTCTACTCTCCTTGGTCAGGCGGAAGCAGCCGCCTGAGACATGCCATTGTGAAGGCGTATCCGGGAAAACCGGTGCTTATCGTTTATACCCCAATGGCGATTCGCCGCCAAATAGCAAAGGTGCAAACAGGCGGCGTTTGACTGAGGAGCAGGGCGAAAGTGCACAAATTGACGCTGCTTCCGATCATTTCCCAATACAGAAACTGGAAAATATCCGTCCCAGCAAATCATCGGAGGTAAACTCGCCGGTGATCTCGCTCAGCGCCTGCTGCGCCAGCCGCAGCTCTTCCGCCAGTAGCTCGCCCGCCCACGCGCCCAACAGTTGCGCCTTGCCCTGCTGCAAGTGAGTAGCTGCTAACTCCAGCGCCTGAAGATGACGTCGACGCGCCAGGAAGCCGCCTTCCATATTGCCGGAAAAGCCCATCGACTGTTTCAGATGGTCGCGCAGCGCATCCACGCCCGCGCCGGTGCGCGCCGAAAGACGAATAAGTGAGTGATGATTTACTTCTGTCAGACCCAGTGTTTCGCCAGTGACGTCCGCCTTATTGCGCACGACGGTAATCGGCAACGCCGCTGGCAGGCGTGAAACGAAGTCGGGCCAGATCTGCGCCGCTTCCGTGGCGTCGGTGGTGGTGCCGTCTACCATAAACAGCACGCGATCCGCCTGCTCAATCTCCTGCCAGGCGCGCTCGATGCCGATACGTTCGACCTCGTCGCTGGCCTCGCGCAGCCCGGCGGTGTCGATGATATGCAGCGGCATGCCGTCGATATGAATATGTTCGCGCAGCACGTCGCGCGTGGTGCCGGCGATATCGGTAACGATCGCCGCTTCGCGTCCCGCCAGCGCATTCAACAGGCTTGATTTACCCGCGTTTGGCCGGCCCGCGATCACCACTTTCATGCCTTCGCGCAGCAGGCTGCCCTGACGCGCTTCGGCGCGTACGGCGTCGAGATCGACGATCACCTCATCCAGCTGCGCTTCGATTTTACCGTCGGAAAGAAAATCGATCTCTTCATCGGGGAAGTCGATCGCCGCTTCGACGTAGATGCGCAGGTGGGTCAGCGCCTCCACCAGCTGGTTGATGCGAGTCGAAAAGGCGCCCTGCAGCGAATTGACCGCGGAACGCGCCGCCTGCTCAGAGCTGGCGTCAATCAGGTCGGCGATCGCCTCGGCCTGCGCCAGGTCGAGCTTGTCATTGAGAAAGGCGCGCTCGGAAAACTCGCCCGGCTGGGCGATGCGCACGCCAGGCAGCGCCACGATGCGCTTCAGCAGCAGATCGAGGATCACCGGGCCGCCGTGGCCCTGCAGTTCCAGCACATCTTCGCCGGTAAAGGAGTTCGGGCCGGGAAACCACAGCGCGATGCCCTGATCCAGCACGCTGCCGTCGGCGTCTTTAAAGGGCAGATAATCGGCGTAGCGCGCCTTCGGCAGCTTGCCGAGCACCTGCTGCGCCACCTCGGCGGCGCGCGCGCCGGAGATACGCAAAATACCGACGCCGCCGCGTCCGGGAGGCGTCGCCTGGGCGACGATAGTATCGCTGTGGCTCATGGGATTTTCTCTCGCTAAAAAATAAGGCGGTCTTATTGACCGCCTTAGGGTAAACCAGATTGTCAGACGAGCGTAAGCGCGTTACGCCTTCTTCTTGTCGCGGCTGTGCAGACCGCGCTTTTCCAGCCCGCGATAAATCAGCTGCTGCTGGAGAATGGTTACCAGGTTGCTGACGATGTAGTACAGCACCAGACCTGACGGGAACCACAGGAAGAACACGGTAAAGATAACCGGCATATAGGTCATGATCTTCTGCTGCATCGGATCGGTCACGGTGGTCGGTGACATCTTCTGAATGAAGAACATGGTGATGCCCATCAGAATCGGCAGGATGTAGTAGGGGTCCTGCGCCGACAGGTCATGGATCCAGAGGATAAACGGCGCGTGGCGCAGCTCCACCGAACCAGACAGCATGTAGTAAAGCGCAAGGAAGATCGGCATCTGAATCACCAGCGGCAGGCAGCCGCCCAGCGGGTTGACCTTCTCCGCCTTATACAGTGCCATCATCTCCTGGCTCTGCTTCTGCTTGTCGTCGCCCAGGCGCTCACGCATCGCCTGAATCTTCGGCTGCAGCATGCGCATTTTCGCCATCGAGGTGTACTGCGCCTTCGTCAGCGGGTACATGATACCGCGCACGATAAAGGTGATGACGATGATGGAGAAGCCCCAGTTGCCGATAAAGCTGTGGATAAATTTCAGCAGCTTAAACAGCGGCTGAGAGATAAACCACAGCCAGCCGTAGTCGACGGTCAGGTCGAGATGCGGCGCGACGGCAGCCATCTTGTCCTGAATTTCCGGACCGACCCACAGCGTTGCGCCCAGATCCTGCTGCTGACCCGCAGCCACAGTGACCGGCGCGGATTTGTAGCCGATCGCCGCAATGCCGTTGCCCAGGTTGCTGGTATAGAGCGAATTGTTGCCAGCGGTACGCGGCACCCATGCGGTAGCGAAGTATTGCTGCAGCATCGCAACCCAGCCGTTGCTGGTGGTGGCGCTGAGGTTTTCGTTATCCGCGATGGTGTCGAATTTGTACTTTTCGTACTTCTCTTCGCTGGTGGAGTAGGCCGCGCCGCGGAAGGTATGCAACGCAAAGTTGTTGCTGCCGGTATCGCGGTGCTTAGGCAGATCGATGGTCTGCTTCAGCTGGCCGAACAGCGACACTTCCAGCGGCTGCTGCGTGGTGTTGTTGACGTTGTAGTTCACGTCCACCGCGAATTCGCCGCGTTTTAAAACGAAGGTTTTGGTGTAAACCACGCCGTTTTCCGCGGTGTAGGTCATCGGCACGCGCAGTTCGGTCTGGCCGTCGGCCATTTCGAAGTGATCCTGTGCGGCGGTGAACAGCGGACGCGCGCCGTTGTTCGGGTTATCCGGACCATTGCGGCCAGTGAGCCCGCTCTGTGCCTGATAAACGAAGGATGGCGTGGTCTCCAGCAACTGGAACGGCTGGTCGGAACCCAGTTTGTCCGGGTAGGTCAGCAGCTGAGCTTGCTCGACATCGCCACCGCGGGTGTTGATATTCAATGACAGGACATCAGTCTTAACGGTGATCGTTTTGCCCTGGCCGCTGGCCGGTACGCCCTGGCTGGCGGCATCACCTGCTGCGCTGTTGGTGTTTTGCGTGGTCTGGGTCTGCTGCGGCTGCGGAGCGTGGTCCGTCTGCCAGGCTTGCCAGATCATGAAAGACACGAACAGAAAAGCGATGAGAAAAAGATTGCGTTGCGAATCCATCGTTAATGTTCTCTGGTATCAAAGGTTTTTTGGCGGCACAGGATCGTCACCACCCGGGTTCAAAGGGTGGCATTTTAATACGCGTTTGAATGTCAACCAACTGCCTTTTATCAGGCCAAACCTGCGTAACGCCTCAATTCCATAATGAGAACAGGTTGGCTGAAACCGACAGTGTGGTCCCAGCAAGGGGCTGATGCCGCGCTGATAGACGCGGATCAGGACGATCAGGAGCCGCGCGCCAGGCGACAGTGACGACGCCATAACTTCTCCAACGCTTCCGCCAACATACGGTTGTCGAGATCGGCAATCCCCTTTTTCGCCACAACGACGAAATCCATCGCCGGCAGTTCATGCTGAAGCAGACGAAAGCTTTCGCGGGTCAAACGTTTGATCCGGTTGCGTTCGTGCGCGCGCTTGACGTGCTTTTTAGCGACGGTAAGACCGATGCGGGGATGCCCCAGCGAATTAAGGCGGCCGAGGATGGTGATTTGCGGCGTGCCAGCCCGTTGTGGCTGCTGGAAGACGAAAGTGAAATGAGTGGGAGTTAACAAACGTAACTCCCTGGGAAATGCGAGCTTAACCACGAGGGTTAGCTTTTATTACTTAGAAACGGTCAGACGAGAACGGCCTTTAGCACGACGACGTGCCAGAACCTGACGACCATTTTTGGTTGCCATACGAGCACGGAAGCCGTGAGAACGGTTGCGCTTCAGTACGGACGGTTGAAAAGTGCGTTTCATGGCGATTTCTACCTAAACTTGAAAAATTTCACTGGGTGACGCGTTTTTGGGCCAGTAAAACGACCGACGCCTCAATGTGTCTTTAATAAAGAGGCGGGATTGTAATAATTGTACAGTCCGGAGTCAATTTACTTCGCTGGTCGCGGTACCTGGAAGCCCGGATACAGCCCGCTGAGTCCGGGCATTGGGCATAACGCGACAACGCCGGGGGAAGAATTATACGGTCTCCGCTTTAAAGCGCAAGGATCCCGCGGGATCTTCTTACGATCGGGCCGCTGAAAATTACCGCAAAAACGAGAGGCCGCCTGAAAAAGCCCTATTTTCTGACGATCCCCGCAGCTTTTTTCACCAGCAGGCGTAAACTGTTTTACCTGTCCACGGCCTGTGGATAAAAAGGATCAAAACTGTGTAGAAAGTGAAGATCTCTGCCTCGCTTTGCGCTATGATCCGCCCTTCCGCTGACGATCCGGTCGCGATCCCAGGGACGGAAACCGCTGATAGCGGTCGCAGGCGCTTTCTACCGTCTGTGTCAAAAATGAACGTTTCTTTATTAGCGCCTACTATTTCTTATCGATTTTGTACAAGTGGAGTCCGCCGTGTCACTTACGCTCTGGCAACAGTGTCTTGCCCGTTTGCAGGATGAGCTTCCTGCCACCGAATTCAGCATGTGGATTCGACCGCTGCAGGCGGAGTTAAACGACAATACGCTGGCCTTGTATGCACCAAATCGGTTTGTGCTCGACTGGGTACGAGATAAATACATCAATAACATCAATGGGCTGCTGAACGAATTCTGCGGCGTAGACGTGCCTTTGCTGCGTTTCGAAGTCGGGACGCGTTCCGTACAGCAGCAGCCTGCGGCGATGAGCCAGCCGGCGATGGCGAGCGTCAGCGCGCCCGCCCCGGTCGAGAGCCGTCCCGCGCCCGCGCAGATCCTGCGCCCAAGCTGGGACAACGTTCCGGCGCCGGCCGATGTGACCTACCGCTCGAATGTGAATAACCGCCACAACTTCGATAACTTCGTTGAGGGTAAATCCAACCAGCTGGCGCGCGCGGCGGCGCGTCAGGTGGCGGACAATCCCGGCGGCGCCTATAACCCGCTCTTTCTTTATGGCGGCACCGGCCTGGGCAAAACCCACCTGCTGCACGCGGTCGGCAACGGCATCATCGCGCGCAAGCCAAATGCCAAAGTGGTCTATATGCACTCCGAGCGCTTTGTGCAGGATATGGTGAAGGCGCTGCAAAACAACGCTATTGAAGAGTTCAAGCGCTACTACCGCTCCGTCGACGCGCTGCTTATCGATGACATTCAGTTCTTCGCCAATAAAGAGCGCTCGCAGGAGGAGTTTTTCCACACCTTCAACGCGCTGCTGGAAGGCAATCAGCAGATCATTTTGACCTCAGACCGTTATCCTAAAGAGATCAACGGCGTGGAAGATCGGTTGAAGTCGCGCTTCGGCTGGGGCCTGACGGTCGCCATCGAGCCGCCAGAGCTGGAAACGCGCGTGGCGATTCTGATGAAAAAAGCGGATGAGAACGATATTCGTCTGCCGGGCGAGGTCGCCTTTTTTATCGCCAAACGTCTGCGCTCCAACGTTCGTGAGCTGGAAGGGGCGCTGAACCGCGTGATCGCCAACGCCAACTTTACCGGCCGCGCCATCACTATTGATTTTGTGCGCGAAGCGCTGCGCGATCTGCTGGCGCTGCAGGAAAAGCTGGTCACCATCGACAATATCCAGAAGACGGTGGCCGAGTATTACAAAATTAAGGTCGCGGATCTGCTGTCCAAGCGCCGTTCGCGCTCGGTCGCGCGCCCACGCCAGATGGCGATGGCGATGGCGAAAGAGCTGACGAACCACAGTCTGCCGGAGATCGGCGACGCGTTCGGCGGCCGCGACCATACCACGGTGCTTCACGCCTGCCGTAAAATCGAGCAGCTGCGCGAAGAGAGCCACGACATAAAAGAAGATTTCTCTAATCTCATCCGAACTTTATCCTCCTGACGCTATGAAATTTATTGTTGAACGTGAGCAGTTGCTAAAGCCGCTGCAGCAAGTCAGCGGCCCGTTAGGCGGGCGCCCGACGCTGCCGATCCTGGGAAATCTGCTGATGCAGGTCAACGACGGCACGCTGTTGCTGACCGGCACCGATCTGGAAATGGAGATGGTGGCGCGCGTGGCGCTGACCCAGCCGCACGAGCCGGGCGCCACCACTGTCCCGGCGCGTAAATTCCTCGACATCTGTCGCGGACTGCCCGAGGGCGCGGAGATTAACGTTACGCTGGAAGGCGAACGCATGCTGGTTCGCTCCGGGCGCAGCCGCTTTTCGCTCTCGACCCTGCCGGCCAGCGACTTTCCTAATCTGGACGACTGGCAGAGCGAAGTAGAGTTTACGCTGCCGCAGGCGACGCTGAAGCGTCTGATCGAGGCGACGCAGTTCTCCATGGCCCATCAGGACGTGCGCTACTACCTCAACGGCATGCTGTTTGAGACCGAAGGCGAAGAGCTGCGTACCGTCGCCACCGACGGCCACCGTCTGGCGGTCTGCTCGATGCCGATTGGTCAGGCGCTGCCGAACCATTCGGTGATCGTGCCGCGTAAAGGAGTCATTGAGCTGGTGCGTCTGCTGGACGGCGGCGAAACGCCGCTGCAGCTGCAGATCGGCAGCAGCAATATCCGCGCGCACGTTGGCGACTTTATCTTTACGTCGAAGCTGGTGGACGGTCGCTTCCCCGACTATCGCCGCGTCCTGCCGAAAAATCCGGACAAATCGCTGGAAGCGGGCTGCGATATCCTCAAGCAGGCCTTCGCGCGCGCGGCGATTCTCTCGAATGAGAAATTCCGCGGCGTACGCCTCTATATCACCGAGAATCAGCTGAAGATCACCGCTAACAACCCTGAACAGGAAGAAGCGGAAGAGATGCTGGACGTGACCTATGGCGGCAGCGAGCTGGAGATCGGCTTTAACGTCAGCTACGTGCTGGACGTGCTAAACGCGCTGAAGTGCGAGAATGTGCGTCTGCTGCTGACCGATTCGGTGTCGAGCGTGCAGATAGAAGATCTCGCCAGCCCGGCAGCCGCCTACGTCGTGATGCCCATGCGCTTGTAGAATATATCGGCCTGGCTTACTTGCCATTCTGGTCGCGGGCAGTGCTCGTCCCTGGTCACATACGTCAGTATGCTCCCAGGGCCTGCGCGCTGGCCGCAACCAGACTGGCTGCGACGCCGACGGCCTGGTGAGGTAGAATCGGCCTGGTAGTGGTGAGGCCGTTATCGGGCTTCGCCGTTGGCCACAGGCCGCTCAAAGGCGATACCTCTTTGTGCCCTTCACGCTGGACTGATTCATGGCTTTAACCCGCCTCCTTATCAAAGACTTTCGTAATATCGAGCAGGCCGATCTGGCTCTGGCGCCGGGGTTTAACTTCCTGGTCGGCGCGAACGGCAGCGGCAAAACCAGCGTGCTGGAGGCGATCTACACGCTTGGCCATGGCCGCGCGTTTCGCAGCCTGCAGGCGGGGCGCGTGATCCGCCACGACGAAGCCGCCTTTGTGCTGCACGGCCGCATTGAGGGCAGCGAGCGGGAGATTTCGGTCGGCCTGACCAAAAACCGCGCGGGCGACAGCAAGGTGCGTATCGACGGCAGCGACGGTCATAAAGTCGCCGAGCTGGCGCAGCTGCTGCCGATGCAGTTAATTACCCCCGAGGGGTTTACTTTGCTCAACGGCGGCCCCAAATACCGTAGAGCCTATGTCGATTGGGGCTGTTTTCACAACACGCCCGGTTTCTTCAACGCCTGGAGCAATTTGCGTCGCCTGCTGAAGCAGCGCAACGCCGCGCTGCGCCAGGTCACGCGCTATAGCCAAATCCGTGCCTGGGACCAGGAGCTGGTGCCGCTGGCGGAACAGATCAGCCAGTGGCGCGCGGAATACAGCGAAGCCATTTCGGCGGAGATCGTCGCCACCTGCGGGCAGTTTTTGCCGGAGTTCGCGCTGAATTTCTCTTTCCAGCGCGGCTGGGACAAAGAGAGCGCCTACGGCGATCTGCTGGAGCGCAATTTCGAGCGCGATCGCGCGCTGACCTACACCGCCAGCGGCCCGCATAAAGCGGATTTCCGCATTCGCGCCGACGGCACGCCGGTCGAAGATCTGCTGTCGCGCGGCCAGTTAAAACTATTGATGTGTGCATTGCGTCTGGCGCAGGGCGAGTTCCTGACGCGCCAGAGCGGACGCCGCTGTCTTTACCTGATTGATGACTTCGCCTCCGAGCTGGACGACAGCCGTCGGCGCCTGCTGGCGCAACGACTGAAAGCCACGCAGGCTCAGGTGTTTGTCAGCGCTATCGCCACCGATCATGTCATCGATATGAGTGACGAAAAGGGCAAGATGTTCCGCGTGGAACAGGGTAAAATAGCGGTTCAACCTGAAGATTAAATGAGCGAGAAACGTTGATGTCGAATTCTTATGACTCCTCAAGTATCAAAGTTCTGAAAGGGCTGGATGCGGTACGCAAACGTCCGGGTATGTATATCGGCGATACGGATGACGGCACCGGTCTGCACCACATGGTATTCGAGGTCGTGGATAACGCAATCGACGAAGCGCTCGCCGGTCACTGTAGTGATATCGTCGTGACCATTCACGCCGATAATTCCGTTTCCGTTCAGGATGATGGCCGTGGCATTCCCACCGGCATTCACGAAGAAGAGGGCGTTTCCGCTGCGGAAGTGATCATGACCGTGCTGCACGCAGGCGGTAAGTTCGACGACAACTCCTATAAAGTATCGGGCGGTCTGCACGGCGTGGGCGTCTCGGTTGTTAACGCTCTGTCGCAAAAGCTGGAGCTGACCATTCGTCGCGAAGGCAAAGTGCACCAGCAAACTTACGTGCACGGCGTGCCGCAGGCGCCGCTGAACGTCACCGGCGAAACCGATCTGACCGGCACCCGCGTGCGTTTCTGGCCGAGCCATGAAACCTTCACCAACGTTGTCGAGTTCGAATATGACATCCTGGCGAAGCGCCTGCGCGAACTCTCGTTCCTGAACTCCGGCGTATCGATTCGTCTGGAAGACAAGCGTGACGGCAAAAACGATCACTTCCATTACGATGGCGGCATCAAGGCGTTCGTCGAGTACCTGAATAAGAACAAAACCCCTATTCATCCGAATGTGTTCTATTTCTCCACCGAGAAAGACGGCATTGGCGTGGAAGTGGCGCTGCAGTGGAATGACGGCTTCCAGGAGAACATCTACTGCTTCACCAACAACATTCCGCAGCGCGACGGCGGTACGCACCTGGCGGGCTTCCGCGCGGCGATGACGCGTACCCTGAACGCCTATATGGACAAAGAAGGCTACAGCAAGAAAGCGAAAGTCAGCGCCACCGGCGACGATGCCCGTGAAGGTTTGGTCGCGGTAGTGTCGGTTAAAGTGCCGGATCCGAAGTTCTCTTCGCAGACCAAAGACAAACTGGTCTCGTCCGAAGTGAAATCGGCGGTGGAACAGCAGATGAACGAACTGCTGAGCGAATACCTGCTGGAAAACCCGAGCGACGCCAAAATTGTCGTCGGCAAGATCATTGACGCCGCCCGCGCCCGTGAAGCGGCCCGTCGCGCTCGCGAAATGACGCGCCGTAAAGGTGCGCTCGATCTGGCGGGTCTGCCGGGCAAGCTGGCGGATTGCCAGGAGCGCGATCCGGCGCTCTCTGAAATCTACCTGGTGGAGGGTGACTCCGCAGGCGGCTCGGCCAAACAGGGCCGTAACCGTAAGAACCAGGCGATTCTGCCGCTGAAGGGTAAAATCCTTAACGTAGAGAAAGCGCGCTTCGACAAGATGCTCTCTTCGCAGGAAGTGGCGACGCTGATCACCGCGCTGGGCTGCGGTATCGGCCGCGACGAATACAACCCGGACAAGCTGCGCTATCACAGCATCATCATTATGACCGATGCTGACGTCGACGGCTCGCACATCCGTACGCTGCTGTTGACCTTCTTCTATCGTCAGATGCCGGAAATCATCGAGCGCGGCCACGTCTATATCGCGCAGCCGCCGCTCTACAAGGTGAAGAAAGGCAAGCAGGAGCAGTACATCAAAGACGATGAGGCGATGGATCAGTATCAGATCGCCATCGCCCTTGACGGCGCGACGCTGCACACCAACGCCAGCGCGCCGGCGCTGGGCGGCGAGCCGCTGGAGAATCTGGTCGCGGAGTTCAACAGCACGCAGAAGATGATCAAGCGTATGGAGCGCCGCTATCCGGTTGCGCTGCTGCGCGCGCTGGTTTATCACCCAACGCTGAGCGATCTGACCAATGAAGCTGAGGTTCAGGCCTGGCTGGACGCGCTGGTGGCTTTCCTGGCCGAGCGCGAAACGCACGGCAGCAGCTATGTCGCTCAGGTACGCGAAAACCGCGAGCAGAACATCTTCGAACCGGTTCTGCGCGTGCGCACGCACGGCGTCGACACCGATTATACGCTGGACGCCGAGTTCATTCAGGGACCGGAGTACCGTAAAATCAACGCGCTGGGCGAGAAGCTGCGCGGCCTGATTGAGGAAGACGCCTACATCGAGCGCGGCGAGCGCCGTCAGCCGGTCGCCAGCTTTGAGCAGGCCATCGAATGGCTGGTGAAAGAGTCGCGTCGCGGTCTGTCGGTACAGCGTTATAAAGGTCTGGGCGAGATGAACGCCGAGCAGCTGTGGGAAACCACGATGGATCCGGACAGCCGTCGCATGCTGCGCGTCACCATCAAGGACGCCATCGCCGCCGATCAGCTCTTCACCACGCTGATGGGCGATGCGGTTGAACCGCGCCGCGCCTTTATCGAAGAGAACGCCCTGAAAGCGGCGAATATCGATATTTAAGCGCTGCTTCAAGACAAGGTGCAGGCGCGGGTGGCCTGGACCGATCGCAAAGTCGCTCAAGGCATCCTTGCTCGCTCGGCCCGCGACATCCTTGTCGCGGGACGCTTTGCTCCTCTGTCCATGCCACTCGCGTTTTGAGTGGCCCATGGCCTGGAAACCCTTCCCATCCGGAAGGGTTTTTTTATGCCTGAAATGCCGCGAAACTGGTCATAGTGAGCTGAATCGCGCTAGCATTTAAGCCAAACCCTGTCTCAACGAGGAAGCTATGGCGATTAAACTGGTTGCAATTGATATGGACGGCACGCTGCTTAACCCGCAGCACGAGATTACCGCTGGCGTTAAATCGGCTATCGATCGCGCGCATAAAAAAGGCGTTGCCGTGGTGCTGGCGACCGGTCGTCCATACGTAGGGATCCAGCGCTACCTGATGGAGCTCGGCCTGGTCGACGACGGTCAGTACTGCATCAGCTACAACGGCGCGCTGGTGCAGCAGGCGAAAGATGGCGAGTGCGTGGCGGAAATCACGCTGGGTTTTGACGACTATCTCTATATTGAACAACTGTCGCGCGAGCTGGGCGTGCATTTCCAGGCGTTCGACAAATCCTCGCTCTATACGCCGAACAAAGATCTCAGCGAATACACCATTCATGAGGCGAGCCTGACCGGCATTCCGGTGCGCTATCGCGCTGTGGAAGAGATGGACCGCGCCACGCGTTTTCCCAAGCTGATGATGATCGACAAACCCGATCTGCTGGATAGTGCTATTCAGCGTCTGCCCGCCAGAGCGCAGCAGAACTACACCATTCTCAAGAGCGCGCCTTATTACCTGGAGATCCTCGATCGCCGCGTCAATAAAGGCCAGGGCGTTAAAATGCTGGCGGAGAAGCTGGGCCTGGCGCGTGACGAAGTGATGGCGATTGGCGATCAGGAGAACGACCTGGCGATGATCGAGTACGCCGGCACGGGCGTCGCGATGGGTAACGCGATCGACTCTGTTAAGCAGATCGCGCAGTTTGTCACCAAAACCAACATGGAAGATGGCGTCGCGCACGCTATCGAAGAGCTGGTGCTTTAATCCTTCACGGACGGCATTCCGCCGTCCTGCGTCGCACTTTTCACTTTCAAGGCGGGTCAGCTGGCTCGCATTGTCTGTTTTGTGATCTCCATTGTAGTACAACTTTCTTTTTGGGTACTACAATCAGCCTCACTCTTATCAGCTGAAATCAATTCGCTAGTAAAGGTCGGTCGCGCAGCGTCGCAGCGCTGATGATCGAACGCAGCTGTAAAGGCGATTCCCTGTCGCCACAGGCTGCGGCATGACAATTTAACAGTTTAAAATCAAATTGTTAATTGCTGCTACGCTATCCGAACTGAGGACCTTGCGATGAACAACTCTCTTCACCTCAGCACCATTAAGAAAATGAACCTGCGCATCATGCCTTTTATCATGGTGCTTTATCTCATTGCCTATATCGACCGCGCCAATATCTCGGTCGCCGCGCTGCAAATGAACGCCGATCTGGCGATGACCGCCGAAATGTACGGCATCGCCGCCGGTATTTTCTATGTCACCTACATCATCTTCGAAGTGCCGAGCAACGTGTTGTTGACGCGCGTCGGCGCGCGGCGCTGGATCGCGCGCATCATGGTGAGCTGGGGCATTATCGCCGCGGGCATGAGCCTGGTGCAGACGCCGACGCAGCTCTACGTGATGCGCTTTTTGCTCGGCGCAGCGGAGGCGGGCTTTACGCCCGGCATCATCTTTTATCTGAGCTGCTGGTATCCGCGCAGCGACCGCGCGCGCGCCATGTCGCTGTTTTATATCGGCGCGGCGCTGGCGTCGGTGATTGGTCTGCCGCTCTCCGGCAGCCTGCTAAATCTGCACGGCATGCTGGGCGTCGAAGGCTGGCGCTGGCTCTTCCTGCTGGAAGGCATCCCGGCGTTCGTGCTGGGCGTCGTCACCTGGTTCTATCTCGACGATGCGCCCGCCAACGCGCGCTGGCTCACGGCGGAACAGCGCAGCTACCTGCAACAGACGCTGGCGCGCGACGAACAGCACTCGGCGATACGCGATCATAACTGGCGCGTGGCGCTAACAAGCCGGCGCGTCTGGACGCTCAGCCTGCTGTGGCTGCTGCAGGCTTTCGGCACCATCGGCATTACGCTTTTTCTGCCGATGATCGTTAAAGCGGTCGCGGCGGAGCGCAGCAACCTGACGGTTAGTCTGCTGTCGGCGGTGCCTTTTCTCTTCGCCTGCATTTTTATGTACCTTAACGGCCGCCACTCCGATCGCACCGGCGAGCGGGCGCGCCATCTCGGCTTGCCGCTGATGGCGGCGGGCCTGCTGCTGCTGGCGGCGCTGGCGGCGCCGCAACAGTGGATGGCGTATCTGCTGCTGGTGCTGATGGTCGGCCTGAACTGGGCCATCACGCCGGTATTCTGGGCGGTGACCACCGAAACGGTCTCTGGCGTGGCGGGCGCCGCGTCGGTAGCGCTGATCAATGCGGTGGCGAATATCGCCGGGCTGGCTTTTCCGCCGGTCATGGGGCGCATCAAAGATGCCACCAACAGCTATAACGACGGCCTGCTGATTGTGGCAGGCGCGCTCATCCTCGGCGGCGTGCTTGGGCTGTTGGTTGGGCGTAAACGGGCGATCGAGGGCGTTGCCGCACCGCAGCCGAAATCAGAGCTGCATCTTTAACGCTTTTGGCGTAGCGTGTGGGGCAACATTTTTAGTCAGGTTGCCCTATGCGCGAAAAACAGATCACCTTTAGCCCGCGACATCACCAGCTGACCAACAGCAACGTCTGGACCGCCGACAGTCTGTGGCTGGCCTTTGACGTGCGTCCATCGGGCGCCTCTTTTACCAGCGACACCATTGAGCGCGTCAATGTGCAGACCGGCGAGGTCGAGGTGCTCTATCGCGCGACCGACGGCGCGCACGTGGGGGTCGTCACCGTCAGTCCGGATCTGCCGCCGCGCTATCTCTGCATTCACGGCCCGGAACAGCCTGACGAGAGCTGGCACTACGATTTTCATCACCGGCGCGGCGTCATCGTGCAAAACGGCCGCGCGGAAAACCTCGACGCCTGCGACATCACGCCGCCCTTTACGCCCGGCGCGCTGCGCGGCGGCTCGCATGTGCATCTCTACAGCCCGGACGGCACGCGCGTCAGCTTCACCTATAACGATCATGTGATGCACGAGAGAGACCCGAAAGAGGATCTGCGTAACGTCGGCATCGCGCTGCCGCTGCGCGCAGTCGCGCCGATCAAACAGCATCCGCGCGAATACAGCGGCAGCCACTTCTGCGTACTGGTCAGCCGTACCACTGCGGCGCCACGCCCGGACAGCGACGAGATTAACCGCGCCTATGAAGAGGGCTGGATCGGCGCGCGCGGCTACCAGAGGCCAGACGGCAGCTGGCAGCGCTGGGCTGTCGCCTTTATCGGCGATACGATCTCCGCCGCTGGCGAAAAACAGCCGGAAGTTTTTATTGTCGATCTGCCGGAGGCGCTGGAGGCGTACGCCATGCCGGGCGACGAACCGCTGGAGGGAACGGAGAGCAGTCTGCCTGCGCCGCCTGCCGGCGTGCGACAGCGCCGGCTGACCTTTACGACGCGCGGGCTTGCCCAGCAGCCGCGCCACTGGCTGCGCAGCGCGCCAGACGGCAGCGCCATCGCCTTTTTAATGGCGGACGAGCAGGATGTGGTGCAGCTCTGGACGGTGTCGCCCAACGGCGGCGCACCGCGTCAGGTGACGCGGCTGGCGCATTCGGTGCAGTCGGCGTTTAGCTGGCACCCGCAGGGCGCGGCCGTCGCCTTTATCAGTGACAATCAGGTGATGCGCTGCGATATCGAAAACGGCGTCTGTCAGCCGCTCACCGAACGCAGCGAACAGCCGCCGAGCGGCGACGCGGTCGTCTGGTCGCCGGACGGGCGGCTGATCGCCTTTATGCGTGAGGTCGACGGCTGGCGACAGCTCTTTACTGTGTCGGCGTAGCCGCAGGAAAAGGCGCGGCCTGCGCCAGATTCTCCTGCGTGTGGTTCAGCTTTTCGCTCTGAAGAATACGCTCACGCGGGGAGTCGATCGATTTGTCGTCGTCGCTGCGCGCGTAGTCCCACGGCAGCAGCAGCGTATCCAGCACGGCGGAAAAGGGCAGATCGATCAGCGCCAGCGGCTTAAGCGCCCAGCTGCTGTTATCGTCGACCAGGATATCGGCGCTGGCGCGCGTGCCCGGATAGTAGCCCTGATTCGGGCCGGTATGCGACATAACGCTGGAACATCCTGCAAGCGTAAAGGTGCAGCAGGCCAGTGCGCCTGCCAGAGGAAATGCCTTCAATAATTTCATCTTCATCATCCCTTCAACTGTGGCGACCGCCCCGGCTGAGTTAGCTTGTCCGCTTACGTCCTCACTCTACGGCGAGGTGCGCTATGTCAGACGAAAGGTCCCCTGAGTGTATGCCACTTCAGCTGATTGGCGAAAAAAATTGCGTTTCGCCTCTTGAAACCGGTCTGGGCATACCCATTTTTAAGCTACGGACGCGCTCGCTGTCGCCGACAGGGACATCGGGGCGCCGCACAACCTGTCCATGGTGGAAGGTTGCCAAAACTTGCTGAATATCAGGAGTCATTCCATGCGTAATTTTGATCTTGCTCCACTTTATCGCTCTGCTATCGGTTTCGATCGCCTGTTTAACCTGCTGGAGTCCAACCAGAACCAGAGCAACGGCGGCTATCCTCCGTACAACGTCGAACTGGTCAGCGAAAACCACTATCGCATCACCATCGCGGTGGCGGGCTTTGCCCAGAACGAGCTGGATATTACCGCTCACGATAACGTCCTGATCGTGCGTGGCGCGCATCCTGAAGAGCAGACCGAACGCAAATATCTCTACCAGGGGATTGCCGAACGCAACTTCGAGCGCAAATTCCAGCTGGCCGACCACATTGTGGTACGCGACGCCCGACTGGAAAATGGCCTGTTGAGCATCGATCTGGAACGCATCGTCCCTGAAGAGGCGAAACCGCGCCGGATTGAAATTCTGAACTAATCAGAATCAACGAGAAAAAAACGCCGCCTTCGCGGCGTTTTTTATGTCTGAGCCGTACGCCGCACCTTTAAGGATGCGTGCGCATCGCCAGGCGCTGGCTCACCAGGCCGCCGAAGACATTCACCAGCAGGCCGAAGATTATCACCGCCGCGCCCAGCATCTGCTGCGCCGAGAGGCGCTCCCCAAGCACTACCGCGGCGCTGAGAATGCCGATCACCGGCACCAGCAGCGACAGCGGCGCGATGCGCCAGGTTTCATAGCGGCTAAGCAGGTTGCCCCAGATGGCGTAGCCGACGATGGTGGCGATAAAGGCGAGATAGATCAGCGCCAGCACCGTTTGCAGCGAGATGTGCGTCAGGCTGAAAACAATCGCCTCTTCTCCTTCGAACAGCCAGGAGCAGGCGAAGAAGGGCAGCACTGGCACCAGCGCGCTCCAGACCACCAGCGACATCACCGGCACCTTGCGATTGCGCAGGATGATCTTATTGGTGATATTGCCCAGTCCCCATGACAGCGCCGCCGCCAGCGTCAGCATCATGGTCGTCAGCGTAATGCCTGCGGCCGACTGGCCCTCCATGCCCGCCGTCGCCAGCATAAACATCCCCAGCGTCGCGATCAGCACGCCGGCGATATGGTTCCAGCGCAGCTTTTCCGCCAGCAGCAGCGCGCCC
This sequence comes from Pantoea sp. UBA5035, assembly GCF_002415245.1. Lineage (NCBI taxonomy): Bacteria > Pseudomonadati > Pseudomonadota > Gammaproteobacteria > Enterobacterales > Erwiniaceae > Pantoea > Pantoea sp. UBA5035. Next base: position 68,831 of record NZ_DICD01000012.1, on the reverse strand, counting down.
AGCAGCAGCGTGAAAAACGCCTGCGCCTGCAGCACCAGCGAGGCGAGCCCGGCGGGCATGCCGAGCTTGATGGCGAGAAACAGAAAGGCGAACTGGCCAAAGCTGATGGTCATGCCGTAGACCACCAGCCAGCGCAGCGGAATAGCCGGGCGAGAGACAAAAAAGATTGCCGGAAACGCCACCAGGGAAAAGCGCAGGCCCGCCAGCAAGAAGGGCGGCATGCCCTGCAAGCCGAGTTTGATCACCACGAAATTAACGCCCCACGCCACCACGACGCAGAGCGCCAGCAACATATCTTTAGCTGACATAACCTTTCCTCTGCCGTCAGGCGCTTACCGCCACGGGCGTGGCGATATCGGCATAACAGGCTTCGCCTACGATACGGCGATAGTCTTCTGCATTAAGGGCGATCGATTTTTCCAGCGCGCCGGCGTTGAACCACAGCGTGCCGACGTCGCGCAGGCGCGCATCGACGCGCAGCGCCAGCCGGTCATCAAAACTAAAGGGCGGCACCGCGCCCATCACGCACTCGGTCAGCGACTGCGCCATCTCGGGCGCGGCGAAGCTCGACTTTTTGCCGCCGATGGCGCGCGCGGCGCTTTTAAAATTGATTTTGCAGTCGCCCGGCACGATCGCCAGCAGAAAGCGTGATTCGGCGCCGTCCGGCATCGCCACCTCCAGCACCATCGCCTTCGCCGCCTGGTTAAGCGCATTGCCGCGCAGCGCGCTGATGGCGTCGGTCTGGCCGATGGCCTCGTGCTCTACCACGCGATAGTCCGCGTCGTGCCGATCCAGCAGTTCGGTAATCTTTGCAAATGTCGTCATCTCTTCTCCTCGTCTTACAAGGCTGCGCGCAGGGCGTCAGCTCCACGCAATCGCGTGTTTCATTTTTTTGTCGGTCAGGCCAAAAAAGAAGCCCATCGTGATGCGGGTATCGCCTTCGACCCGATCGATCTCGTGGTAAAAGGCGGGATTAAACAGGTAGATATCGCCGCTGCGCGGCGCGAACTCGCAGGTTTCGCTCTGCATCACCACGCCGCTCTGGTAGCCAAGCTCGCCTGGCGTTTTGAAACGCTCATCCTCCGGCGACCATTTTTTGTTGAAAATGCGTAGCCCGCCGCCCGCGTTGCACTCCTGCAGGCAGACCACGCAGCTCAGCTGATGCAAAATCTGCGTCACCGCCAGGCCGGTTCCGGCCGCGTCGCGGACGATATTGTCGTTGTGCAGCGGATTGGCGACGCCGTCGGCATGAAAACGCACGATCGAACCGGCGTAGTCGCCCAGCCCTGGCTCATGGGCGGTTTGCAGGCTCTCCAGCTTTAGCGCGTGGCGCACCCACTCATAGATCTGCAGCCGCAGCGCCGCGAGCGACGGCGGCAGCGCTGACGCGATGTCGCGCCATTCGGTAAAGTAGTTTTCCGGCGCGGCGGTATGTTTCGCCAGGTAGGGCCCGAGCGTGGTGAGCGCGCCGTTGGGATAGTGCGACACGCGGATCTGCTCGCGGCAGCGCTGCAAATCGGTCACCACCTCCTGGCGATCTTCATCGGTGAGGAAGTTGCGCAGCACCAGCAGCGGCACGCGCGCCGTGACGATATCGTCCAGCCAGGTGCGCTCTACATACATGTTGGGATTGATCACGCGTATCTGATTAAAAATGGCCATGATGTTTACTCCCCCAAAGGAATTTCGCGTAGTTCATGGTTAGCCATGCGTCGCCAGCTGGCGGCGTCGCCCAGGGTTGGAACAGGTTCAGACGAAATGTACGTACAGCGCGCCTGCTGCAAAACGTGCAGCGTGAAGTAGTGCGGATAAGGCGTATCCTGCGGATGCCACTGCCAGGCCCATGCCCGGTCGCGCGTGACGAAAATCGCGTTGCCCGCGCTGCCGCCCGGCTCGACCTGCGCCAGCTTGTCGCGCAGGTAGTCGCGCGTGAAGTCGGCGGGCGTGATGCGATCCACCAGATATTCCAGGTACTCCGCCGAGTCGAAGCGGGAGGCCGCCATGCCGAGACGGGCGTAGACCTTTGGCATAAAACCGTTATGCATCATGTACCAGCGCGTGCCTGCACTGTCGCGCAGCAGCGGATGGGCGAACTCCAGCCCCTGGTTTTTACTCAGCGTGGCGTGGCGCACATGCACCGCCAGAAAGCGTCCTTTGATGCGTTCGACATCGATATCAGGCAGCGCGTCGGCAAAGGGACCGCTGCCGCGCAGCGTGCGGATCTCGCCCGCCTCCAGCCACAAACATCCCCAGCCGTTCGGATGTTCTTTGATCGGCCCGTCATGGCAGGCGGTTTCTCCGCAGCTCATGGCGCGCGCCGCCTCCAGCACCTGCGCCGCGTCGAATTCGCCCTGCGCCAGAATCATTCTGCACACAATAAATTTCCTTCTGAGAGGCGAGATGCCGTGCGCACCACGCTGTTAAAAACGGCCAGAATGTCGTCGCGACCGCCAGCTGACAGGCGCAGCGTGCCGAGTATGCCCGCATGGCGCGTCAGATCGGCATAGAGCGACGAGCGCCGCGACACCTGTAAGCCGGCAAAGGTCAGCGGCGGCAGCAGCGCCCCCTGACGATGTTCGGCAATCCAGCTTTCCGCCTGGCGCAGCTGGGCTGGCTGGCGCAGACGCAGCTGGCCGACGGCGCGCGACGGCGCGGCGAAGCGCAGCGCGGGCATCTCACCGCCTGCTTCAAGCCGAAACGCGACCGCTACCCAGTCGATGCCGGTCGTCTCTTCGACCAGGCTGGGCACGCCCATGCCGGAAAGGCGGAAGCCCATTTCAAGAAAGTGCGGCACGCCATCCACCACGATAAAATCGATATGAAAGGCGCCGAGCCGGTAGCCGAAAGTTTCACAGCAGAACTTCATCAGGCTGGCGAACGCGGGCGGCAGCGTCTCGGCAGCGACGGCGACGTGGCCGGATTCGTAAAAACTGACGCCGCCCTGGGCGTCGCGATGTTGTTCGATCACTTTCTGGCAGCAGGTCAGAGCGTGCGGATGCCCGTCGTGCACCACGCCTTGCAGCGAATATTCATCGCCGTCCAGCCAGCTTTCGACGATAAACCCGCTAAAGCTGCGCCCGCCGTAGTTCATGGTCTCTTCCAGCATCTGCACCACGCCCGCCAGCCGTTCGGGCGCGTCCACCAGCCAGATCCCCAGGCCGCCGCCGCTGTCCACCGGCTTGATCACGCAGGGATAGATCAGCGCCTGATGGGCGTCGAGAATGCTGAGCGGCGAGGCGAAAAAACGGAACTCCGGCTGTGGAAAGCGCGGCCAGGCTTTTTTCAGCGCCATTCGCTGGGCATATTTATCCAGCGGGATAAAGGTGCGCGGCGCATCGGGTCCAGCCAGGATTTCCCGCACCCGGCCGGCGCTGGCGTTGTAGGCTTCAAACCCGGCCAGCACCACGCGCGGGTGCTCCAGCAGCCCGGCGTGCAGACAGGCCTGCAGCACTTCCCAGGGGTTTTCCGGCCGATCAAGGCGAACGATCAGGTCAAACGGCAGCGTCAGGCTGAGCGACTGGTAGTCGACGAAATCGCTCATCTCCGCCAGTACGGTAAAGTAGCCGTCGCGCTTCGCCACCTCGCAGTAGGGGTTCTGGCCGTCGCGCGTTGCGCCTATTTGCAGAAAAATTTTTCTCATCGCTTCGCCTTACCGGGATCAGCGCCCGGAGATCACTTCGGTCACGGTATCCTGCAGGACGCCATGGTTTACCTGAATCACCGCCTTATGCGGATCGAAGCGCAGCACGCGCGACAGCGGATCGGCGCTTTTGCCTTCCAGCAGCGAACTCACCTGGCGGCTTTGCCAGCAGTGACGTAACTGATTGATATCCAGGCCAGAAAGTTGACCGAGCTGCTGCGCCAGCGCCGCCTCGTCGCGCTCGCCGGCGAGCAGCTGGCGAATCGCCGCTTCGTCCAGCCCGATCCGCTGCTGCGTCAGCCAGCTGTGCAGCTGGCTGCCCTGCGCGATAAAGGGCGAATAGATCATGCAAATCAGCTGGGTTTCGTCGAGGCCGAACGTCTCCTCGGCGAAGCGCGCCGCGCGCTGGCGCTGCTGTTCGATAGCGGCTTCGTCCTGATAGCGCGCCGCCATCTCGGCGATCAGCTGAGGCGGGAAATCTTTCTGCGCCATCAGCCCCAGCGCAAAGCGGACATATTCGCGAATGCCTTCGGCGTAGCTGCGCTGCAGCAGGGTTTCCGCGCGCAGGCCGCGAATGTGCGCCATTAGCGTCGGGTTGCCGCAGTCCGATTCGGAGAAGCTGAACATCAGCGGGTCGAAGCGGAAACGCATAAAGTCGTTGAGCAGCGCCCAGTGCGCGCCGGCTTCGTAGGCGGTGTCCTGATAAATATTGAAGAACAGCGGATCGCGCGTCAGTTGATGCATGATGCGGCGCGCGGGCGTGACCGCCGCCTCGCCGTGGATAGCCGCCGAGTAGCGATGGGCCACGCCGTCGAGCGTCTGCAAAAAGCCGCGAAAGCCCCGATCTTTCTCCGCCGTCGGCGCATCGAACAGGCGCGAAAGATGCCGCGCCCAGGCGACATAGGCGGTCTGCTCCTGCGGCGAATCGCCGGTGATAATCATGTCCACGCCGCCGTTATAGTGCGCCGCCAGGCCGAACGAGTTGACCATGCTGAGATTGCAGGCGTTGCAGAAGGTCGAGCGCGCGTCGGCGCGAAAGCGGTGGCCGTTCATCAGCACATCGCTGCGGTTTTGCTGGCGCACCGACTCGGGCAGGGGAAGATGACGTTCGAAAGGACGGATCTGCTGGCCGTCGACGATCAGGCTCTCTACGAAGGCGTCATGGTGAATAGCCAGCGCGCGGTAAACGCGGTCGATATTCTCCATCACGCTGTCGCTCATGGCGGCGTGGCGGTTGGTGCTGATGCGCAGCAGAAAGGTGTCGCCGCGCTGCCGCCAGATTAACCCCTGAATGTAACGCACATAGGCCACCATATAGCTGCTGTCTTTGCCGCCGCCGTAGGCGAGCAGGACGCGGTTGCGCGACAGCTGCTCGCTATCCGGCAGCGCGGCAAGCAGACGATGAGAGCACCGTTTAGCGGAATCGATGATTGCCGGCGTCAGATAGCTTTCGATTTCTCTCATCATGGCGGACAGATTATTCATTTTTCGCGTTTTCCTTTGGCTGATAAATTCGTTTAAATGCATGGAACCTACTGATTCCATGAAAAACAGGCCATTAAGCGGTGTAGCAATGAATGCCGGAACGCAGGCAGACGGCAGGGCGCTGGACGCAGAAAGCGGAGCGGCCGCGCGTCATAAATAATTAAGAGATGCAGCCTAAAGTACTTTGAATGTACTCTCTTGAATACGCACAGATCAGTACGATATGGGGTGGAACAGATGCCCGGTGAAACGGACGAGCAGGAGAGTCAGAGCAGTCGTTACCGCCAGATAGCCGAACAGATTAAGCAGGCTATCCGCAGCGGATCGCTGCTGCCCGACAGCCGGTTGCCCTCGGTGCGCACGCTGGCGACCCAGTACAGCGTCAGCCTGACGACCGCGCTGAAAACGCTGCGCACGCTGGAAGATGAGCGCTTTGCGGTGGCGAAGCCGAAATCAGGCTTTTTCGTCGCGCCGCGTCTGGCGCATAAAGAGGCGACGCCGACCCCGCTGGCGCAGCCGCGGCTGGTCGCGCCGCTGGATGAACAGACGGAGATGCATCTGGCGATCCTCGGCTCAGAGTGTCGCGTTCGTCTCGACCTGGCGAATGGCGACAGCTCGCTCTATCCGGTGAAAAAGATCGGGCTGCTGATGCGTCAAATGGGATACAGCAAACCGGCGCTGTTGGGCAACACCGTTAAAGGCACCGGCTATCTGCCGCTGAAGCATGAAATCGCGCGTCGGGCGGTGGAGTATGGCTGCAATATCAGCGCCGACGATATTCTCATCACCAACGGCTGCATTGAGGCGGTGTCGCTGTCGCTGCGCGCCACGCTCAGGCCGGGCGACGTGGTGGCGGTGGAGTCGCCCTGCTACTTCGTGCTGCTGCAGATGCTGCATAATCTCAACCTGCGCGTGATTGAAGTCGACGCCGGGCCGGAAGGCTATGTCGACGTTGAAAAGCTCACCGCGCTGTTCCGCCGCAGGGCGGTACAGGCCTTTCTCACCATCAGCAACGTCAACAATCCCCTCGGCAAATCGATTCCCAACGAGCAGAAGGCCTATATCGCCCGCCAGGCCGATGAGAATGACGTGGTGATCGTCGAAGACGATATTTTCGGCGATACCGCGTTCGGCGAGCGGCGGCCTTTTCCAATGCGCGCCTTTAGCCCCAACGCCATTCTGTGCAGCGGCTTTTCCAAAACCGTTGCGCCCGGTATCCGCATCGGCTGGGTGCACAGCGTCAACTACATGCGCAAGATCGCGTCGCTGAAATACACCTCGACCATGGGCACCTCGACGCTGTCGCAGGCGGCGATCGCCGAGCTGCTGCGCAGCGGCGGCTATGACGCCCATCTGCGTAAGCTGCGGCGCGAGCTGGCCGGACAGATTCAGCAGATGCGTCAGTCGCTGCTGCGCGAGTTTCCGGCGGGCACGCGCGTCTCGGATCCGGAAGGCGGTTATGTGTTGTGGGTCGAGATGCCGCACCAGGCGCTCAACGTGCGCGCGCTGTTTCTCAAAGCGCGCAACGCCGGCATCGGCATCGCGCCGGGCCATATTTTCGCCACCGACGATCGCTACGACCACTGTTTTCGGTTGAATGCCGGCTTTGGCTGGAATGAAGAGGTCGAGCAGGCGATCCGCCAGCTGGCGCAGTGGTGTCGGGAGTCGCTGCTGGAGGCGAAAGAGGAGTGAGCGCCGGTCAAACCGGCGCGCCTCTAAAACCGCGTGTTAAAGCTGCTCCGCGAACGCCTTCTCAACCTCTTCCGCCAGAATCTGCACCGCGCGCTCAATATTCTCGGCGTCCGGCACATAGTTCATGCGCATGCACTGGTGCGTGTGCGGCCACGCCTGCTCCAGGCCGGGGAAGAAAAAGTGGCCCGGCACCATCAGAACGCCGCGCGCCTTCAGCCGCTGGTAAAGCGCCTCGGTGCTAATCGGCAGATCGCGGAACCATAGCCAGAGGAAAATCGCGCCTTCCGGCTTATGTATCAGGCAGCGCTCCTCCGACAGATAGCGGCGCAGAATAGCGATGGTTTCGGTCACTTTGGCCTGATAGAAAGGTTTAATCACCGTTTCCGACAGCCGCAACAGATCGCCGCGCTGGATCATCTCGGCGGCGATGGCGGGGCCAATGCTGCCAGGCGCCAGGCTAATAATGCCGTTCATATTGCTGATGGCGCCGATAATCTTTTCGTCGGCGACGATAATGCCGCAGCGCGCGCCGGGCAGGCCGAGCTTCGACAGGCTCATGCAGAGAATAATATTGGGATTCCACAGTGGACGCGCGTCGCTGAAAATAATGCCGGGGAAAGGCACGCCGTAGGCGTTGTCGATCAGCAACGGCACGTCGTGCTGCTGCGCCAGCGCGTCGAGCTGCATGAGTTCGTCGTCGGTCACCACGTTGCCGGTCGGGTTGGTAGGGCGCGACACGCAGATCAGGCCGATATCGTCATGCATCGGCAGATGTTCGAAATCGACGTGATACTTAAACTGGCCTTCCGGCAGCAGCTCGATATTGGGCTTAGCGGAAACGAACAGCCCTTCGTCCAGTCCGGCATCGGCATAGCCCAGGTATTCCGGCGCCAGCGGAAAGAGCACGCGCTTTTTACTGCCGTCGGCGCGGCGACCGGCGAACAGATTAAACAGATAGAAAAAGGCGCTCTGGCTGCCGTTGGTCAGGGCGATATTGTTTGCGGTCACCGGCCAGCCCAGCTCGCTGCTGAGCAGCGTCGCCAGCGCGTTCAGCAGCGTAGCCTTGCCGCGCGGACCGTCATAGTTGCAGAGCGCTTCGCTCAGCTTGCCCTCGTCATGCATCTGCTGCAGCAGCTGCTGAAAATAGTCGTTCATCGCCGGGATCTGCGCCGGATTGCCGCCGCCGAGCATAATGGTGCCGGGCGTGCGCAGTCCTGCGCCCATATCTTCCATCAGACGTGAAATGCCGGTGTGCTGGGTAAATTTGTCGCCGAACTGAGAAAAAGACATATATAGACGTTAAAAACATGTGACGAATGGGGAATCAACGATAACGCCCGCCAGCGGCGGGCGCAATGGGAAGGGCGGATTACTTGAGAATGTCTGGATTAACGCAGTTCTTTTCCACCTTGCCGGTCAGCGCGGCGATCAGGTTCTCCACCGCGTCCTGCGCCATGCCGTAGCGCGTCTCGTGCGTGGCGGAGCCGATATGCGGCAGCGCCACTACGTTAGGCAGCGAGAAGAGCGGCGATGCGGTCAGCGGCTCCTGCTCGAACACATCCAGGCCCGCCGCGTGGATGGTACCCTCTTTCAGCGCGGCGATCAGCGCCTCTTCGTCCACCACCGGACCGCGTCCGGCGTTGATCAGGATGGCGCTCGGCTTCATCAGCTTCAGCTGCGCCGCGCTGATCATATGGTGGGTCTGCTCGGTCAGCGGCAGGCTGATGCAGACAAAGTCGCTCTCTTTCAGCAGAGTTTCGAGATCGCAGCGCTGCGCGCTAAAGCGCGACTGCGCCTCTTCATGTTCGCGGCGCGCGTTGTAAAGCACCTTCATGCCGAAGCCGAGATGCGCGCGCTGCGCCAGCGCCATGCCGATGCGGCCCATGCCAAGAATGCCGAGCGTCTTATGGTGCACGTCGATGCCGAATTTGTCCGGTCCGATGCTTTTGTTCCACTGGCCCGCTTTCACCCACGCGTCCAGCTCGGTCACGCGGCGCGCGCTGCTCAGCACCAGCGCCATCATGGTGTCGGCCACCGTTTCGGTCAGCACCGTCGGCGTATGCATCAGCAGCACATGGCGCTGGTTGAGCGCCTCGACGTCGAAGTTGTCGTAACCGACCGATACGGTCGAACAGGCGCGCAGCTTCGGCATTTTCGCCAGCAGTTCGCCGTCGACCTTGCCGCCGGAGCCGATCAGCCCTTCGGCCTGCGCCAGCGCGTCAGCGTGCTGCTGCTGGCTTTCCGGCGACAGATCTTTGATTTCGGTTACGCTGAAATGGGCATCGAGCCGGGCGCGCAGATCGTCCGGCAGGCTTTTATACAGAATCACGGATGGTTTCATCGTTCGCTCCCTGTAAAACGTGTGACGGGCGACACGCAGGTCGCCCGGAGAAGAGGGTCAGCGCTTACGCTTTCAGGCGTGTTTCGCGCCGTGCAGCGGCGGCGTTTTGTTTTCGGCGGGCTTGACGATCAACGTCAGCCACACCGAGACCAGCAGCGCTGCGCCCATAAAGATATAGGAGGCCGCCGGACTGCCCGTCGCTCCATTAAGATAGCCGACAATCCAGGAACCGACGAACGAACCCAGCGCGCCCATGCTGTTGATCAGCGCCATCGCGCCGCCCGCCACGTTGCGCGGCAGCATCTCTGGAATAATGGCGAAGAAGGGACCATAAGGCGCATACATGGCGCCACCCGCAATCACCAGCAGCGCGTAAGAGAGCCAGAAGTTGTCGGAACCGACCAGATAAGAGCCGAGGAACGCGAATGCGCCGATCAGCAGCAGCGGCCAGACGAAGAGCTTGCGGTTCTGCATTTTATCCGACGCCCATGAGACGACGATCATCGCAATGGTCGCCGCCAGATAAGGCACCGCCGACAGCCAGCCCGCTTCCACCATGCCCATCTGCGTGCCGTTGCGCAGAATCGACGGCAGCCACAGCACGAAGCCGTAGACGCCGATGCTCCAGGCGAAATATTGCATGCAGAGCAGAATAACGTTGCGGTTGCGGAACGCTTCGCTGTAGTTGCGCACCGCCTTGATATTCTCCTGCTCTTTTTTCAGCTGGGCGGCCAGTGCGGCTTTCTCTTCTTTGCTCATCCAGCGCGACTGCTCGGGCTTATCCTGCACCATAAACCACCAGGCGACGGCCCAGATCACCGCTGGAATCCCTTCGAAGATAAACATTTCGCGCCAGCCGAACGCGTCGATCAGATAGCCGGAGACGACCGACATCCAGAGCACCGTCACCGGGTTGCCGAGGATCAGAAAGGTATTGGCGCGCGAGCGCTCCGACTTGGTGAACCAGTTGCTGATGTAGATCAGCATCGCGGGCATCACCGCCGCTTCCACTACCCCGAGCGCGAAGCGGATCGCCGCCAGCATCGGGATGTTGCTGACCACGCCGGTTAGCGACGCGCAGACGCCCCACAGCACCAGGCACCAGAAAATCAGTTTTTTTACGCTGCGGCGTTCGGCATAGACCGCGCCGGGGATCTGGAAAAAGAAGTAGCCGAGAAAGAAGAGCGCGCCCAGCAGCGAGGACATGCCCTTGGTGATGCCCAGGTCGTCGTTGATGCCGGCGGCAGAGGCGAAGCTAAAGTTTGCGCGATCCAGATAGGCCAGACTGTAGGTGATAAACACGATGGGCATGATATACCACCAGCGTTTCGGCGCGATTGTCTGCGTTTTCATGCGGTTCTCCTCTGATATTGCGGTTCGGATGCAGGCTAGAAATCGCCTAACTCGCTGCGTGTTGGCAGCCCTTCGCTGTCGCCGATCACCTGAATCGCCAGCGAACCGATTCTGTTGCCGCGCTTAATCGCCTGCGGCAGCGTTTTACCTTCCAGCAGCGCGCTGATCACGCCGACGGCGAAACCATCGCCCGCGCCGACAGTGTCCACCACGTTCTCGACGCGGATCGCCTCGACCTGGCCCTGCTCGCCCTGGGCGGTTTTATACCAGGCGCCGTCGCAGCCGGTTTTAATCACCACCGCTTTCACCCCTTTATCAAGGTAGAAATCGGCGATCGCTTCCGGCTGGCGGTAGCCGGTCAGGATATAGCCCTCTTTTTCGCCCGGCAGCACCCAGTCGGCGTACTCCGCCAGGTGGTTGAGCTGCTGGCGCATCTCCTCTTCGCTGCGCCACAGCACCGGCCGCAAATTAGGATCGAAAGAGATGGTTTTGCCGCGCGCGCGCATCTCTTTCGCGCTGTGCTTCAGCAGCGCCAGCGAGCTGGCGGAGAGCGCGGCCGCGACGCCGCTCAGATGCAGATGGCGTGCGGCGCCGAAGTAATCGCTGTTGAAATCCTCGACGGAGAGATGGCTGGCGGCGGAGCCTTTACGGAAATATTCCACCAGCGGATCGGAGCCGTCGTCGACTTTGGATTTCAGCTGAAAACCGGTGGGGTAGCGCGCATCTTTCGTCACCTGGCGGCGATCGACGCCTTCGCTCTCCAGCACCTGGCAGATAAAGCGGCCGAAGCTGTCGTCGCCAACGCGGCTTACCCAGCCGACCTTCAGACCGAGACGCGCCAGGCCGATGGCGACGTTAAGCTCCGCGCCCGCCGCGCGCTTGATAAAAGTTTCAGCGGCGGCAAGATCGCCGGTTTCACGCGCCACGAACATCGCCATCGCTTCGCCGATGGTGACGACGTCCAGCGCGCCGTTATGCAGAGTAGTCATCTTCTCTCCTTACAGAGTGCGCAGCAGCGACACGTAGCGGCGGGTTACCGCCAGCAGATCTTCGCCTTCCAGCGGGAATTCGATGCCGCGCGGCGCATTGTCCGGCAGCTGGCGCAGCAGGTCGCGCCAGTCCGCTTTCGCCTCGTCCAGCGCCACCGCGCGAAAGCTGTCGCCGTGCGGTACGGCCGCCTTGACGTGAATATAACGCACGAAGCGCCCAAGCTGAGTCGCCGCCGCCTGCGCGTTCTCCTGCGTCCAGAGCCAGTTGCCCATATCGAATGTCATCGTCACCGGCAGGTTCGCCTGCTCCGCCGCCTGGAAAAAACGCAGCGAAGGCGCGAGCTTGCCGTTATCGGTTTGATCGTTTTCCACCGCCAGCTCCACCGGGTAGCGCTCGGCAAGCGCGCGCAAATCCGCGCCGTGCAGATCGCCGTTAAATCCGCCCAGCGCCAGCTTGAGGCGCTGCGCGTTCAGCTGCTGGGCTTCTTTAAGGTAGTTCTCCAGCTGGGGATTTAACGCGCCGTCGTCACAAAACAGCGTGTCGGGCACCGAGTAGCTGGCGCGCAGCTGATGTTGCTGAATGGCCTGGGCCAGCGCGGGCAGACTGGCGAGCGTCGCATTGTCGAAGAGTTCGCGGCGGATTTCGACGCCGTCAGCGCCGGCCTGCTGGATCAGCGGCAGCAGCGCCTGCTGACCGCCCAGCGCGGCGACCTGTTGCTGTCCGTAGGCGGCGGTCACCACAATAATTTCAGCGTTCATCGTTACCCCTGGAATGCGCGTTAAGCAAAAGTTACAGGGAAAACGTTAATTGGAACCGGTTCCAAAGCAAAGAGGCAGAGGCTGAAACTATGATCGTGCTCACGAAGCGAGCACGAGAGAGGGAAAACAAGAGGGGAGATCAGGCGAGGGGCTGGCTGGAGCCGCGCACCACCAGCTCGCCGGAGAAAACCTGTTCGGCGGCGGGCCCGGCGCTGCCGTCGATACGGGCGATCAGCCGCTCCAGCGCCGCATAGCCGATTTGCCAGGTGGGCTGCCGCAGCGTGGTGATGCCGACGCCGGCCAGCGCGGCCCACTCCAGCTCGTCGAAGCCGAGCAGGCCAATATTTTCACCCCAGCGCAGGTCGACGCGCTGCATCGCGCGCGCAACCTGCAGCGTCATGGCGCCGTTCGCCACCATCACCGCCGCGCGTTTTCCGCGCTGACGCCGCGTATAGTCCAGCAGCAGCGCATCCAGCGCCGCAGGCTGATGCAGCGGCACCTCGGCGTTCTCATGCGCAATCTGAGGCCAGGCGGCGAGCCGCTGACGGAACGCCTGCAGGCGTTCGCGGCGCGTGTTGACGCTGCCCAGCGGCTCGCTCAAAAACAGCAGCGCCTCATAGCCGTTATCAAGCAGATGCTGCGTCGCGATCTCCGTAGCTTCGGCGTTGTTCAGGCCGACGACATCGCAGGCAAAATCGGGAATTTTTCGGTCGATCAGCACCATCGGCAGCAGCGACTGCTGCAGGCGGCTCAGCGCCTCTTCGCGCATGCCGACGGCATTTACCACTACCCCTTCCACCTGATAGCTGCTCAGCAGCTGCAGATAGTGCTGCTCCAGGTCCACTTCATTGTTGGTGTTGCACATCAGCAGCGTAAAGCCGCGCGCGCGGCAGGCGGCCTCAATGCCGCACATCACGTCGACGGAATAGGGGTTGGTGATGTCTGCGATAATCAGTCCGATCAGCCGCGTGCGGCCGCGCTTTAGCCCACGCGCCATCTGGCTGGGGCGATAGTCGAGCTCGGCGATTGCCTGTTCGATGCGGGCTTTTAAATCGGCGGAAAGAAGATGCTGCTCGCCGTTGAGATAGCGAGACACGCTGGTTTTACCGGTTCGCGCGCTGCGAGCAACATCGCTAATGGTGGCGCGAGGCGGTCTGTTCTTCATGTCGGTACCTGCAAAAAGAGAAACAGGCAGAGACTAGCACAGGCGCGGTCCGTCGCAAAAAGCGCGATCAGCGCGGCGCGCTATCCAGCCAGGGCTGGCGCAACAGCTGAAGCGCTTCCAGCGGCGCGCCGTCAAGCATCTGCACCACCAGATCGGCAAGCTGATCGCCGGTTTCGCGATCCGAGGCCTGACGGATGGCGATCGCCGGCGCCTCGACGATCGCTTCGCGCGGCAAGCCTTCCCAGGCATAGAGGCGAATCGCTTTGCTGCCGTGCAGCCGGTTCGCCTGCTGCATCGCCAGCGCCGCGCCCTCCGCCAGCGCGCTGCTGTCGGCAATAATCGCCTGCAGCGACGCATCCTGCGCCAGCCAGGCGGCGGTTTGCTGATAGCCGACGCGACGCGACGGCGGCACGGCGACGATATCGAACGGCGCAACGGCGCCCATCGCGTCGAGGAAACCCTGACGGCGGTCGCGTACAAAGGTGGTGCCTTCGTCGCTGCCCAGCCAGGCGATGCGGGTCAGCCCCAGCTGCAGACAGGCTTCTACCGCCAGGCGCGAGCCGTGGTGGTGATCGACGTCGAGCCAGGCGTAGGGCTGCGGCAGATCGCTACGGCCAAGCGTGATAAAGCGAAAGTTTTTTTGCTGCAGGCTCAGCAGGCGTTCATCCTGCGGCAGGGTATGGGTAACGATAAGCGCATCCAGCACCCGGCTACGCAACAGACGTGTCAGGGTGCGCGGTCCGTCATGGGGCTTATCCACCAGCAGCAGCAGATCGATCTCTCGCTGCGCCAGGCGCTGATCGAGCGTCAGCAACATCTCGCTGAAGCGGCAGTCGCTGATGGGCGAGGTGCTGACAGGGAAAACTAAACCTACCGCATTGGCGCGGCCGGTTTTCAGACGGCGCGCAGCGGCGTTGGGGCGATAGCCGCGACGCTGCGCTTCTGCTTCCACGCGTTTACGGGTCTCCTCCGCCACATCCTCATAGCCGTTTAACGCCCGGCTAACCGTGGTAACGGACAACCCTAATTCACTGGCAATGGCTTTTAGTGACATGCTGGACGACTCGCTGAACACGTTTTTTTCACGCTAACATAAAGTCTGTTTTGGCACTACAGGTTGCATGTCATCCGCCCTGTTTTGTCGAAAAAAGCGCGAAAAAATGCCAAAAAAACCGCATTGTGACGAAAAACGCCCCGTTTAGGGGCGTTTTCGCATCAGCCGATCGGGCTAAGCGTGATTTCCACGCGGCGGTTTTGCGCCTTGCCTGCTTCGGTGCTGTTGGTGGCGACCGGATTGTCCGGGCCCAGGCCTTGAGTGCGCAGACGATCCGCCGCGACGCCCTGGGTAATCAGCGCACCGGCGACGCTCTCGGCGCGCTGCTGCGACAGACGCATATTCAGCGCGCGCGAGCCGGTGCTGTCGGTGTAGCCCACCACATTTACCGCGGTTTTCGGATACTCTTTCAGCACCATGGCCACGCCGGTCAGGGTATTGGCGCCCGCCGCTTTCAGGCTGCTGCTGCTGGAGTCGAAGGTGACGTTATTCGGCATATTCAGCACGATGTTGTCGCCCTGACGCGTCACGCTGACGCCGGTGCCGCGCATTTTTTCGCGCAGTTTGGCTTCCTGCACATCCATGTAGTAGCCGATGCCGCCGCCAAGCGCCGCGCCGGACGCCGCGCCAATCAGCGCGCCTTTGCCGCGATCTTTCTTCGAGGAGGAGAGAACGCCGACCCCGGCGCCCATCAGTGCGCCAAGGCCCGCGCCGATGCCGGATTTGCCGGCCTGGGATTCATTGGTGTATGGATTAACGGTACAACCTGACAGTACCAGACTGCCGCTCAGTAACAGGCAAAGCGAAAACGATTTTTTATACATGCTCATTCCCTAAATCAAACAAAGACATTACGTCTTTAAAGCGGCGAGATTATGCCGCTTAAAAAGAGAGAAGGAGTGAGGGAAACTCTTATTTTGTCTGGTTTGCGCGTAAAAGGTTGTCAGGATGGCAAAAACAGTCAGTCTGATGGTCGCTAATCAGCCCGCAGGCCTGCATAAAGGAGTAGCAAATTGTCGGGCCGACGAATTTAAAACCACGCTGCTTTAAGGCCTTCGACAGCGCGATAGCCTGCTCTGAGGTGGTCGGCGCCTCTTTGTAGTGGGTAAAGCGATGCACAACCGGCTGGTTATCGACAAAACTCCACACGAAGCGCGCGAAATCTTCGCCTTTCGCCTCCATTGCCAGATAAGCGCGCGCGTTGCCGATAATGGCGGCGAGTTTGCCGCGATGGCGTATCAGTCCGCTATCCTGCATCAGACGCGCCAGATCCTCTTCATCCATTAAGCTCACCGCCTGAGGGTCGAAGGCGTGAAAGGCGTGGCGATAGCGATCTCGTTTCTTCAGTACGGTGATCCAGGATAACCCCGCCTGTTGACCTTCCAGACAAAGCATCTCAAACAGCGCCTGCTTATCGTTTTGCACAATGCCCCACTCGCGATCGTGGTAGGCCAGGTAAAGCGGGTCCTGAGTGACCCAGCCGCATCGTTGCATGTTCTTTATCCTGATAAAGAGAAAATTTTGTGACGTCGCTTGATCTTACGTTTAGTCGGTTAATAGTTAAACAGCAGGCGTGATAAAACAGTTTCTCAAATAGCGCCGATCGTTCTCTTCAGCGTCGTCTGGAGTTTTTCATGTTGCAGAAAAGTCAGTGTGCCAGCCAGCGCCTTGCTGCGCTGGGGCTGAGTAGTGCGTTGCTTTTTTGTTCTGCGACGCCCCTGTTTGCCTGGAGCGGCGAGACCCTGTCATCGCCGGAGGATCGCCTGCGCGATCGGCCCGATTACGACACTATCCTTGCGGAAAAGATTTCCCGAAATCATCTGATCGTCGGCAGCGACGCGCAGATGAACTTTCTGGACGCGGCGCTCAATTCGTCCCCGTCCCCCTTCACGCTGCGCGCCGAGCCGGTGCCGACCGGCACGCGCTACAGCGCCGGCTGGGAGCTGCCGCTGGGCGCGTCGCTGACGACCGGGCCGGTGGCGCAGTATGCGCCCGCGACCGCGCCGCTCAGCTGTCCGCAGTGCGATTTCAGTCGCGACGGCGTCGCGAGCTTAGGCTGGCGGGTCGATACCCGGCTGGGCGGGATAGCGCCTTACGCGCAGCTTAGCTATAGCTATCAGCCCGGCGATAGCCTGACCGGCGAGTCGCGCGATCGTTCACCGGACGATCCGGCCGCGCGCGAAGCGGGCTGGGTCGACGTCAGCGTCGGTGCGCAAATTCCCCTGAATCACAACGTTGCGGCATTCGCGGCATTTTCGCAAAACGACGCGCTAAACAGCGGCGAGCAGTTTATTTACAGCCTCGGCGTTAGCGCCAGTTTTTAACATGGGGCATAAAATGAGAAAGGGCGGGTGAGTAACGCCATATAATAAGCGCGCTAATCATAATAGTGGTAATAATATGCGCGAACAAATTTCAATCCTCGGCCGTGAATGCGCGGCTTTTTTATTTGCAACACTGTTTCTTGTGCTGATGATGTCGGGCATCTATATCGACGTAAACTGGATGAACGACGCCATGCATGAAACGTCGATTACGGAGACGCTGCAGGAAGTGATGCTCGCCTCCATCGCGGCGATGTTCTTCTGGTCGGCGCATCGGCGTCCCGATCAGCGCGGCGCGCTGATCCTGATCGGCGGCTTCTACAGCTGCATGCTGATCCGCGAGCTGGACTTCGTATTCGACGTCGTCGAGCACGGCAGCTGGGTGTGGTTTGCGCTGGCGACCGCTGCGGCCTGTCTGGCGATGGCGCTGCGGTCGCCGCGCAGCACGCTGGACGGGCTGCTCGCCTTCGTGACGGATCGCTGCTGGCTGATGACCGCCAGCGGCATGCTGATCGTGCTGGTGTTCTCCCGCCTGTTCGGCATGCATCAGCTGTGGCAGCACCTGATGCTGGACGGCTACAACCGCGTGGTGAAAAACATCGCCGAAGAGGGCACCGAGCTGCTGGGCTACAGCATCTGCTGGCTCGCCTCGACGCGCTACCTGTGGCAAACCCGCCCGACGCGCGTCAGGGCAGAAGCCGCCAAACCCGTTCAGACCGCCCTTTCCGCAGAGTCCGCTTCCTGGTCCTCCTGACCGACGCCTTTTTTGGCGATCCAGGACGCTAAAAAAGGTACAATAAAGACTTGTGCGCCGGCGCTCTGCCGGCGCAGCGTGCAGGTCAACGTCAGGTTTCATCATGTCAGTCAAAATTCTTACTTCTACGCTTATTGGTCTGGACGCCTTCCGCCAGGATCCGCGTCAGGCGCTGCAGCAGGCGGAAAACGGCACGCTGGCGGTGCTGGATAATTACGCGCCGGCGTTTTACGCCGTGACGCCCGAGCGGCTGGCGCATCTGCTGGCGCTGGAGGCGGCGGCGGCGCATCCCAGCGACGTAACGCTGGACGACAGCTTATATGACGACCTGCCAGCCTCTCTGCCGACGCCGGCGGGCAAGTTCGCGATGTATGCCGGCTGGCAGCCCGACGCCGATTTTCAGCGCCAGGCCGCTATCTGGGGCGTGGCTCTGAGCGAGCCGGTAACGCCTGCCGAGCTGGCCGCTTTCGTCGCCTACTGGCAGGCGGAAGGCCGGCTGTTCCACCATGTGCAGTGGCAGCAAAAGCTGGCGCGCAGCGTGCAGATGAACCGCGCCGCCAGCGGCGGCCAGCCCAAACGCGATATCACGCAAATCAGCAATACTGATTACAACATTCCCGATGGGTTTCGAGGTGAGTAATGAAAACGCCGACCGATCTGTTCAGCCGTCTGAAAAAAATGATGCCCGCCAACGTCCAGCCAAAGTTCACCAGCGGTGAAGAGCTGCTGGCCTGGAACCAGGAGCAGGGCCGCCTGCGTTCGGAGTCTATCGTGCGTGAAAACCGCGCCATGAAAATGCAGCGCGTGATGGGACGCTCCGGCATTCGCGAGCTGCATATGAACTGCTCGTTCGATAACTATCGCGTCGAAAATGAAGGCCAGCGCAGAGCGCTGACGATGGCGCGCCAGTATGCGGACGATTTTGAGGGCAGCATCGCCAGCTTCGTCTTTTCCGGCCGTCCCGGCACCGGCAAAAACCATCTGGCGGCGGCTATCGGCAACGATCTGATTCTGCGCGGCAAAAGCGTGCTGATCGTCACCGTCGCGGATCTGATGTCGAGCATGAAAGGCACCTTCAGCGGCGGCAGCGACGTCACCGAAGAGCGACTGCTGCAGGATCTCAGCAGCGTCGATCTGCTGGTGATTGACGAGATCGGCATGCAGAGTGAGTCGCGCTACGAAAAGGTGATTATCAACCAGATCGTCGATCGACGCTCCTCTTCGAAGCGTCCGACCGGGATGCTCTCTAACCTCGATCCCGCCGGTATGAATACCCTGCTCGGCGAGCGCGTAATGGACCGCATGCGTCTCGGCAACAGCATGTGGGTGCGCTTCGACTGGGAAAGCTACCGCAGCCGCGTGCGCGGCGACGAATATTAATTTTCTCTTCCCTGCAAGAAACCGGGCGCGTCCCGGTTTTTTTACGTCTCTTTCCTTTGCGCCGCCCTCTGCTGCGACTTGTGTGAAACAGCGCGCAAAAGTGCCAGATAAGAGGCGTCCCGGCGCTGTTACACTGAAAGATACGTTGCCCGTCAGATGAGCGCTGTAATGAATATGGGTAAAGGCCCTGCACTACTCAGACTTAACAACCAGAAGCGAGTGATGACGCAGCTTCGTCGGTTGCGCGTAACGTCGCGTCAGGATTTAGCCCACATCTTGTCGCTCAGCAAAAATACGGTGTCGCTGATCGTAGATGAACTGCTGGAAAGGTCGCTGCTTCAGGAGTTGGGGCCGATCAGCGTGGCCGCCGCCGGACGTCCGAAGATTGAGATCGCCCTGCGCCCGGAACAGTTGAAAAGCGCGGGCGTGATGGTGGAGCGCAACGCTATTTACTGGCGCGTCTGCGACTACTTTTCGCAGGTGATGGTGGAGCAGACGCGTCGCGTCGATACCGCTAACCCTAAAAAGCTGCTGGATGAGGTAGCAAGCCTGTGCGGCGAACTGGCGGAGAAGCATCCGCAGCTGCTGGGCATCGGGCTGGGTTTTCCCGGTATCGTCGATCCCGAACGCGGCTGGATGCACCTTTCAACCCATCTGGGCTGGCAGGATGTCGATCTGCTGACGCCGATCAAACAAAAGGTGGATGTGCCGCTGCGCGTGATGAATAACGTCAAGGCCTCGGCGCTGCTGGCGGTACAGCAGCTTGGGCTGAGAGCGGCGGGCAGCCACTTCTACCTGCGGATTGCCGAAGGTATGGGCGGCGCGCTGGTGCAGCAGGGCGAAGTGGTGACCGGCAACAGCTGGACCGCGGGCGAAGCAGGGCATCTCAGCGTGCAGCCGGACGGCCCGCGCTGTCGCTGCGGACGTCAGGGATGCGCCGAAGCGCTGCTTAGCAAACCGGCGATAGAGCAGCAGCTGGCCCAGCGCCGTCCCGGCTTAAGCTGGCAGACGCGCGACGAGGCGCCGAAGGTGGTGGATGAGGTGATGCAGCAGGCGGGCGGTTTTCTCGCTAAGGCGATGAGCCAGATTATCCTGCTGCTCAATCCGGCCACGATTATTATCGACGCGCCCTGGAATGTGCACCCGATGTTTTGCGACACGGTGCGCAAAAGGATCGCGTCCAGTACGCCAGCCTTCACCTTCCAGAACACCACGCTGCATTTTTTACAGACGCGTCTCGATCCGGCGGTAGGGCTGTCGCTGGCGGTGATTGAGCAGTATGAACAACGTCAGGGATGAAGAGAGGCGGCTTTATCACGCCGCCGCCATTTTACATCAGGCTTTCGCCGTGATGCTGCCGGTACTCTTTTGGCGTGCTGGCATAGCTTTTCTTAAATACCGAATAAAAATATTGCAGCGAAGGGTAGCCGCACATCTGGGAAATCTCATTAATGTTCAGCGAGGAAGAGGCCAGCAGCTCGCGCGCTTTTTCCAGTTTCTCGCGGTGGATCATGGCGTGAATAGTATCGCCGGTTTCATCGCGAAAGCGTTTCTCAAGATTAGAGCGCGACAGGCCGATCGCATCCAGCACCTGCTCTACTTTGATGCCTTTACAGGCGTTGAAGCGAATGTAGTGCATGGCCTGAATCACCGCCGGATCGCGCAGCGAGCGGAAATCGGTCGAGCGTCGGGCGATCACTTTCATCGGCGGCACCAGAATGCGCTGCAGCGGCAGCGGCTGTTTGTCCAGCAGGCGATGCAGCAGTTTGGCGGCCTGATAGCCCATCTGCCGCGTGCCTTGCGCTACCGACGAGAGCGCGACGCGCGACAGATAGCGCGTCAGCTCTTCGTTGTCGATGCCGATCACGCTCAGCTTTTCCGGCACCGGAATTTTGAGATATTCGCACGCCTGCAGCAGATGACGCGCGCGGGCGTCGGTGACCGCGATAATGCCGGTCTGCTGCGGCAGGGTTTGCAGCCAGTCGGCCAGCCGGTTCTGCGCATGCTGCCAGTTTTCCGGCGCGGTATTCATGCCCTGATAGACCACGCCCTGATAGCGTTCGCGCTGCACCAGCTGACGAAAGGCGTGTTCGCGCTCCTGGGCCCAGCGCTTGCCGCTGGAGGCGGGCAGCCCGTAAAAGGCGAAGCGGTTGATACCCTTCTCTTTGAGATGAAGAAAGGCGCTCTCCACCAGCGCCGCGTTGTCGGTGGCGATATAGTGCACCGGCGGATAATCCTGCTGGCGATGGTAAGAGCCGCCGACGCCGACAATCGGCACCTCGACGTTCGCCAGCAGCTGCTCGATCGAGCTATCGTCATAGTCGGCGATCACGCCATCGCCCAGCCATTCGCGGATATTGTCGATGCGGCAGCGGAAATCCTCCTCGATAAAAATATCCCAGTCGGTTTGTGACGCCTGTAAATACTCGCCGACACCCTCTACCACCTGACGGTCGTAGACCTTATTGGCATTGAACAGCAACGTAATGCGATAGCGTTTTTCATGCATAGTGGCGCGCTCTCCTGAATCCCAGCGCAATGCATAGCACGGCCGGATGAACAGCAGAAATTGTTTGCGCCAGGTTGTGATCCCCGACGCGATTAGACCCGGCGACGCGTGGCGGTATCCATCCACACCGCCAGCAGCAGAATCGCCCCTTTGACGATGTACTGCCAGAAGGTGGGCACGTCCATCATGCTCATGCCGTTATCCAGCGAGGCCATGATAAAAGCGCCCATGACCGCACCCGCGACCGACCCCACGCCGCCCGCCAGGCTGGTGCCGCCGATGACGCAGGCGGCGATGGCGTCCAGCTCGGCGATATTGCCCGCCGACGGCGAGCCGGCGCCGAGGCGCGAGCTGAGGATCAGCCCGGCGATCGCCACCATCACGCCGTTGATGGCGAATACTGCCAGCTTGGTGCGCGCCACGTTAATGCCCGACAGGCGCGCGGCGTCCAGATTGCCGCCGATGGCGTAGATGCGGCGACCAAAGGCGGTGCGCGTCGCCATAAACATGCCGCCCAGCAGCAGCAACGCCAGCAGCAGCACCGGCGTCGGCACGCCGCGGTAGTCATTCAATAGCCAGATCGCGCCCAGCACCAGCACCGCGGTAAGCGCCTGACGCGCCACGGTGCCGCCGGCGGCGGACTGCGTCAGTCCGAGCTGCTGACGGCGCAGCCGCAGCCGCCACTGCCACAGCATAAACAGCGCCAGACCGGCGATGCCGAAACCGAAGCCAACGCCGTCTGAAAGATAGCTCTGCCCGATCTGCGACATGGCAGGCGTGGTCGGCGCAACCGTGGTGCCGTTGGTGATCCCCACCAGAATGCCGCGGAACGCCAGCATGCCAGCCAGCGTAACGATAAACGACGGCACTTTGCGGTAGGCGACCCACCAGCCGTTCCAGGTGCCCAGCAGCAGCCCCATCAGCAGCGTCACCGCTATCGTCAACGGCAGCGGCCAGCCGAGCCAGACGTCGAAAATCGCCGCCGCGCCGCCCAGCAGGCCCATCATCGAGCCTACCGACAGATCGATCTCCGCCGAAATAATCACGAACACCATGCCGACCGCCAGAATGCCGGTGATCGCGGTCTGTCGCAGCAGGTTAGAGACGTTGCGCGGGCTGAGCCAGGCGCCGTCGGTGGTCCAGGTGAAGAACAGGGCGATCACCAGAATGGCGCCCAGCATTACCAGCACCTGCAGGTTGGGCAGCGAGAATTTGCCTGGCGACGGCGCGCCCGGCAACGTGCCCTGACGACTTTCGGTTTTAAGCATAATGTTCACTCCGCAGGGCCGCTTCCATCACTTGCTCCTGAGTCAGGTTGTTGTTTATCAGATCGGCTTTTATCCGCCCTTCATGCATCACCAGAACGCGATCGCTCAGGCCCAGCACTTCAGGGAGTTCGGACGAGATAACGATCACGGCGATCCCCTGCTGCACCAGGTTGTTGATCAACTGATAGATCTCCTGGCGCGCGCCGACGTCGATGCCGCGCGTCGGCTCATCCAGGATCAGGATCTGCGGGTTTAGCAGCAAACATTTGGCGATAATCGCCTTCTGCTGGTTACCGCCGCTCAGTCGGCCGATTGGCAGCTCCGGCGATGAGGTTTTGACCCGCAGCCGCGCGATAGCGTCATTGATGACATGCTGCTCGCGCGTCTCGTCCAGCGGCGCGAAGCGGCGGCTGAACTGATCCAGCGCCGCGAGGGTAATATTTTTGCCGACGCCCATCAGGGGCACGATGCCATCTTTTTTGCGGTCCTCCGGCACCATGGCGATGCCCTGGGCTATTGCCTGCTGGCAGTCGCGAATCTGTACCTTCTTATCGTTAATCCAGATATCGCCCTGCCAGCGTCCCGGCCAGACGCCGAACAGGCACTGAACCGTTTCGGTGCGGCCGGCGCCGACCAGCCCGGCGATGCCGAGGATCTCGCCGCGCTTCAGGGTGAAGGAAACGTCGTTGACGCGGCGCACGTGCCGGTTAACCGGATGCCAGGCGGTAAGGTGTTCAACGCGCAGCACCGTGTCGCCGATGGCATGCCGCTGATGCGGATAGAGCGCGGTCAGCTCGCGTCCCACCATCATGGTAATAATGTCATCCTCGCTGAGTCCGGCGGCTGGCCGGGTGGCGATGGGTTTGCCGTCGCGAATGACGCAGATGGTATCGGAGATCGCTTTCACCTCGTTTAGCTTGTGAGAGATGTAGATGCAGGCGATGCCATGATCGCGCAGGTTGTTGATAATGCTCAGCAGCACCTCGGTTTCACGCTCGGTCAGCGACGAGGTCGGCTCATCGAGGATCAGCAGCCGCACCTGCTTATTGAGCGCGCGAGCGATCTCGACCAGCTGCTGCTGCCCCAGCCCCAGATCGCCAACCCGGGCGTCGGGCGAGACGTCGAGCCTGACGCGCGCCAGCAGCTGCTGGCAGCGCAGCGTCATGGTTTCGTCGTCGACGATGCCGAAGCGGCCCAGCTCCGCGCCGAGAAAGATGTTCTCCATAACCGTCAGCTGCCGCACCAGCGCCAGCTCCTGATGGATAATCACAATGCCTCTGCGTTCGGTATCGCGGATGGTCTGCGCCTGAATCTCGTCTCCGGCGAAAGTGATCTCTCCGTCGAACTCGCCGTGCGGGTAGAGCCCGCACAGGATTTTCATCAGCGTGGATTTGCCCGAGCCGTTTTCGCCGCACAGCGACATCACTTCGCCGCTGTCCAGCCGCAGGCTGACGTTATCCAGCGCCTTCACCGCGCCGAAACGCTTGGTGATATTGTTCATTTCCAGCAGCATCGATCTCTCCTCTTCGCGGCCGCGCGCGCTCAGAGCTCGCTCTTTTTATGGAAACCGTCTTTCACCACGGTGCTGTCGATGTTCTCTTTATTGACCGGAATCGGCGTCAGCAGGCGCGAAGGCACCTCTTTCAGGCCGTTGTTCAGCTTGCCGTTGCTGGCGGGCGTTTTGTCGTTGCCCAGTTCGATGGCGATGTTGGCGGCCTCGGTGGCGAGCTGGGTGATGGGCTTATACACCGTCATGGTTTGCGTGCCGTTGATGATGCGTTTGATGGCGGCGAGGTCGGCGTCCTGACCGGAGATGGCGACTTTGCCCGCCAGCCCCTGCGCGCTGAGCGCCTGGATCGCGCCGCCTGCGGTGGCGTCGTTGGAGGCGACGACGGCGTCGATGTGGTTGCTGTTGGCGGTCAGGGCGTTTTCCATGATTTTTAGCGCGTTTTCCGGCAGCCAGGCGTCGACCCACTGGTCGCCGACGACTTTAATGCTGCCGTTGTCGATGTAAGGTTTTAACACCTTCATCTGACCGGCGCGAAACAGATGCGCGTTATTATCCACCGGCGAGCCGCCCATCAGAAAATAGTTTCCTTTGGGCACCTGCTTAACAATACTTTCCGCCTGAAGTTCGCCGACTTTTTCATTATCAAACGAAATATAAAAATCGATATCCGCGTTATTTATCATACGGTCATAGGCCAGCACTTTAATGCCTTCGCGTTTCGCTTCGGCGACGACGTTGCTTAATACCTGGCCGTTATAGGGAATGATCACCAGCACATCGACGCCGCGGTTGATCATATTTTCTATTTGCGACATTTGCGTCTCTTCATTGCCGTTGGCCGACTGCACGAACACTTTCGCGCCCTGCGATTCCGCCTGCTTAACGAAGATGTCGCGATCTTTTTGCCAGCGCTCAAGGCGCAGGTCGTCAATCGCCATGCCGATCTTCACTTCTTTCGCTGCGCCGGCGTGGCTGAAAAGCGCCAGCGCGGCGCAGGCGGCTAACAGCGTAAGTTTCATTTTCATGATGTTCATCCTGTCTGTAGGTTGAGGCTGTTGTCGTTATCGCATGAGTCCAGGCGGTTGAATTGTTGACCTGGCTTTCCGGCAACATCAATTACTGATTTTTATCCGGCGATTACGTTTTTTGGTTTATTTCTGTTTTTATGAGCGGGATCGAGATTTAACGCTTTTAAGAGCGGCGGAGGGCGAACGCGCACGGCGTTCTTATTAATTTGCGAACGGGAGCACAAATATTAATTATCTGAAGCGTGGTGTGAAATATCGTAATTGAGCCAGTGGAAAAGGCGCAAGCAATATAAAGGCTCACGGCCGACTGTCCGGGTTTTCACGCTGAGGAGCGAAACATGCACGCCTATTTCGACCAGATCGAACGCGTTCGTTTTGAAGGGGTAAAGAGCACTAATCCACTGGCTTTCCGCCATTACAATCCTGACGAGGTGATCCTCGGCAAAACCATGGCCGAACACCTGCGTTTCGCCGCCTGCTACTGGCATACCTTCTGCTGGAACGGCGCGGATATGTTCGGCGTCGGCGCATTCGACCGCCCGTGGCAAAAGAGCGGCGACGCGCTGCAGCTGGCGAAGCTGAAAGCGGACGTGGCGTTTGAGTTTTTTCACAAGCTGAACGTGCCTTACTACTGCTTCCACGATGTCGACGTCGCGCCGGAAGGGGACTCGCTGCGCAGCTATCAGGAAAATTTCGCGGTGATGACCGACAAGCTGCTGGAAAAACAGCAGGAGAGCGGCGTGAAGCTGCTGTGGGGCACCGCTAACTGCTTTACCCATCCGCGCTACGGCGCCGGCGCGGCGACCAGCCCCGATCCGGAAATCTTCGCCTGGGCGGCGAGCCAGGTGTGCAGCGCCATGCAGGCGACGCAGACGCTGGGCGGCGAAAACTACGTGCTGTGGGGCGGCCGCGAGGGCTATGAAACTCTGCTGAATACCGATCTGCGTCAGGAGCGCGAGCAGATTGGCCGCTTTATGCAGATGGTGGTGGAGCATAAGCATAAAATCGGCTTCCAGGGCATGCTGCTGATTGAGCCGAAGCCTCAGGAGCCGACCAAACATCAGTATGATTATGACGTGGCGACGGTGTACGGCTTCCTGAAGCAGTTCGGGCTGGAGAAAGAGATCAAGGTTAACGTCGAGGCGAACCACGCCACGCTGGCGGGTCACTCGTTTCATCATGAGATCGCCACCGCCATCGCCTTAGGCATTTTCGGCTCGGTGGACGCCAACCGCGGCGACGTTCAGTGCGGCTGGGATACCGACCAGTTCCCGATCAGCGTCGAAGAGAACGCGCTGGTGCTCTACGAGATTATTAAAGCGGGCGGCTTCACCACCGGCGGTCTGAACTTCGACGCCAAAGTGCGTCGCCAGAGCACCGACAAATATGACCTTTTTTACGGCCATATCGGCGCGATGGATACCATGGCGCTGGCGCTGAAAGCGGCGGCGCGCATGGTGGAAGCGGGCGAGCTCGATAAGCGCGTGGCGCAGCGCTACAGCGGCTGGAATGGTGAGTTCGGCCAGCAAATCCTGAAAGGGGAGTTTTCCCTCGCCTCGCTGGCGGCGCATGCTCAGCAGCAGCAGTTCAATCCGCAGCATCACAGCGGCCGCCAGGAGCAGCTGGAGAACCTGGTGAACCACTATCTTTATGATTTCTGAGATAAGCGGGAGCAAGGCATGTATATCGGGATCGATTTAGGCACGTCCGGGGTCAAGGTGGCGCTGCTGAATGCGCAGGGCGAGGTGGCGGCGATCGGCAGCGCGCCGCTGCAGGTGTCGCGTCCGCACGCGCTCTGGAGCGAGCAGGATCCCGAAAGCTGGTGGCTGGCGACCGACCAGGCGATGCAGGCGCTGGCGCAGCAGCATGCGCTCAGCGAGGTAAAGGCCATTGGCCTGAGCGGTCAGATGCACGGCGCGACGCTGCTGGACAACGCGCATCGCGTGCTGCGTCCGGCCATTTTATGGAACGACGGGCGCAGCGGCGAACAGTGCCGCGAGCTGGAGCAGCGCGTGCCCGCGTCGCGCCAGATCACCGGCAACCTGATGATGCCCGGCTTTACCGCGCCCAAACTGCTGTGGGTGCGGCAGCATGAGCCCGATATTTTTCAGCGGGTGGCGAAGGTGCTGCTGCCGAAAGACTACCTGCGCTGGCGGCTGAGCGGCGACTTCGCCAGCGATATGTCCGATGCGGCAGGCACGATGTGGCTGGACGTGGCGCGCCGCGACTGGAGCGACCTGATGCTCGACGCCTGCGGCCTGACGCGCGACCAGATGCCGCGACTGTTCGAAGGCAATGTTGTTACCGGTTCGCTGAGCGGCGAGATCGCGGCGCGCTGGGGTATGCCGGCGGTGCCGCTGGTGGCTGGCGGCGGCGACAACGCCGCGGGCGCAGTGGGGGTCGGCATGACCGAGCCGGGGCAGGGCATGCTGTCGCTTGGCACCTCCGGCGTCTATTTTGTGGTCAGCGACGGCTACCTCAGCAATCCACAGCGCGCGGTGCACAGCTTCTGCCATGCGCTGCCGCAGCGCTGGCATCTGATGTCGGTTATTCTCAGCGCCGCCGCCTGTCTCGACTGGGCGGCGGCGCTGACCGGCTGCGCCGACGTGCCGCAGCTGCTGGCGGAAGCGGAACGCGCCGATGAAAACGGGGCGCCGCTGTGGTTTCTGCCCTATCTCTCCGGCGAGCGCACGCCGCACAACAACCCGCAGGCGACGGGCGTCTTTTTCGGCCTGACGCACCAGCACGGTCGGCCGGAGCTGGCGCGCGCGGTGCTGGAAGGCGTCGGCTACGCGCTGGCGCAGGGCATGGATGCGGTGCACGAGTGCGGCGTCGCGCCCTCCAGCATTATGCTGATCGGCGGCGGCGCACGTAGCGCGCTGTGGCGGCAGATGCTGGCGGATATCAGCGGCCAGACGCTCGATTACTGTCAGGGCGGCGAGGTCGGGCCGGCGCTGGGCGCGGCGCGTCTGGCGCAGCTGGCGCTCGAACCGCAGACGACGCTGCCCGCGCTGACGCGGGTGCAGCGCCATCAGCCCGATGCGGCGCGCCATCAGCGCTATCAGCCGCTGCGCGACACCTTTGCCCGCCTCTACGCGCAGCTGGCGCCGCTGATGCGGTAAGCGTGTCCCGCACTGTCGCCATCTTGTCCCGATTTGGCCTTCTTCCTGCGCGTCAGGCCCGTCATGATGGGCCTGAATTCATTTCTCAGGAGGCCGAAAATGGCACAGGCAGCGCTGTTGGTAATAGATGTTCAGCAATCTTTTTTACACCGCGAGTTCTGGCAGGAAGCCGATGTCCCGGCGTTTCAGCGCAATATCAGCGCGCTGATCGAAGGCTGTCAGGCGAAAGGAATGCCGGTGGTGGACGTGTTTCACGTCGCGCCGCAGGGCCCCTTCTCGCTGGCGTCCGGCTGGGTTAAGCGAATGGACTTTTTGCAGCACGAGGCGACGTTCAGCGTGCAGAAACACGTACATAACGCGCTGACCGAATCGGGGCTGCTGCCCTGGCTGCAGGAACGCTCAATCGATACTCTGATTATTAGCGGTATCCGCACCGAGCAGTGCTGCGAAACCACCGCGCGCGTGGCGTCCGATCTCGGTTTTAAGGTACTGTTTGTCTCTGAGGCGACGCTGACTTTTCCGATGACGCACAACGGCGTCACCCTCAGCAGCGCCGAACTGACTCACCGTACCGAAACCGTACTGGTTAACCGCTTTGCCGAAGTGGTGAGCGTGGAAGCGTGCCTGGCGCGCCTTTAATAACAAGGAGTGGCGCGATGGCGCAAACCGTCCTGTTTCTTACCTTGCCTGGCGTGATGGCGCTCGATCTGACCGGACCGGCGGAGACGCTGCGGCTGGCGGGGGATCGCTTCGCGCTGCGCTATATTGGCCCGCAGGAATCGGTTGTAAGCTCCACGCAGATGACCATTGCTGGCATTGAGCCGCTGCCGGAAAGCCTGCCGCCCGACAGCCTGCTGGTGGTGCCGGGCGTCTGCGACTCCGCCATCTGGTTCGCCACGCCGCAGGCGGAAGCGGCGCGACGCTGGCTGCAACGTCAGCAGCCGCTGCTGCGCGCGCGACAGCTCTCTTTGATCTGCGTCTGTTCCGGCGCCCTGCTGGCGGCGCAGGCCGGGTTGCTCAACGGCGTGCAGTGCACGACCCATCACGAGGTGCTCTCAAGGCTGAAAGCCGCCGCGCCCGCCGCGCTGGTGAAGGAGAACCGCGTCTTCGTCGACGACGATAATATCTGGACCAGCGCAGGCATCACCGCCGGAATCGACCTCTCGCTGCACCTGATTAACCGGCTGTGCGGCGCGCAGACGGCGCTGGAGGTGGCGCGTGAAATGGTGGTGTGGTTCCGCCGCTCTGGCGACGATCCGCAGCTGTCGCCCTGGCTGCGCTACCGCAATCATCTTCATCCGGCGATACATCGCGCGCAGGACGCGATGATCGCCCATCCCGAGCATGGCTGGCCGCTGGAGGATCTCGCCGCGCGCGTCCACGTCAGCAGCCGCCATCTGGCGCGGCTGTTTCGTCAGCATCTGGGCATCAGCGTGCGCGACTATCACGAGCAGCTGCGGCTGGGCATCGCGCGCCAGCGCCAGCAGCAGGGCGAAGGCGCGGAAAAAGCGGCGCTGGCGGCGGGGTTTTCTTCGGCGCGCCAGCTGCGGCGCGCCCGCGATCGCTGGCGCGATCAGCTTACCCAGTGACGCCTGTCGAGGCGCTGCAGGCCTATCGCCAGCAGCAGGCTGCCCGCCAGCGTCACGCCGAACACCCAGGGCAGATCGAGCAGCGGCCGCGACATATCGTCATAATGGCGGGTGCGCAGGAAGTGAATAAAGAGCGCGTGAAAGCCGTAGATCGGCAGCGAGTAGCGTGAAAGCGTGCCGAGCACCGGCAGCGTGCGGGCGTTCAGGGCGTTCTTGAACAGCACCAGCAGGCTAATGGCGGCGATAAACACCAGCGGGCCGCAGTAGAGATACCAGCGGTCGTTGAAGGCGCCGTTAGCGATCAGCGCCTGTTTCGTGCCGAAGGTAATGCCGATAACGCAGGCGGCGAACAGTCCCGCCGCCAGCGGCGTCACGCCGCGCTTTGCCGTCTCCATGGTGCCGATGGCGCGTCCCAGCAGGGCATAGAGCAGATAATAGATACTGTCGCCGCTGACGTAGAGATTTACCGGCAGCCAGTGAAACGGCCCCACCGCCTGATCCACCGTGTTCGGGTTCGCCAGCACCGCCAGCACAATGACCAGCAGCGCCACATAGCGCGCCTGCACCGCTTTCACCTGAATCAGCGGCGACAGCAGATAGATGCCGATCAGCGCAAAGAAAAACCACAGATGATAAAACACCGGCTTTTGCAGCATCTTCAGCAGCGAGCGCCCTTCGCTGATGGGCGTCAGCCAGGTGATATAGGCCAGCGCCACCGCGCTGTAAAACAGCAGGCAGAGCACCAGCCGCAGCAGATGGCGCGGCTGCGCGCTGCGTTCGCCGAAGAACAGGTAGCCGGAGATCATAAAAAAGAGCGGCACGCAGACGCGCGACGCGGAATTAAGCAGGTTGGCGATATCCCACCAGTGTCCGGTCACCGCCATCGGGCCGGTGATATACCAGGTGGTGGTATGGATCACGATCACCATCAAACAGGCGACCGCGCGTAAATTGTCGATCCAGCAAATCTTGTGCGACATCGGGTCCTCTTGCGCATCACGATAGTGCGAAGAAGGGTAGACAGTCGCGATGCGCGCGACAACTTTTCGCGGCAGGATTCGGAGCCGTCTGGCACGCCCGCGCCCGGCAGGATTTCCGGCTGCACATCGCGCGGTCAAAGGGTATACTGACGCACTCTTTTTTCATCTACCCGAATCGCGTGCGAAATCATCATGCAAAAGTTTGATACCAAAACCTTTCAGGGCCTGATCCTGACATTGCAGGATTACTGGGCGCGTCAGGGCTGCACCATCGTTCAGCCGCTGGACATGGAAGTGGGCGCTGGCACTTCACACCCTATGACCTGCCTGCGCGCACTCGGACCTGAGCCGATTGCCGCAGCCTACGTGCAACCGTCGCGCCGTCCGACCGACGGGCGCTACGGCGAAAACCCGAACCGCCTACAGCACTACTACCAGTTCCAGGTGATCATCAAGCCGTCGCCGGACAACATTCAGGAGCTGTATCTCGGATCGCTGAAAGAGTTGGGCATCGATCCCACCGTGCATGATATCCGCTTCGTGGAAGATAACTGGGAAAACCCGACGCTTGGCGCGTGGGGCCTCGGCTGGGAAGTGTGGCTCAACGGCATGGAAGTGACGCAGTTTACCTACTTCCAGCAGGTGGGCGGCCTGGAGTGCAAGCCGGTGACCGGCGAGATCACCTACGGCCTTGAGCGCCTGGCGATGTATATCCAGAGCGTCGACAGCGTTTACGATCTGGTCTGGAGCGACGGCCCGCTGGGTAAAACCACCTATGGCGACGTGTTCCATCAGAACGAAGTCGAGCAGTCTACCTACAACTTCGAATACGCTGACGTCGATTTCCTCTTTACCTGCTTCGAGCAGTACGAGAAAGAAGCGCAGCAGCTGCTGGCGCTGGAAAAACCGCTGCCGCTGCCGGCCTATGAGCGCATCCTGAAAGCCGCGCACAGCTTTAACCTGCTGGACGCGCGCAAGGCGATCTCCGTGACCGAGCGCCAGCGCTATATTCTGCGCATCCGCACCCTGACCAAAGCCGTGGCTGAAGCCTACTACGCCTCCCGCGAGGCGCTGGGCTTCCCGATGTGCAATAACAACAAGTAAGAGGCAGCCATGACTGAAAAAACGTTTCTGGTGGAAATCGGCACCGAAGAGCTGCCGCCGAAAGCATTGCGCAGCCTGGCCGAAGCCTTTGCTGCGCAGGTTACCGCCGAGCTGGACAGCGCCGGCCTGGCGCACGGCGAAGTGCGCTGGTACGCCGCGCCGCGCCGTCTGGCGCTGAAAGTGGCGAGCCTGAGCGCCGCGCAGCCCGATCGCGAAGTCGAAAAGCGCGGCCCGGCGGTCTCCGCCGCCTTTGACGCCGACGGCAAACCGACCAAAGCGGCGGAAGGCTGGGCGCGCGGCAACGGCATCACTGTCGATCAGGCCGAGCGCCTGAGCACCGACAAAGGCGAATGGCTGGTTTACCGCGCGCAGGTGAAAGGCGAATCCGCCCAGTCGCTGCTGCCCGGCATGATCGCCACCGCGCTCGGCAAGCTGCCGATCCCGAAACTGATGCGCTGGGGCGCGAGCGACGTGCAGTTTGTCCGTCCGGTGCACACCGTGACGCTGCTGCTGGGCGACGAGCTGATCCCGGCGACCATCCTCGGCATTGCGTCAGGACGCACGATTCGCGGCCACCGCTTTATGGGCGAGCCTGAGTTCACCATCGACCATGCCGACCAGTATCCGGAGATTCTGGAAACGCGCGGCAAAGTTATCGCCGACTACGCCGTGCGCAAGGCGCAGATTAAAGCCGATGCCGAAGCGGCGGCGCGCCAGCTGGGCGGTAACGCCGACCTGAGCGACAGCCTGCTGGAAGAGGTGACCTCGCTGGTGGAGTGGCCGGTGGTGCTGACGGCGACCTTCGAAGAGAAATTCCTCAAGGTGCCGGCGGAAGCGCTGGTCTACACCATGAAGGGCGATCAGAAATATTTCCCGGTCTATGACGACGCGGGCAAGCTGCTGCCGAACTTTATCTTCGTCACCAATATCGCCTCAAGCGATCCGCAGCAGATTATCGCCGGCAACGAGAAGGTGGTGCGTCCGCGTCTGGCGGATGCTGAGTTCTTCTTTAATACCGACCGCAAAAAGCGTCTGGAAGATCATCTGCCGCGCCTTGAAACCGTGCTGTTCCAGAAAGAGCTCGGCACGCTGCGCGACAAAACCGATCGCATTCAGGCGCTTGCGGGGTGGATCGCCGCGCAGATCGGCGCGGACGTGAATCACGCGACGCGCGCCGGCCTGCTCTCCAAGTGCGACCTGATGACCAATATGGTGTTTGAGTTTACCGACACCCAGGGCGTGATGGGCATGCACTACGCGCGTCACGACGGCGAAGCCGAAGATGTGGCGGTCGCGCTCAACGAGCAGTATCAGCCGCGCTACGCCGGCGACGATCTGCCTTCTAACCCGGTGTCCTGCGCGCTGGCGATCGCCGACAAGATGGATACCCTTGCGGGCATCTTCGGCATCGGTCAGCATCCGAAGGGCGACAAAGATCCGTTTGCGCTGCGCCGCGCCGCGCTGGGCGTGCTGCGCATCATCGTTGAGAAGAACCTGCCGCTCGATCTGCAGACCCTGACGGAAGAAGCAGTGCGCCTGTACGGCAGCAAGCTGAGCAACGGCAAAGTAGTCGATGACGTTATCGACTTTATGCTGGGCCGCTTCCGCAGCTGGTATCAGGAAGAGGGCCATAGCGTCGATACGCTGCAGGCGGTGCTGGCGCGTCGTCCAACCCGTCCGGCTGATTTCGACGCGCGTATGAAGGCGGTATCGCATTTCCGCACGCTCGACGAAGCGGCGGCGCTGGCAGCGGCGAACAAGCGCGTCTCCAACATTCTGGCGAAATCGACCGAAACGCTGAACGACAGCGTGCAGGCGTCGCTGCTGAAAGAGAACGAAGAGATCCAGCTGGCGACCTTCGTGACCGCGCTCGGCGATAAACTGCAGCCGTACTTCGCAGAGGGCCGCTATCAGGATGCGCTGATCGAACTGGCGCAGCTGCGCGAGGCGGTCGATAACTTCTTCGACAAGGTGATGGTCAATGCCGACGACGCTGAAGTGCGCGTCAACCGCCTGACGCTGCTGGCGAAGCTGCGCGAGCTGTTCCTGCAGGTTGCGGATATTTCGCTGCTGCAGTAAGCCTGTAACCAGGTTTAAGCCAGTAATAAACGTTAAAGGCCGACATGATTGTCGGCCTTTTTGTTTTCAGAGAAGCGCGGCAGCCTGATTGATCCAACCTGTAAGGAAGACTATAGTAGCCGTTACGGGTTACAGGGATGTAGAGGGATATATGGGCGTCTATTTAACGCCTGAGTTCGACGCAGAGCGCAGGCGGTTGGGCATTACGGATAAAATTATTTGTAAAACCGCCCGAAAGGTTTTTAGCGGGCTAAAGGGAAGTCAGCTGGGGAAATTTACCTATAAAAGGCGAATGGCCCTGCCGAAGGTAAGCGAAAGAGATGGCGCGCGCTCAATCGTTTTCTTTAATGACGGTGAGCATCTGTATTTTTTTACCTTTATGCGAAAAGCTCGCTTACTAAAAAGAAACGTAAAGAAATTGAAGACGCCGAAATAGACATTTTTTGCAGCATCGCGTCGGATTTTATAGAAATGGATAAGAGCAGGATAAAAGCGCTTCTTGAAGAGAAAGAACTATTTGATGTTAATTGCGATGAGTGATGATTTGAAAAATATCTATGCTATGGCGAAACGCTATAACAAGCACGGCGTTGTGAAAGACGAAACCCTCAAAACGATTGAAGCTCGCATTAAAGCCGCGGATATTCCTGAGGTTCGTCCGATGACAGGCGAAGAAATTAAGGCGGTCCGCCTGCGCTGGAAGCTTTCTCAGTCTGTGCTGGCGCGCACGACCGGCATGTCCGTTGAAAGCGTGTCAAAATGGGAGCGTGGAGAAAGTAAACCGAATCAGGCCGTGTTGCGCATTATTAATATGATCTCCGATAAAGGCCCGGAAATATTTATGTGTTGAGGCGCTGACAGCTAAAAGAATTAACAGCGTTTTTCGCTGTGCATGTCATCTTCCTTTCTCTAAAAGCGCACAATCAATATTGTTTCCCTCGGCTCGCTTGCCATCATGCTACAGCGCTCAGATCGCGCTTTATAATCTAAGCGCTAAGCATGGCCACTTGCGATACGCATTACGCAGCCGGCGGTGCGGTGCGCGCAAAGCTCTCGCGCTGAAACAGCTGCTCCGCCAGCTTCACCAGCGCCGGGCGATCCACGCACCAGTTCGGCACTACATGACGAAAGTTGATATAGCCGATAGTGCAGCCCACGGCGATATCGGCAAGATTCAGCGTGCCGTTATTCAGCAAACGACCTTCCGCCGCAATGGCTTCCAGCTTATCCAGGCCGCGCAGGATCTTTTCCCGGTTGCGCGTCAGCACCTCGGCGGACTGCTGCTCTGGCGCGCGCAGCTTCTCGCGCACGATGATACTGGCGCAGTCGCTGACGCCGTCCGCCAGCCGCTCGGTCTGCCGAATATGCAGCGCCAGCCAGGCGTCCTCCGGCAGCAGCGCGGGCGCGTCGCCGCGCAGTTCCAGGTACTGCGCGATAATCGAGGAGTCGAACCAGGCCTGCTGGCTATCGTCAATCAGCGTCGGCACTTTGCCCAGCGGATTGTGGAGCGCGACGTGGCTGTCAGGACTGTAGGGCGCATCGTTAACAAATTCGAACACGATGCCTTTTTCCAGCAGGATGACAGATATTTTCCGTACAAAAGGGCTGGTATAGCTGCCGATCAGTTTCATCGCACTCCTCCGCCGTTAAAGGATTGAGTCAGCTCTCATCCGGGAAAAGAAAAGGGTTCAGGCTGCTGCGTGAGAAGCCTTCCTGCTCCATGCGCGCATCCAGCACCAGCGAGGCGAGATCGTCCGCCACTGGCTCTAGCGCCGGATCCTTTTCCTGATAGAGCATCTTCAGATAGGTGCCGCAGTCGCCGCAGCTCTCCGCTTTGACCGCCGCCTGCTCGCTGTCCAGCGACCAGTAGTGGAGATCGCGCGTCTGCTCGCAGTTGCTGCACTTGCTGCGCGCTACATACCATTCGCTTTCGCACAGGTTGCAGTGCAGATAGCGCAGGCCCTGCTGCGTGCCGAGATGCACCACGCTCGCTACCGGCATGCTGGCGCACACCGGGCAGAACTGGCGCTGCTCGCCATATTCGGCGCGCGCTTTGCCGGGGATCAGCGCCGCCATCTGCGCCCAGTAAACCGACAGCGCCGCCCAGATAAAGGGCGCTTTGTCGCTGCTGACCAACGCGAACTCGCCCGCCAGCAGCGCGCTGGCCAGGGTTTCCAGTTCGCCCGCGGCGGTTTTTTCCAGGTTTTCCAGCACCGCCAGCGCCTGGCCGGTCATCTCCGGCTTCAGCTCGGCGATCAGCGAGTGCAGCAGACGCTGCCAGTGCGCGTCGCGCGGCAGGCTGTGAATATCGAGCGGCGGTTTGCCTTCAGCGGCGCTCTGCACCAGGCGATCGTAGAGATCGCGGTGCAGCGGATGGTCGTACAGAACGATCTCCTGCGCCTGGGCGATTTTGGCGGCGAAACGTAAATAGTCGCCCAGCGGATTTTTAGCCGCCAGATCGCGCAGCCGCGCGGCGCGGCGGCTATAGAGGTTCTTCAGCCGTGGAAAAAGTAACGGCGGAATGGTATCCGCCGTGTTTTTTTCGCTCTTCTCCAGCTGGTCCTGCGGGATAATGCGAATACTCATCAGGGGCGTTTTTCCTGTTGTGTTGAGCGGTTACGCTGCTCGCGATACCAGCGAGGATGGTGCTTTTCCGCCCATGCGGGGCTTACCCAGCCTTCGACCATCGCCGTAATGGTGCCTTTGACCCACAGCGCCGCATAGATGTGCACCATAATGACCACGATCAGGCCCACGGCGGAGAGAGAATGCACCAGCAGCGCCGCGCGGATCAGCGGAATGCTGAAGGCGCCGGCGAACCAGGGACGCCAGATCACCACGCCGCTGAGCAGAAGCAGCACTAAGCTGATGATAGCAGCCCAGAACACACACTTCTGGCCAAAATTATAGCGGCCAGTATCACCGACCTCCTCATTAAGGGCAATTTTGTGGATATTGCGCGCCCACAGCAGGTCTTCTTTATTCACCAGATTGTGATGCCAGTAGCGGAAAAACATCAGCAGAAAGGCCGCGAACATAGTCACGCCGATAAAGGGATGCAGGATGCGCGCCAGCTGCGGCGTGCCTAACACATTCATCAGCCAGTTGAACGAGGGGAACAGAAAGCCCAGCCCGCTCAGCGCCAGCAGCACGAAGCAGATGGCGACAATCCAGTGATTGATACGCTCCGCCGCGCGGTAGCGTATGATGCGCTCGCTTTTTTTCATTCCTCCTCCTCCTTGTGCTGCTCCTCATCGACCCGGTTCGGGCCTACGCCGACATAGTGGAACACCGAGGCGGCGAAGGTGGCGGCGAAGCCTATTGCCGCCAGCGGTTTCCAGACGCCTTTCCAGAACGTCACGGTCGGGCTGATGCCGGGGTTTTCCGGCAGTCCGTGGTAGAGCTGCGGCTTATTGGCGTGATGCAGCACATACATCACATGAGTGCCGCCAACGCCTGCCGGATCGTACAGGCCGGCATTTTCAAAGCCGCGCGATTTAAGATCGGCGACGCGCTCCGCCGCCAGCTGCTGCATCTCCTCTTTGCTGCCGAAGTGGATCGCGCCGGTCGGACAGGTTTTGACGCAGGCAGGTTCCTGTCCGACATTGACTCGATCGACGCAGAGCGTGCACTTATAGGCGCGGTTGTCCTCCTGGCTGATGCGCGGCACGTTGAACGGGCATCCCGCAATGCAGTAGCCGCAGCCGATGCAGTGGTCAGACTGAAAGTCGACGATACCGTTAGCGTACTGCACGATGGCGCCCGCCGACGGGCAGGCTTTCAAACAGCCGGGATCGGCGCAGTGCATACAGCCATCCTTGCGGATCAGCCATTCCAGTCGGCCATTCTCCTCAACCTCCGAGAAGCGCATCACCGTCCAGGCTTTGGCGTCGAGATCGGTCGGGTTGTCGTAAACGCCGATATTGTGCCCAACCTCGGCGCGAATATCGTTCCACTCCGAGCAGGCGACCTGACAGCCTTTACAGCCGATACAGGTGGTAACGTCGATCAGCTTGGCGACCTGCTGCCGGTGATCGCGCGCCTGCGGCGCGGGCGTGAGCGAGCTGGTCGCGGAGCGACGAATAATGTCCTGTGTGGGGTAAGCCATGTTCGTTCTCCGTTACGCCTTTTCCACTTTCACTAAAAATCCTTTGTACTCCGGCGTTTGCGAATTAGCGTCGCCCACTGACGGCGTCAGCGTGTTGGCGAGGAAGCCTTTGCGCGTCGCGCCTTCGAAGCCCCAGTGGCAAGGAATGCCGACGGTATCGACCGGCTTGCCGTCAATGTGCAGGCGCTGCAGACGCCGCGTCACCACCGCTTTGGCTGTGATATAGCCGCGGCGGGAAGAGACCCTGACTTTGTCGCCCGCCTTGATGCCTTTCTCCGCTGCCAGCTCCGCGCCGATCTCCACAAACTGTTCCGGCTGCGCGATGGCGTTCAGCAGGGCGTGCTTGGTCCAGTGGCGGAACAGCTCGGTAATGGAGTAGGTGGTGGCGACGCAGGGATACTCGGCCGCTTCGCCCAGCAGGGCGGCGTCGCGCGCAAAGAGGCGCGCCACCGGGCTGTGGCTCTGCTGCGGATGCAGCGGATTGGCCTCCAGCGGGCTCTCCATCGGCTCGTAGTGCTCGGGGAACGGGCCGTCTGCCATTTTGTCGAGCGCGAAGAGATGCCCCAGGCCGTCCGGCTGCATGATAAAGGGACCTGCCTGCTGCTGCGGCGCCAGCGTCAGCGGATAGTCCGGCACGTCGATGCCCTGCCAGCGCTGGCCGTCCCACTCGATCAGGCGACGGTTCGGGTCCCAGGCTTTGCCCTGTTCGTCGGCGGAAGCGCGGTTATAGAGAATGCGGCGGTTGGCCGGCCACGCCCAGGCCCAGCCGGAAACTGCGCCCAGGCCTGAAGGATCGGCGTTGTCGCGACGCGCCATCTGGTTGCCCTGCGGCGTCCAGCTGCCCGTATAGATCCAGCAGCCGCTGGCGGTGCTGCCGTCGTTGCGCAGCTCGGCGAAGGCGTTAAGCTGCTGGCCTTTTTTCAGCAGCAGCTTGCCGCTGGCGTCGTAAACGTCCTGCAGCGCGCGGCCGTTGCTCTCCTGCGCCACCTCTTCCGGCGACGGATCGGCGGGATTGCTGTAGTCCCAGCGCATCGCCATCAGCGGCTCCGGCGCGACGCCGCCTTCCTGGCGGTAGAGTTCGCGCAGACGCAAAAAGAGATTGCCGAGGATTTTTCCGTCGTGCAGCGCCTCGCCCGGCGGTTCGGCCGCCGCCCAGTGCCACTGCAGCCAGCGCGACGAGTTGGCGACCGAGCCGTCCTCTTCGGCGAAGCAGGAAGAGGGCAGGCGGAACACTTCCGTCGCGATCTGCGCGGGATCGACGTCGTTGAATTCGCCATGAGGCTGCCAGAAGCTGGCGGTTTCAGTGCTGAGCGGATCGATCACCACCATATACTTCAGGCGTGAAAGCGCGCGACAGGCTTTGTTTTTGTCGGGGAAGGCGGCAAGCAGGTTAAAGCCCTGAATCAGTGCGCCGTTTATTTCGCCCTGCTCCATCATCTCTGCCTGCGCCATGCAGTCGTAGCTTTTATCCCACTTGGGCAGCCAGTCGTAGCCCCACTGGTTGTCCGCCGTGGCGGCATCGCCGTAAAAGCTCTTCATCAGGCTGATAAAGAATTTATCGGTGTTTTGCCAGTAGTTGACCTGGCCCGGCAGCGACGCGGCAGGCGTCGCTTTTTGCAGGTAGTCCGCCAGCGTCGCCATCTTTTCCGACGGCAGCGGCAGATAGCCCGGCAAACTTTGCGACAGCAGGCCGAGATCGGTATAACCCTGCACGTTGGAGTGGCCGCGCAGCGCGTTGATGCCGCCGCCCGGCATGCCAATATTGCCCAGCAGCAGCTGGATCATCGCCGCGGTGCGGATAATCTGCGAGCCGTTAGTATGGTGCGTCCAGCCCAGCGCGTAGAGAATGGTGGCGGTACGGTTGGGCGCGCTGGTGGTCGCCAGCTGCCGACAGATAGCGAGAAAGGTCTCATGGGGCGTGCCGCACAGGCGCGTCACCATCTCCGGGGTATAGCGGCTGGCGTGCGCTTTCAGCAGATTCAGCACGCAGCGCGGATGGCTAAAGCTGTCGTCGCGGCGCGCATGGCCGTTTTCATCCATTTCATAGCGCCAGCTGGCGCGGTCGTACTGGCGCGTCTCCGCGTCGTAGCCGCTGAACAGCCCCTCTTCAAAGCTATAGCCCTCGCTGACGATCAGCGCGGCGTTGGTGAAGGCGCGCACGTACGGCTGCTGAATCTGATTGTGCTGCAGCAGATAGTTGATGACGCCCATCAGAAACACCACGTCGCTGCCCGCGCGCACCGGCGCATAGAGATCCGCCACCGACGCCGAGCGGTTGAAGCGCGGATCCACGACGATGACCTGCGCGTTGTTGCGCGTCTTCGCCTCGATCACCCACTTAAAGCCCACCGGATGCGCTTCCGCCGGGTTGCCGCCCATAATCAGCACCACGTTGGCGTTTTTGATGTCGTTCCAGTTGTTGGTCATCGCGCCGCGGCCGAAGCTGGGCGCCAGCGCGGCGACCGTCGGGCCGTGGCACAGCCGTGCCTGGTTCTCTAGCGCCACGATGCCGAGCGCGCGTGCGAATTTATGGTCGAGCAGGCCGGTTTCATTGCTGGCGGCCGACGAACAGAACATGGCGGTGGTAGGCCAGCGGTTGACCGTGACGCCGGCGGCGTTGGTTTGCTGGAAGTGGGCATCGCGATCCTGTTTCATCAGCCGGGCGATGCGTTCAAAGGCCTCCTGCCAGCTGATGCGCTGCCATTTGTCGCTGCCCGGCGCGCGATACTCCGGATATTTCAGCCGCTGGTCGCTGTGAATATAGTCGAGCACGCCCGCGCCTTTCGGGCAGAGCGAGCCGCGGCTGACGGGATGATCGGGATCGCCTTCGATATGGTAGATAGCGGCGCTGGCGTTTTTCGCACCGTCGCCGAGGCTGTAGATCAGCATGCCGCAGCCGACGGAACAGTAGGTGCAGTTATTACGCGTCTCTCTGGCGCGTACGAGCTTATATTCCCTGACGCCAGCTAGCGCGGATTCCGGGGCGAAGCCCAGCAGTGCCGCGCTGGTTCCCGCCATTCCGCCAGCGCAGATTTTGAAAAAACTCCGTCTGGTAATTTGCATTTATCTTTCTTCTTTATTGGCTCCATTGCGAAGCTATGCAAAATAACAAGCCTGTCTGCGTATTATTTGATGAAGGTCAATAAGTTAGCCTTTAGTAATGCTTTTTTTAAATTCTGTTTAAATTTGTTTAGAGTGCGGGCAGCGGAGCGCGCCTTTTTTCAGAGGCCGGTAAAAATAGCATTCCTTTATTTAAATCGATGTTAAAGCGTGATGGGAAATCATTCTCATTTACCTCGCAGAGGCGCGCCGCAGCGCTATTGGCTATCTTTTCGCCGCATAATTTGTATAGCGGTTTTTTTGCGCTGCCGGTGACAACAGGGCAAACTTAACCGCGCGGCTGGCCGCCTTTGCGGCCGTGCAAAATTTAATTTCTTGTTAATAACAGGTCGTACTCCTTGAACGTTATCCCGCAAACTCCCGGCGAAAATTTAACAACTCAGAGCGGTGCCAGCGAAATGCCGGTGTGGCAGCGTGCCGATCTGACTGTGGCCCAGCCCGACTGGCTGGCGGATGAAGTGCCGGTCGCCCTGGTCTATAACGGCATCTCCCACGTGGTGATGATGACCACGCCGAAAGATCTGGAGGCGTTCGCTATCGGCTTTTCCCTGTCGGAAGGCATTATCGACGCGCCAGGCGATATTTTTGGTCTGGACGTGGTGCCGGGCTGTAACGGCATCGAGGTGCAGATCGAACTTTCCAGCCGACGTTTTATGGCGCTGAAAGAACAGCGTCGCGCGCTGGCGGGACGCACCGGCTGCGGCGTGTGCGGCGTAGAGCAGCTGGATCAGATCGGCAAGCCGGTGCAGCCGCTGCCTTTTACGCAGACCTTCGACCTGGCGCAGTTGGATCGCGGTCTGAGCCAGCTGAAGAGCGTTCAGCCGGTCGGCCAGCAAACCGGCTGCACCCATGCGGCGGCCTGGCTGCGTCCAGACGGCGAGCTGGCTGGCGGCTGCGAGGATGTGGGCCGCCACGTCGCGCTGGATAAGCTGCTCGGCTACCGCAGCGGCGCGGCGTGGGGCGACGGCGCGGTGCTGGTCTCCAGCCGCGCCAGCTATGAGATGGTGCAGAAATCCGCGATGTGCGGCGTCGAGATCCTGTTCGCCGTCTCGGCGGCGACGCGTCTGGCGGTCGAGGTGGCGGAGCGCTGCAACCTTACCCTGGTTGGCTTTAGCAAGCCGGGACGCGCCACGGTCTATACCCATCCGCAGCGCCTGCGTTAAAGGGCATTCAGCGGCGGCAGGCTGTAAAAACAACAGTTTGTTTATATCAGATTTGTAAATTCCTTATGTTTAATGGGGCATTGATTACCCTTTTCCGGATCATGAATTTAACTATAATGGTTCGACTGCTTACGCGGCACGCCATCAGGCGGCGCCGCTCAAATATGAAATGGAGAGGAAGAACATGAGTTATTCACTGCCATCCCTGCCTTACGCATACGACGCACTGGAACCGCACTTCGACAAGCAGACGATGGAAATCCATCACACCAAACACCACCAGACCTACGTTAACAACGCTAACGCAGCGCTGGAAGGAACCGAATTCGCTGACCTGCCGGTTGACGAGCTGATCACCAAACTGGATCAGGTTCCGGCAGACAAAAAAACCGTGCTGCGCAACAACGCTGGCGGCCACGCTAACCACAGCCTGTTCTGGAAAGGCCTGAAAATCGGCACCACGCTGCAGGGCGACCTGAAAGCGGCTATCGAAAAAGATTTCGGCAGCGTTGAAAAATTCCAGGAAGAGTTTGAGAAAGCCGCCGCTACCCGCTTTGGTTCAGGCTGGGCGTGGCTGGTGAAAAAAGGCGACAAACTGGCCGTGGTCTCTACCGCTAACCAGGACAACCCGCTGATGGGCGAAGCGATCTCCGGCGCGTCAGGCTACCCGATTCTGGGCCTGGACGTCTGGGAGCACGCCTACTACCTGAAGTACCAGAACAAACGTCCTGACTACATCAAGGCGTTCTGGAACGTGGTGAACTGGGACGAAGCTGCAGCGCGTTTCGCCTCTGCAAAATAAGTTCGTCCGTTAAAAAAGCCAAAACCGGTGAAGCGATTCGCCGGTTTTTTTATGGCTGAAATAGCGGTAATTAAACCGCAGCTAAACATGGGCGCAGTTGGCTTTTAACCTTTCAAGACATTAACCTGCCGTTGAATTTCAGGCGCGTAGGCTAAATAACATTCCACCAGAGAATGTAACATCATGTCTATTATAACTACGCCTGCGCCGGCCACCGAGTCGTCGGCTTCGCTGTTTTTTCAGTTAATCAGCGGAAAATATATCCCGAATAAACTGTGGTTGAGTAAACAATTCCGCCTGAAGTTCGCGCTGCGAACGGTGGCGTTTCCCATGACGACGCTGCGTTATTTACACCAGCTGTCGCGCCTGCCCGATTTGCATCAGGTGATGAGCGTGCAGGGGCTGTTACCCGCGAAGCCGCATCGCCCCTATTTGCGCGCGGGGTTCAGCGTGGCGGCACGCGCTCAGGCGATCCTTGATCACTATCAGCTGGTCGCCGCATTGCAAAACGGTCGGCTGCGCCAGCTGCTGCAAAGCCCCGGCGATAATTTACTGGCGACGCTGAGCGGGAAAAACGGCGAGACCTTCGAGCTCTTTTCCTGTCCAGGACGTTTCGATCGCGAAGGGGAAATTACGCTGGTGCTGCGCTATCAGAATGAAGCTATCGCCTCGCTCTCGTTTTCGCTGATCAAGGAAGCGGGGCTGCGCACTCTGCTGATCGGCGGCCTGCAGGGGCCGCGCAAACATATCTCCAGTGAGATGATCCGCGAGGCGACGAAAGCGGCGCACGGGCTGTTTCCCAAACGTCTTGTTATGGAGGTGGTCTGTATGCTGGCGCAGTGCTGCGCGGCGGAGAAGATTATCGCCGTTGGCGATACCACGCATGTGTTCCGCAGCCTGCGCTATCGTCACAGCAAAAGCGATTACTTTTTCGCCAGCTACAGCGAGTTCTGGGCATCGCTGGGCGGCGAGGCGCGCAAAGACGGGCTTTATCAGCTGCCGCTCAGGCTGCCGCGTAAAGCGCTGGAGGAGATCGCCAGTAAGAAGCGCGCAGAGTATCGGCGACGTTATGAACTGCTGGATGCGCTGGCGCAGCAGGTGTCAGCTGCCGTCGGCCAGCGCGGAGAGGATCAGGCGGGCGCCTGATCCCGAACTCAGAACGGCTTCTTCGCGAAGCCGGTCATGACCTTCAGGCCCATTTCGCGGCCCAGCGCGGTCATTGGATGCACGACCACCAGACCGCGCACGCTTTTCTTCAGCGTACCCATATCGGCCTGTTCTTTTTTGGTGATCTCGCGGCTGAACGGTAGATCCATCAGCTTTTGCGCTTCTTTGCTCAGCTTGTCGTCGCGCTTGTCGCGCAGACGTTCAATCTCGGTAACCAGCTTCTCTTTTTCTTTCAGCAGCGCGCCCAGCTTCTCGGCGTCGCCCGCTTCCAGCAGCTGCGGCTCTTTACGATTCAGGG
Source organism: Pantoea sp. UBA5035 (assembly GCF_002415245.1). Taxonomy (NCBI): domain Bacteria; kingdom Pseudomonadati; phylum Pseudomonadota; class Gammaproteobacteria; order Enterobacterales; family Erwiniaceae; genus Pantoea; species Pantoea sp. UBA5035. Next base: position 24,048 of record NZ_DICD01000012.1, on the reverse strand, counting down.
CGTCCAGCTGATCGCTCAGACGTTTAATCTCGGCTTTTTCTTGCTCTTTCATGGCGAAAACTCGTTGTGGAAAACAGGCAAAGGATACACGAAAAGCGGCGCAAATTCGCGCGCGGTGAGAGACCAGGGCGCCTGAACGTCAGGCGCCGGGACGTTTGAACGCCTGTTTTAGGCTGATACGCGAGATCAGTTCGGTCAGAGAGAGCACCATGGTTGAGCGCACCATTTGCAGATAGCGCTGTTGCTGCATGGCGCGCAGCTCGGCGTCGTCGGGATGAAAGTCCGGTTTCGGCGGCCAGGCGGCCACGCAGTGCAGCTCGCCGAACGGGCCGAGGATCTCATCGTCGGTAAAACGGTAATCGTTTCGATCGTGGTTAAGCTCTTCGCGCAGCGCCAGCAGCAGCTCGCAATCTTCATACTCATGGCGGCTGATGACGCCCAGACCGTAGATCAGCTTAAGGCGCACCGGCAGTTCGCCGAGCGGGCCGTCGCCTAACAGCAGCGGCTCGACCGCATACTTCACCGCGTAATCGTCTTTGCGAAACACCTGCAGCACCAGCAAATTCACTGCTTCGGCCAATAGCTCGACGGCGGCGATCAGGAAGCTTCTCACCGAGCGTCCGGCGTTCAGGCGCTCAAGCACCCGGTTTTCAAAAGCTTGCTTCTCTTCCATTGTCGCCTGCAGAATTCTGATACCGTCAACGGGCGCCGCGTCGCCGCGCCCGTACCGCTTGTGCGTAACTGACACGCGCCTGTCAGGCCATCGCGTTGTACGCGCTGACCGCCGCCGCCACCACTTCGCTGTCGGCATCCAGACCGGATACCTGCGCCAGCGTCGCCTGCGGGCCTTTCTCGTTAATCAGCGCTTCCAGCTCCTGCGCCTGCGGATCCTGCGCGCTGCGATAGTGCATCGCGGCGGCGATGCCCTGCACCAGATGCGCGTTCGGCAGCTGATACTCCAGCGTGCCCAGCGTCGGTTTGATCAGGCGATCGCCCGCGCTCAGCTTACGCAGCGGCTGACGGCCTACGCGCTCTACGTCATCTTTCAGGTAAGGATTCTCGAAACGGCCGAGAATTTTTTCGATATAGGCGGCGTGCTTGTCGGCGTCGAAACCATAGCGCTTGATCAGCACCGCGCCGCTCTCTTCCATCGCCCCTTTGACCACCGCGCGGATTTTCTCATCCAGGATGGCGTCGCGAATGGTCTGATGCCCGGCGAGCTGGCCGAGATAGGCGGTGATGGCGTGACCGGTGTTAAGGGTAAACAGTTTGCGCTCGACGAACGCCATCAGATTGTCGGTAAGCTCCATGCCCGCAATGGCAGGCAGCTCGCCTTTGAACTGGGTTTTATCGACGATCCACTCGCTAAAGGTTTCCACGGTGACTTCCAGCGGATCGTTGCTGCCCGCTTCGGACGGCGGCACAATGCGGTCCACGGCGGAGTCGACGAAGCCGACGTGCTGCTCGACCCAGGCGTGATGCTGCTCCGGCAGCGCTTTCAGCACGTGCTGCTTCAGCTGGCTGGTGCCGCGCACCATGTTTTCGCAGGCAATAATATTCAGCGGGCGATCGTTGCCCTGGTCATGGCGTTTCACCAGGCCTTTAGCCACGCTGCCCGCGATGCGCTCCAGGATTTGCGGGCCGACGGCGGTGGTCACCAGATCGACCTCTGCAACCAGCGCGATAATGTCGTCGCTGGTGCTGTTAACAGCGCTGACGCCCTTCACGATTTCCACTTTCGCCTGCTCGCCAACCACATGTACTGGATATTCATGACGCGCGTTCAGTGCATCCAGCACCACCTGGTTAACATCGGCGAACACCAGTTCAATGCCTGCATCCGCCAGCAGCTTGCCAATAAAGCCGCGACCGATATTACCTGCTCCAAAATGTAACGCTTTCATAATATTGACCCATATCAAATGACGATGGGGCGGGCACGCCCGCCCCGGAAATCGGGACGGGCTTACCCGCCCCAGGGAAATTCACGCAGGACGTTTAGGCGGTCGCCGGGCTGCCCGAGAGCAGATCCAGCACTTCCTGCACGCTGGTGGTGTGCGCCAGCTTCTCAATCACGCTTTCATCATCCAGCGCGTTGGTGAGGCTGGTGATCACCTGGATATGCTCATTGTTGCGCGCCGCGATGCCGATAACCAGGCGGGCCACGTCGTCCGCATCGTCGCCGAACAGCACGCCCTGCGGATACTGACAGAACACCACGCCGGTTTTCAATACGCGATCTTTCGCTTCCACCGTGCCGTGCGGCACTGCGATCGACTCGCCGAGATAGGTCGGGGTGAGTTTTTCACGCGCCAGCATCGCTTCAACATATTCCGGCTGAACGTAGCCGCCTTTCACCAGCTGCTCGCCGGCGAAGCGGATCGCCTGCTCTTTGTTGCTGGCGCTCAGGCCGAGGAAGACGTTGTCCGCGCCCAGCTTAAACAGATGCGGGTTGCTGGTGTCGTAGCTGTCCGCCAGCGTGGTCTGTACGACTTCGCGGTGCGCTTCGCTGCGGTTTGCCGCCACCAGACGATCGGTCAGATTGCTATAGAGCGCGCTGTCGAGGAAGTTGTTCAGTGAAATATGCTGCGCCTGCGGCGCCTGGCGCATCGCGCGCTCGGTGAGGTCGCGGTGGGTAATCACCAGATCGACGTCGCCCGGCAGCGAGTTAATCGCGCTGTTGGTGACGGACACGTTCGTGAGTCCCGCATCCTGCACTTTCTTACGCAGCACGCCTGCGCCCATCGCGCTGGAACCCATGCCGGCGTCGCAGGCGACGATGATTTTACGCACGTGGCTGACGTCAACGCTGCTGGCGTCGGCGACGACCGGCGCGCCCGCGACGGCCTGGCCTTTCGACTGGGCTTTCATGTCATGCATGCGTTTGGTCGCCGCTTCGATATCGTCTTCCTCTTTAACTTTGCTGGTTTTCAGCAGGATAGAGGAGACCACGAAGGAGACCGCAAAGGCCGCGATAATCGCCGCGATATTGGCGAAGTAGGCGCCTTTCGGCGTCATCGCCAGCACCGCCAGGATAGAGCCTGGAGAGGCCGGAGAAACCAGACCGCCATTGAGCAGCGTCAGAGTGAAGACGCCGGTCATGCCGCCCAGGATTACCGCCAGCAGCAGACGCGGCGCCATCAGCACGTACGGGAAGTAGATTTCGTGAATGCCGCCCAGGAAGTGAATGATCGCTGCGCCGCCCGCAGACTGCTTAGCGCTGCCGCGGCCAAAGATCATATAGGCCACCAGCACGCCCATGCCCGGGCCCGGGTTCGCCTCGATCAGGAAGAAGATCGACTTGCCCGCTTCGCTTGCCTGCTGGATGCCCAGCGGCGAGAAGATGCCGTGGTTAATGGCGTTGTTGAGGAACAGGATTTTCGCCGGTTCAACGAAAATCGAGGTCAGCGGCAGCAGGTTGTTCTGCACCATCAGGTTGACGCCTGCGGCGAGAATATGCGACAGACCTTCCACCAGCGGACCGATAGCCAGAAACGCCAGCAGCGCCAGCAACATGCCGATAATGCCGGCGGAGAAGTTGTTGACCAGCATTTCGAAGCCGCTTTTGATCTTACCGTCAACGGCGCGGTCGAAAGATTTGATCGCCCAGCCGCCCAGCGGACCGGCAATCATCGAGCCAAGGAACATCGGCATATCGGCGCCGACGATGACGCCCATGGTGGTGATCGCGCCGACCACGCCGCCGCGATCGCCGCCAACCAGACGTCCGCCGGTGAAACCGATCAGCAGCGGCAGCAGGTAGGTGATCATTGGGCCGACCAGCTTCGCCAGCGTCTCGTTGGGAATCCATCCGGTCGGGATGAACAGCGCGGTGATGATACCCCAGGCGATAAACGCACCGATGTTAGGCATCACCATATTACTCAGAAAGCGACCAAAGCTTTGAACCTTGACCTTGACTGATGAGGACATAAAGCCACCCCTTATCGAGACGCGCTGCAATAAGAGAGCGCGTTTGTTTTTGTTAAGCCAGCACGGCGTCGAACCGTCGCTATTACTGTATGCAGGCGGACTCTAGCACGCGAATATGACGCTGCGTAGCGGGTGGCTTAAGTGTGATCCGGATCACTGAATTAAGGTGGGGTCAGGGGCTGTTTTAGTGAGTCAGATCACATAATTACGGTGTAAAAAAACCACAAAGACTATTTTTTCGCCGTAAAACAGGGGTAAATGTGACTGATATCACATTTAGATCTCTCTTGTTTGTTTCATATATGTGACTAAGATCACAAACTATTTTTGGTCGAAAATGCGCCAGATCACACTCCTGACGGCGCGTTTCTCCGACTGGCGATAATCTGAAAGGAAGCAACAGCGGAAAGGCCGAGACAAGCGCGAGGGCTTGTCTCGGAAGAGCGATTACTGCAAGCCGTTTTGAACGGCGGTCTGCGCCTGGGTTAACGCCTGCGCGTTGGCGGAGATAGTGCTCATCAGCGCGTTATATTGCGTGACCTGATCGGGGGTCGGGAACTGAACGGCGTTATTGTTGAAGCTGACGCGCGGTCCCTGCTGCTGCAGGAAGTCGCCCGCCTGCGCCGCGCCCTGGCTCAGCGCCTGTAGCTTCGGCAGCAGCGGCACCAGCTGAGTGGCCGGCTGCGTGACGACTTTGTCGTAAGCGGCGTCGTAGACCTTTTTCAGGTCCTCTTCCTGCTTAAGCGAGGCTTTGCTGCTGTCCGCCTGCATTTTGGCGCTCTCCAGCTGCTGCGTGACAATCACCAGCGCGCCGTTCGCCTGGCGCAGCGCGTCGCGGCGCGTCAGATAATCCTGCGGCACGCGGATCGCCGACAGCTCATCGACCACCGGACGCATGCCCTGATCGATCGCCTTATTCACCTGCTGGGAAAAGCCGTAAAGAATGGCGTAGTCGCCTGCGTATTTACCAAAATTCTGTTTCTGGCTTTCGCTCAGGCTTGGCAGATGTTCGCCGCTGCGCATAACGGTGTTTTGCAGAAAATCGATAAAGGCTTTGCGCTGATCGCCCTCTTTGTCGCCGCACGCGGTGAGGTTAAGCACCAGTAACGCGGCGCCGAGCAACATGCCGGTACGCATCCAGATGCGAGAAATTCCTGATGCCATAAGGGCAACTCCTGTAAATGAGAATGTAGATAACCGAGGAATGGTCCTAAAGAATAGAGCAAAGTAGCGCTCAGGCACAACGCCGGCAAGCGCGAAACGCGCAGCGGCAGAGAGGTATCCGGGCAGTCGCCTGCCCGGAAGGGTCGGAAGGATTAACCGGTATTGCGCATGCCCGCCGCGACGCCCGCGATGGTCACCATCAGCGCCTGCTCGACGCGCGGATCGGCCTCTTCGCCGCGCGCTTCCTGCGCGCGCGAACGCTGCAGCAGCTCCGCCTGCAGTACGTTGAGCGGATCGGTGTAGACGTTACGCAGCGCGATCGACTCGGCTATCCACGGCTGATCCGCCATCAGATGCGCGTCGTTGGCGATGGTCAGCACCGCTTTGATGTCGGCGTCAAGCTGGTCGCGCAGCTGTTTGCCCAGCGGCCACAGCGCGGTGTCCACCAGACGCTGATCGTAATATTCCGCCAGCCACAGGTCGGCTTTGGCGAATACCATCTCCAGCATGCCGAGCCGCGTCGAGAAGAACGGCCAGTCGCGGCACATCGCTTCGAGCTGATCCTGATGGCCCTCGTCCATCGCCTTTTGCAGCGCCGCACCCGCGCCGAGCCAGGCGGGCAGCATCAGACGGTTCTGCGTCCAGGCGAAAATCCAGGGAATGGCGCGCAGCGATTCGACGCCACCGGTCGGGCGACGTTTTGCCGGACGCGAGCCGAGCGGCAGCTTGCCCAGCTCCTGTTCCGGCGTGGCGGAGCGGAAGTAGGGCACGAAGTCCGGATTTTCACGCACGTAGCCGCGATACATGGCGCAGGAGTGCTGCGAGAGCTGATCCATAATGCTGTGCCACTCTTTTTTCGGTTCCGGCGGCGGCAGCAGGTTCGCTTCCAGGATCGCGCCGGTGTAGAGCGACAGGCTGGCGATGGTGACTTCCGGCAGGCCATATTTAAAGCGGATCATCTCGCCCTGTTCGGTCACGCGCAGGCCGCCCTTCAGGCTGCCCGGCGGCTGAGAGAGCAGCGCCGCGTGCGCAGGCGCGCCGCCGCGGCCGATGCTGCCGCCGCGTCCGTGGAACAGCGTCAGGGCGATGCCGGCTTTCTCGCAGGTTTTGATCAGCGCGTCCTGCGCCTGATATTGCGCCCAGCTGGCGGCCATCACGCCGGCGTCTTTCGCCGAGTCGGAGTAGCCGATCATCACCATCTGCTTGCCCTGAATAAAGCCGCGATACCAGTCGATATTCAGCAGCTGGCTCATGACGTCGTTAGCGTTGTTGAGGTCGTCGAGGGTTTCAAACAGCGGCGCCACCGGCATCGCGAAGGTGATGCCCGCCTCTTTCAGCAGCAGATGCACCGCCAGCACGTCGGACGGCGTCTTCGCCATAGAAATAACGTAGGCGGCGATAGAGCCTTGCGGCGCCTCGGCGGCGACGCGGCAGGTTTCCAGCACTTCGCGCGTTTCGTCGCTCGGCTCCCAGTGGCGCGGCAGCAGAGGACGCTTGGAGTTCAGCTCGCGCACCAGGAAGGCCTGCTTATCCGCTTCCGACCAGCTTTCATAGTCGCCGAGGCCGAGATAGCGGGTCACTTCGGCGATCGCTTCGGTATGGCGCGTGCTCTCCTGACGCAGATCGATGCGCACCAGCGGCACGCCGAAGCACTTCACGCGGCGCAGCGTATCCAGCAGCTGACCGTTGGCGATAATGCCCATGCCGCACTGCTGCAGCGACTGATAGATAGCGTAAAGCGGCGTCCAGAGCTGATCGTTGGAGACCAGCAAATCAGCCGGACGCGGCAGACGCTCGCCCTTCAGGCGGCGCTCAAGGTAAGCCTGGGTATTCAGCAGCTGGCTGCGCATGCGCTTCAGAATGACGCGGTAAGGCTCAATCGCCTCCGGGTCGCCGCACAGCTCGCGCACCTCTTCGCTGCATTCGGACATTGAGAGCTCGGAGATCAGCACGCCGACATCGCGCAGAAAGAGGTCGGCGGCTTTCCAGCGGCTGAGCTGCATGGCGTGGCGCGTCACCGTGGCGGTGACGTTCGGGTTGCCGTCGCGGTCGCCGCCCATCCAGGAGGTAAATTTCACCGGCACGAAGTCCACCGGCAGCTTCACGCCGAACGCCTCTTCCACCTGCTCGTTCAGCTCGCGCAGAAAGGCGGGCACGCCTTCCCACAGACTGTTCTCCACTACGGCAAAGCCCCATTTCGCCTCGTCGATCGGCGTCGGGCGATATTTGCGGATCTCATCGGTGTGCCACGCCTGCGCCACCAGCTGACGCAGGCGGCGCATAATCTGGTTGCGCTCGTAGTCGGAGATATCGCTGTGATCGAGCTGCTGCAGGCAGCTATTCACCTCGACCAGCTTGTGGATCAGCGTGCGGCGGGTGATCTCGGTCGGATGCGCGGTCAGCACCAGCTCCAGAGATAGCGATTCGATGGCAGCGCGAATGGCGCTTTCGCTGACGTCGGGCTGCTGTTTAAGACGGTCAAAGGTGGTTTTCAGCAGTTCGGGATGGTTCGCGCCGTCGCCGCTGCGTGAAATGGTCTGATACTGTTCGGCGACGTTGGTCAGGTTAAGAAACTGGCTAAAAGCGCGCGCTACCGGCAGCAGCTCGTCGTTCGACAGGTTTTGCAGCGTATTAAGCAGTTCCTTGCGATGAGCGTCATTTCCCGCGCGGGATGACTTTGAGAGTTTGCGGATGGTCTCCACCCGGTCGAGGATGTTCTCTCCTAGTGCATCCTTGATCGTATCCCCGAGCAGTTTGCCGAGCATACTGACATTACTTCGCATTGCGGAATATTGTTCGTTCATGTGACCCTGACACCCTTATCGTCTTTGTAAACTTCTACACCCACAGTTCGCGGCAAGGCCGAAACTGCATGAGTAATCACCCACCGGGCATAACATCGTCTTTTATCTAGCCACGTAAACCCTGCGGCGTCAATGCGCATAAGCGCCCGGTAACATGCGGCTAACTGCTGGAAATTCAAAGATTTTAACTGGAGGGGAGCGGGATAAGTTATTCTTATCAACAAATCCCGCGTATAGAACAGGAAATTTACTTTCTTAACAGTGAATTGCCCTGTTTATTGCGAATCAGTGGCAAAAGTGCTGCACAACCTGCGCGATCAGGGCGCGAGTCGGCTTAATAAATGCGGTATCGATAAATTCATCCGGCTGGTGCGCCTGGTTGATTGATCCCGGCCCCAGCACCAGCGTCGGGCACAGCTCCTGAATAAACGGCGCTTCGGTGCAGTAGTTCACTACTTCGGTCGGCGTGCCAAGCAGTTTTTCCACCACGGCGACCAGTTCGTGATTAGCGGGACATTCGTAGCCCGGGATTGGCGGATGCAGCTCGCCGACCGTAAGACGGCCTGGCCAGCGCGCGCTGACCGGCGCCAGCGACTCGTTCAGCAGCCCTTCCAGATCGCTCAGCGTCAGGCCCGGCAGCGGGCGAATATCCATGTGCAGCTCGCAGCAGGCGCAGATGCGGTTCGCCGCGTCGCCGCCGTGAATATGGCCGAAGTTCATGGTCGGATAGGGAATGGCGAAGCCGTCGTGGTGATAGCGCTCTTTCAGGGTGTTGCGCAGCTGCATCAGATGACCGATGGCGTCGTGCATCAGTTCGATAGCGTTGACGCCGCGCGCCGGATCGCTGGAGTGGCCGGACTGGCCCTGCACGCGAATCACGTGGGAGAGATGGCCTTTGTGCGCGCGCACCGGCTTCAGCGAAGTCGGCTCGCCGATAATGGCGCAGTCCGGGCGAATGCTCGCCGTTTCAGAGAAGTACTTAGCGCCCGCCATAGTGGTCTCTTCGTCGGCGGTGGCGAGAATATAGAGCGGCTTGCTGAGTTTGCTGACGTCGACGTCGCGCAGGGTGTCGAGAATAAAGGCGAAGAAACCTTTCATGTCGGCGGTGCCCAGGCCGTAGAGCTTGTTGTCATGCTCCGTCAGGGTAAAGGGATCGCGCGTCCAGCGCCCGTCATCGAACGGCACCGTGTCGGTATGACCCGCCAGCAGCAGGCCGCCGGCGCCCTCGCCGGTGCGCGCCAGCATATTGAATTTATGGCGCGTGCCCGGCACGGGCTGCACTTCGACGCTGAAGCCCAGATCGCGAAACCAGCCTGCCAGCAAATTGATTAAAGTTTCATTGCTCTGATCGAGCGCCGCATCGGTTGCGCTGATGGTCGGAGTCGCAATCAGCTGGCGGTAGAGTTCGATAAAAGGCGGTAATTTTGTCTTCACTGTTGACGGTCCTTGAGTTAGGATGTATCAATATTCATGCATTAATAGTGAATAAAAATACATTAACGCCGCTTGGCTGGGAAGCAGAAATCCTTCGCAAACGGCATCGTGGGCAGCGGGCAAGGCCGCGACCCGGAACGTGTGACTGTAAAAAGGGTTACAGCCTGATGTTGAATACGCTGATCGTTGGTGCCAGTGGTTACGCTGGCGTAGAGCTCGCCACCTTCATTCATCGCCATCCACATATGAACATAACCGCTTTGGCGGTTTCAGCGCAAAGCCCGGATGCCGGAAAGCCTCTGTCGGATCTGCATCCGCAGCTAAAAGGCGTGGTGGATCTGCCGCTGCAGCCGCTGAGCAGCGCGGCCGAGTGGGCGGACAAGGTGGACGTGGTGTTCCTGGCGACCGCGCACGAGGTCAGTCACGATCTGGCGCCGGAATTCCTGAAAGCCGGCTGCGTGGTGTTCGATCTCTCCGGCGCGTTCCGCGTCAAAGACGGCGAATTTTATCAGCGCTATTACGGCTTTACCCATCAGCACGGCGACTGGCTCGATAAAGCAGTCTACGGCCTGGCGGAGTGGAACCACGCGCAGATCAAAGAGGCGCAGCTGGTGGCGGTGCCGGGCTGCTATCCCACCGCGGCGCAGCTGGCGCTAAAGCCGCTGATCGCAGGCGATCTGCTTAACGCCGATCAGTGGCCGGTGATCAACGCCACCAGCGGCGTGAGCGGCGCTGGACGCAAAGCGAGCGTCGCCACCAGCTTCTGCGAAGTGAGCCTGCAGCCATACGGCCTGTTTAATCATCGTCATCATCCGGAGATCGTCGCGCACCTTGGCGCGCCGGTGATTTTTACGCCGCACCTCGGCAATTTCCCGCGCGGCATTCTGGCGACCATCACCTGCCGCCTGAAATCGGGCGTCAGCCACGACGACGTGGCGGCGGCGTTCCATAACGCTTACCACGACAAGCCGCTGGTGCGCGTCTATGAGCAGGGCGTGCCGGCGCTGAAGGCGGCTATCGGCCAGCCGTTCTGCGACATCGGCTTCGCGGTGCAGGACGAGCATCTGATCGTCGTCGCGGCGGAAGACAACCTGTTGAAAGGCGCCGCGTCGCAGGCGGTGCAGTGTATGAATATTCGCTTCGGCTTCCCTGAAACGCAGTCACTGATTTAACGGACAAGGACGCACATGACAACTCCATTAATCATCAAACTGGGCGGCGTGCTGCTCGACAGCGAAGAGGCGCTGGCGCGCCTGTTCGACGCGCTGCTGGCTTATCGCAGCGCCCATCAGCGTCCGCTGCTGATCGTTCACGGCGGCGGCTGCGTAGTCGACGAGCTGATGAAAAAGCTGTCGCTGCCGGTGAAGAAGAAGAACGGCCTGCGCGTCACGCCTGCCGATCAGATCGACATTATTACCGGCGCGCTGGCGGGGACCGCCAACAAAACCCTGCTCGCCTGGGCGAAAAAGCACGGCATCAAGGCGGTCGGGCTGAGCCTGGGCGACGCCGACCTGGTCAAGGTGGCGCAGTTCGATGAAGAGCTGGGACACGTTGGCCACGCCGAGCCAGGCGATCCGGCGCTGATTAACACGCTGCTGGCCGCGGGCTATATGCCGATCGTCAGCTCTATCGGCATCACCGACGACGGCGCGCTGATGAACGTTAACGCCGACCAGGCGGCGACCGCGCTGGCGGCCACGCTGGGCGCCGATCTGGTGCTGCTCTCCGACGTGAGCGGCATCCTCGACGGCAAAGGTCAGCGCATCGAAGAGATGACGGCCGCCAAAGCCGAGCAGCTGATCGCGCAAGGCATCATTACTGATGGCATGATTGTAAAAGTGCACGCGGCGCTCGACGCGGCGCGCACGCTGGGCCGCCCGGTGGATATCGCCAGCTGGCGCCACGCGGAGCAACTGCCCGACCTGTTTAACGGCGTGTCGATCGGCACCCGGATCCTCGCTTAACGACTTAGATTTAGGATGACGACATGAGCACGCAAAATATCAAAAAAATCGTACTGGCCTATTCCGGCGGCCTGGATACCTCCGCCATTATTCCGTGGCTGAAAGAGAACTACGGCGGCTGCGAAGTCGTGGCGTTCGTGGCCGATATCGGCCAGGAGCGTAGCGATCTGGAAGGCGTGGAGAAGAAAGCGCTGCAGTCCGGCGCTTCCGAGTGCCATGTGGTCGATTTGCGTGAAGAGTTTATCAGCGACTACGTTTACCCGGTTCTGCAGACCGGCGCGCTGTATGAGGGCACCTATCTGCTGGGTACCTCAATGGCGCGTCCGATTATCGCTAAGGCGCAGGTCGAGCTGGCGCTGAAAGTCGGCGCGGATGCGCTGTGCCACGGCGCGACCGGCAAGGGCAACGATCAGGTGCGTTTCGAAACCACCTACACCGCGCTGGCGCCGCAGCTGAAAGTGGTGGCGCCGTGGCGCGAATGGAACCTGCGTTCGCGCGAAGCGCTGCTGGACTATCTGAAAGAGCGCAATATCCCGACCACCGCGTCGCTGGAAAAAATCTACAGCCGCGACGAGAACGCCTGGCACATCTCGACCGAAGGCGGCGTGCTGGAAAGTCCGGCTAACGCGCCGAATAAAGATTGCTGGGTGTGGACCGTGGATCCGCTGGAAGCGCCGGATCAGCCGGAAAACGTCACCGTCACCGTGGAAAAAGGCCGCGTTGTCGCCGTCAACGGCGAAAGACTGAGCCCGTTCCAGTGCCTGGAAGCGCTTAACGCCATCGGCGCGAAGCACGGTGTAGGTCGTATCGACATCGTGGAAAACCGTCTGGTCGGCATCAAGTCGCGCGGCTGCTATGAAACGCCTGGCGGCACCATTATGGTGAATGCGCTGCGTGCGGTTGAGCAACTGGTGCTGGATCGCGACAGCTTCAAATGGCGCGAGCAGCTGGGTCATGAGATGTCTTACGTGGTTTACGACGGACGCTGGTTCGCGCCGCTGCGTAAGTCAATTCAGGCCGCCGCCGAGTCGCTGGCCGAAGAGGTAAACGGCGAAGTGGTGCTGCAGCTCTATAAAGGCCAGGCGACGGCGATTGAGAAGCGCTCCTCCAACAGCCTCTACTCGGAAGAGTTCGCCACCTTCGGCGAAGACGAGGTTTACGATCACCGTCATGCAGGCGGCTTTATCCGTCTGTTCTCGCTCTCTTCGCGCATTCGTGCCCTGAACGAGCAGAAGAAGTAATAACCGGCGAGGCGCAGGCCTCGCCCAGGCAGATTTCGCAGAGGCGGCTTCGGGCCGCCTCTGGTTTAAGGATTGAAGGAGTTTCACATGGCACTTTGGGGCGGACGTTTTACCCAGGCAGCAGACCAACGTTTCAAACAGTTCAACGATTCGCTGCGCTTCGACTATCGTCTGGCGGAGCAGGATATTGTCGGCTCCATCGCCTGGTCCAAAGCGCTGGTGACGGTCAACGTACTGAGCGCCGACGAGCAGCAGCAGCTGGAGCAGGCGCTGAATGCGCTGCTGGCCGAGGTGCAGGCGGATCCGGAACAGATTCTGCAAAGCGATGCTGAAGATATCCACAGCTGGGTTGAAGGCCAGCTGATCGAGAAAGTCGGCGCGCTGGGCAAAAAACTGCATACCGGCCGCAGCCGCAACGATCAGGTCGCGACCGATCTTAAACTCTGGTGCAAAGCGCAGGTGGAGGCGCTGTTGGGCGCGACGCGCGAACTGCAGCAGGCGCTGACGGCGACCGCCGAAGCGAATCAGGATGCAGTGATGCCGGGCTATACCCATCTGCAGCGCGCGCAGCCGGTGACCTTCGCGCACTGGTGTCTGGCCTATGTGGAAATGCTGGCGCGCGATGAAAGCCGTCTGCAGGATACGCTGAAGCGTCTCGACGTCAGCCCGCTCGGGTGCGGCGCGCTGGCGGGCACCGCCTACGCCATCGATCGCGACCAGCTGGCCGGCTGGCTGGGCTTCGCCTCCGCCACGCGCAACAGCCTCGATACTGTATCCGATCGCGACCATGTGCTGGAGCTGCTGGCTGACGCCTCTATCGGCATGGTGCACCTGTCGCGCTTCGCCGAAGACTTAATCTTTTTCAATACCGGCGAAGCGGGCTTCGTTGAGCTGTCCGACAAGGTGACGTCCGGCTCGTCGCTGATGCCGCAAAAGAAAAACCCGGACGCGCTGGAGCTGATCCGCGGCAAGTGCGGCCGCGTACAGGGCGCGCTGACCGGCATGATGATGACGCTGAAAGGGCTGCCGCTCGCCTACAACAAAGATATGCAGGAAGACAAAGAGGGACTGTTCGACGCGCTCGATACCTGGCTCGACTGTCTGCATATGTCGGCGCTGGTGCTGGACGGCATTCAGGTAAAACGCCCGCGCTGCCAGGAAGCGGCGGAGCAGGGCTACGCCAACTCCACCGAGCTGGCAGATTATCTGGTGGCGAAGGGCGTGCCGTTCCGTGAAGCGCACCATATCGTCGGCGAAGCGGTGGTGGAAGCGATCGGGCAGGGCGTAGCGCTGGAAGCGCTGTCGCTGGCGCAGCTAAAGCAGTTCAGCGCGGCAATTGAAGAGGACGTTTACGCCATTCTGGCGCTGCAGTCCTGTCTGGAAAAACGTAATGCCAAAGGCGGCGTCGCGCCGCAGCAGGTAGCGTTTGCCATCGCCGAAGCGAAAAAGCGTCTCGGCTGAATCTATAATTTAATTATGACTGGCAAAGCAAAGCCTTTGCCAGCTCCTCACAGCAGACAATAAACCCTTTTATTTTTCTCCAAAACTCTTAGCTTCTCTCTTATCCCATTTAAGACCTATTTTATTCCATATTTGCAATCAACTTTAATTGGTTGTTATTTGTTCTTATGGATATTTTTTATTTATTTGAGGTTATAGAGAAATAACTTTTTGCTATATGAGTATGGCGTTTTTACTATTCACCTTAAAGACAAATGGATTTAGTTTATCATCGCACCGGACAGGTGCTTATTTTGAATAACCTTAATGTGAGCCAGGAGGGCTTATGCGCGAGTTAACAATGGGTGAAACCTTAAATGTCTCAGGAGCTGCTGTAACACCTAATGATGTTGCGCTTTTCATCGGCGACCATTTAGCTAGCTCCGTTATTGGCGGAGTTGCTGCTGCCGTCGCAGGCGGCGCGATTGGCTATTTACACGGCGGCGATGCAATGGGAATGTTAGGTTTGGGTGTAATTGGACAGCTGGTAGGCGCCGTTGGCGGTGCGATAATTGGCGGAGTAGGCGGCGTAATCGGCGGTGCGCTGGTATCGCTATCCTATAGCCTTCCTCTTGTCGAGCAATTAGCACAGACAATTATTTCAGGCGGCATTCAGTAATTTCCGAATATTTATTAAATAGCAACTATTGTTTTCTAAAAACTGCTAAACAGGCAATATATTATGCGTATATTAAATAGTACTGAATTGAATTCTGTGTCCGGAGCTTATGGCGATAATCTGCTGGCGAATGTTGCCGAAGGTATTGCATGTTCAATTGGCGGAGCTGTACTGGGCTCCTGGACATTAGCTATTTTAGGCGGCCGTGGCGCCAGTTCGGCGGATGTTATTGGTATTGGCGGCGGAATTACCGCTTTGGTCGGCATGATTGGCGGCGCGATTAGCGGAGCTGTAGCCGGCGCTATTTATGGTCCTTACGTTGGCTGGGACGACGGACTTGTTATGGCGCAGGATTTACTTGGTGATTTGATGAAGGGCCTGCCTGGAGCATAATTTCAGTCGTTTAGGCCTGATCGCCAGGCAAAAAAAAGCGGGCAATAATTGCCCGCTAACCTCTAGCTTCGGAATTTCATTTTTATTTTAGGCACATCATCAGAGGGCCAGCGCTCCGGCTGACACAGTGATTCTTTTAGGCTGACAGCAGGTACTGCTCCAGATCGTCGCTGCCGCCGATATGACGACCGCCGATAAAGACCTGCGGCACCGTGGCGCGGCCTGATACGGCGCGCAGGCTGACGGTGGTGGCATCCTGACCCAGCACAATCTCTTCAAACTGCATATTGTTGTCGATCAGCATCTGTTTCGCTTTGGTGCAGAACGGGCAGCCAGGTTTGGTAAATAGCGAGACGGATTCCTGTACTTTAAATTCAGGCGCCAGATAGCGCAGCAGGGTATCGGCGTCGGAAACCTCAAAGGGATCGCCCGGCTTGTTCGGCTCAACGAACATCTTTTCGATCACGCCGTTGCGCACCAGCATCGAATAACGCCACGAGCGCGCGCCGAAACCGACGTCCGCTTTCTCGACCAACATCTCCATCCCACGCGTGAACTCGCCGTTGCCGTCGGGAATAAAGGTGATGTTTTCCGCGCGCTGCTCCGCTTTCCAGGCGTTCATCACAAAGGTGTCGTTGACCGACACGCAAAGAATGCTGTCAACGCCATGCTGCGCGAACACGCTGTAAAGCTCGTTGTAGCGCGGCAGATGGCTTGATGAACAGGTAGGCGTAAAGGCGCCCGGCAGCGAAAAGACGATAACCGTCTTGTCTTTGAACAGCTCATCTGTGGTGACATCTACCCAGCGATCGCCCTGGCGGGTGTGAAATACGACCTGCGGAACCGGCTTACCTTCCTGAGTTGCAAACATATTTTCTCCTTGAGAGCAAATCGCCTGAATTTGATGCGTGCATTATTCTGATCATTGCTTGATAGGGCTAATCGTTCATTGCTATCCTATCTATCGCCACGGGCTATCGTGGTCTGGAGGATAACAATGAACATTCGCGATCTTGAATACCTGGTTTCGCTTGCCGAGCATCGCCACTTCCGCCGGGCGGCGGACGCGTGCCACGTCAGCCAGCCGACGCTTAGCGGACAGATCCGCAAGCTGGAGGATGAGCTGGGCGTGATGCTGCTGGAGCGAACCAGCCGTAAAGTGTTGTTCACCCAGGCGGGCATGCTGCTGGTCGATCAGGCGCGCACCGTGCTGCGGGAAGTTAAAGTATTAAAGGAGATGGCGAGCCAGCAGGGCGAAGCTATGTCCGGCCCGCTGCATATCGGGCTGATCCCCACCACCGGCCCCTACCTGCTGCCGCAAATTATTCCTATGCTGCATCGCACTTTTCCCAAGCTTGAGATGTATCTGCACGAGGCGCAGACGCAGCAGCTGCTGGCGCAGCTCGACAGCGGCAAACTCGACTGCGCGATTCTGGCGCTGGTGAAAGAGAGCGAAGCCTTTATTGAGGTGCCGCTGTTTGACGAGCCGATGAAGCTGGCGGTCTATCAGGATCACCCGTGGCGCGACCGCGATCGCGTGCCGATGTCCGATCTGGCGGGCGAAAAGCTGCTGATGCTGGAAGACGGCCACTGTCTGCGCGATCAGGCGATGGGTTTCTGCTTTGAAGCGGGCGCTGACGAAGATACGCATTTCCGCGCCACCAGCCTGGAGACGCTGCGCAATATGGTTGCGGCCGGAAGCGGCATCACGCTGCTGCCTGCGCTGGCGGTGCCGCAGGAGCGCGTGCGCGACGGCGTCTGCTATCTGCCGTGCTATAAGCCTGTGCCGCAGCGCACTATTGCGCTGGTCTATCGTCCCGGTTCGCCTCTGCGCAGCCGCTATGAGCAGCTGGCAGAAGCGATTCGCACGCACATGCAGGGCTATCTCAACACCACGTTAAAACAGGCGGTTTAAGCCGTTCAGCGCGGCCACGCGATAGGCTTCGGCCATGGTGGGGTAGTTAAAGGTGGTATTGACGAAGTACTCGATGGTATTGCCGCCGTTTTTCTGCTCCATAATCGCCTGGCCGATATGAATGATTTCCGCCGCGCGTTCGCCAAAGCAGTGAATGCCCAGGATCTCTTTGGTTTCGCGGTGGAACAGAATCTTCAGGCTGCCCACGTTCATGCCGACAATCTGCGCGCGCGCCAGATGCTTAAACTGCGCGCGGCCCACCTCATAAGGCACCTTCATCGCCGTCAGCTGCTGTTCGGTTTTGCCCACCGAGCTGATTTCCGGAATGGTATAGATACCGGTCGGGATATCTTCCACCAGGTGCGCGCTGGCTTCCCCTTTGATAATCGCCTGCGCGGCGATGCGGCCCTGGTCATAGGCGGCTGACGCCAGGCTCGGATAACCGATAACGTCGCCTACCGCATAGATGTGCGGCTGCGCGGTCTGATACATGCTGTTTACCTTCAGCAAGCCGCGTCCGTCCGCCTCCAGCCCGACATTTTCCAGCGCCAGCGAATCGGTGTTGCCGGTTCGGCCGTTGGCATAGAGCAGGCAGTCGGCTTTCACCTTTTTGCCCGACTTCAGGTGCATAATCACGCCGTCTTCAACGCCTTCGATCTTCTCGAACTCCTCGTTGTGGCGGATAACGACGCCGCTGTTCCAGAAGTGATAGGAGAGCGAATCGGACATCTCCTGATCGAGAAACGCCAGCAAACGGTCGCGGGTGTTGATCAGATCGACCTTGACGTTCAGGCCGCGGAAAATCGACGCATACTCGCAGCCGATGACGCCCGCGCCATAGATAATGACGTGGCCTGGCTCGTGGTGCAGGTTAAGAATAGAGTCGGAGTCGTAAATGCGCGGGTGGGTAAAATCGACATCTGCCGGATGGTAAGGACGGGAACCGCAGGCGATAACGAATTTTTCCGCCGTCAGGCGCTCGCGCGTGCCGTCGTAATGCTCGACTTCAATGGTATTGGCATCGATAAAGTGCGCGTTGCCCTGAAACAGTTCGCAGCGGTTGCGCTCGTAAAAGCCCTGACGCATCGCGGTCTGCTGGCTGATGACGTTCTCCGTGTGGTTCAGGATATCGGCGAACGAGGAGCGCAGCAGGCGAGTGTGATCGCTGTAAAGCGGGTTTTGGTTGAATTCAATAATGCGACTGACTGCATGGCGAAGCGCTTTGGAGGGAATGGTGCCCCAGTGGGTACAACCGCCGCCGATGTTATGGTAGCGTTCGATCACTGCGATGCGCGCTCCCTGCTTCACCAGGCCCATGGCTGCACCTTCACCTCCAGGACCGGAGCCAATCACGATGGCATCGTAATCGTAAGACTTTTGCATACCAGTACGTCCTATTTTCTATACATTTTTACAACGAGATTCTAACATCTCGCCGCGCACATCTGAATTCTAACAGTGAAATTCCCCACGGTTTGACAAAGCGTGAGGTTCACAGGCAGTCACAAACTTTGACCTGTGTACGCTGAAAAGTTTGTTATAGTGCCCTCTTAACTCGTCACAAGGCAGAGAGAATGGGCGTCAGAGCGCAACAAAAAGAACGTACAAGACGTACGCTGATAGAGGCGGCATTTAGCCAGCTCAGCGCCGAGCGCAGCTTCGCCAGTTTGAGTTTGCGCGAGGTCGCCAGGGAGGCCGGTATCGCGCCCACCTCTTTTTATCGTCATTTTAAAGATGTTGATGAGCTGGGTCTGACCATGGTCGACGAGAGCGGCCTGATGCTGCGTCAGCTGATGCGTCAGGCGCGTCAGCGCATCGCCAAAGGCGGCAGCATCATCAAAACGTCGGTCTCTACCTTTATGGAGTTCATCGGCAATAATCCCAACGCGTTTCGACTGTTGCTGCGCGAACGCTCCGGCACCTCCGCCGCGTTTCGCGCCGCCGTGGCGCGTGAAATCCAGCATTTTATCGCCGAGCTGGCGGACTACCTTGAAGTCGAAAACCGCATGCCGCGCAGCTTTACCGAAGCGCAGGCGGAAGCGATGGTGACAATTGTCTTTAGCGCAGGCGCGGAAGCGCTGGATGTGGATATCGAACAGCGTCGCAAGCTTGAAGATCGCCTGGTGCTGCAGCTGCGCATGATCGCCAAAGGCGCCTATTACTGGTATCGCCGCGAGCAGGAACGTCTGGCGGTCACCCTGGAAAAACCCGAAGAGTAAATGATAAGGATAATGCCATGACACAACCGACTTCCCGCGATAGAGGCACGCTGCTGCTGGCTTTTATTACCGGTTTAGCGATTAACGGCTCATTTTCCGTGCTGTTCAGCGCCTTTGTACCTTTTTCTATCTTCCCGATTATCGCGCTGGGGCTTGCGGTCTGGAGCCTGCATCAGCGCTATCTGAACCGCAATATGCCGGATGGCATGCCGGGTCTGGCGGCGGCGTTTTTTCTGCTGGGCATTCTGGTGTATAGCGCGCTGGTGCGCGCCGAATATCCGGATATCGGCTCCAACTTTATTCCGACGCTGCTGATGGTGGCGCTGGTGTTCTGGATCGGCGTAAAGATAAAGCGTCGTAAGAACAACGACTGATAAACAAAAACGGGAACCTGAGGTTCCCGTTTTTGTTTCTGGCGCGGGACGCTTTGCTCTTCCGTCCACGCCATCTGCGTTTTTCGTTATTCTGCGGCCTGCTTACGCGTCAGCCACACGCCGCACTCCATATGGTGCGTATAGGGGAACTGATCGAACAGCGCCAGACGTGAAACCTGATGCGTCTGCGCCAGCGTTTGCAGATTGTTGCACAGCGTCTCGGGGTTGCAGGAGATGTAAAGGATGCGCGGATAGGCCTGCACCATCTTCACCGTTTCGTCATCCAGCCCGCTGCGCGGTGGATCGACAAAAATGGTTTCGCACTCATAGCTCTTCAGGTCGATGCCCTGTAAGCGGTTGAAGCTGCGCACGCCGTTCATCGCCTGGGTAAACTCTTCCGCCGCCATACGAATAATCTGCACGTTATCGATCTGGTTGGCGTCGATATTGAACTGCGCCGCCGCCACCGACGGTTTGGCGATTTCGGTCGCCAGCACGCGGCGGAAATTGCGCGCCAGCGCCAGCGAAAAGTTGCCGTTGCCGCAGTAAAGCTCCAGCAAGTCGCCGCGCGATCCGCTGGTGACGTCCAGCGCCCACTCCAGCATCTGAATGTTCATCGCCGCGTTGGGCTGCGTGAAGCTGTTCTCTACCTGACGGTAGATCATCTCGCGGCCCGCCACCGGCAGACGCTCGTCGATAAAATCGCGATCGAGGCAAATCTTGGTTTTCGTGGCGCGGCCAATCAGCTGTGCCTTATACCCCTTCGCACGCAGCGCGTCGCGCAGGGCGCTCGCCGCTTCCACCCAGTCCGCTTCCAGCTTGCGGTGGTAGAGCAGCGAGATAACGATCTCGTTGCTCATCGTCGAGAGATAGTCGATCTGAAACAGCTTATGGCGCAGCACGCGGTTATCGCGGATCGCCGCGATCATTTCCGGCATCACCGCATTGATCAGTTCGCTGGCGGCGGGAAAGCGATCGACGCGAATACGCTCGCGCGTCGCCTGATCGAAGATGATGTGGTAGAGATCGTCGCCATCGTGCCAGAGACGAAACTCCGCGCGCATCCGGTAGTGGCTGACCGGCGAGCGAAACACCTCCGTTTCAGGCGCGGCGAACGGCGTCATCATCGTTTGTAAACGGCTGACTTTCTCGGCCAGTTGCGCGTCGTACTGTTCAGTCGGGAGATGTTCGGGTGTCATGTTCGATCCTGGTTAATAGCAAACTTGCCGGGCGATTGTAGGCATTCACCTGGCATTGTCCAGTCCTGCGCGCGCTGGGCGGTATGGCAGTCTGGACTTCCATTATCACTCCTGTAGACTGCCTGCGCCGGCCTCAGCCTGAGTTAATAGGGAATCCAGTGCGAATCTGGAGCTGACGCGCAGCGGTAAGGAATGTCGTGGCGATCGCCTTGCAGACACTGTCCAGCTGGATGGGAAGTCTTCGCCACTTATGGTTCCCAGCCCGAAGACCTGCCGGCGTGACGTCGCAACTCGTACGGTCATCGCGTGCTATCGATCGTATACCTGCGGCATCCTGTTTCGTCTTTTGGATGCTCATAACAATGAAAAAATACTCCGCTTCGCTGTTTGCGTTTAGCGCAACGGCGCTTGCTCTCTGGGCGCAACCTGGTTTCGCTCAGGGTAATGATGATACGCAAGTTGTTACCGCCAACCGTTTCGCCCAGCCGGCCTCCTCGGTGCTGGCGCCCACTACGGTAGTGACGCGCGCCGAGATCGACCGCTGGCAGGCGAAGAGCCTGACCGATGTGATGCGTCGTCTGCCCGGCGTCGACGTGGCGCAGAACGGCGGCCTGGGGCAAAGCAGCTCGCTGTTTATTCGCGGCACCAATTCCAGCCACGTGCTGATCCTGATCGACGGTATTCGCCTTAACCAGGCGGGTATCTCTGGATCGTCCGACCTCAGCCAGATCCCGCTTTCGCTGGTGCAGCGTATCGAATATATCCGCGGCGCGCGCTCGGCGGTTTATGGGTCGGACGCTATCGGCGGCGTGGTGAATATTATTACCGGCCGTGCGCAGCCCGGCACCACGCTCACCGCAGGCGTCGGCTCTAAAGGCTATCAGTCTTACGACGGTTCTACGCAGCAGATGCTGGGCGACGCCACAAAAGTGACGCTGGCCGGCAACTACACCTATACCCGCGGCTTCGACGTCGGCGCGGGCTATCCTAACGACTATGGTCCGGCGCAGGGCGACAGAGACGGGTTTATGAGTAAGACCCTCTATGGCAACCTCGAGCACCAGTTCAGCGATGAGCTGAGCGGATTTGTGCGCGGCTACGGTTTCGACAACCGCACCGCCTATGATGGCTCCTGGACCTACGACAAGGATTTTAACGTTATCGGCCTGGCGGGTACGCGTCAGCTCTATAGCCAGACCTGGGATACCGGCCTGCGCTTCAACCGCGACATCTATTCGACGCAGCTGATCGCCAGCTACAGCCGCACCAAAGATATCAACTACGATCCGCGCAACGGGCGCTATGGCGCCGCATCCACTTTTGATGACGTCGCCCAGTACAATCTACAGTGGGGCAACACCGTGCAGGTCGGCCAGGGCGCGATTAGTGGCGGCATCGACTGGCAGAAAGAGACCACCGAACCGGGCACCAACTACCTGGCGGACGGTTATGAGCAGCGCAACACCGGCCTCTATCTCACCGGGCAGCAGCAGTTCGGCAGCGTGACGCTGGAAGGGGCGCTGCGCGGCGACGACAATAACCAGTTCGGCTGGCACAACACCTGGCAAAGCGCCGCGTCCTGGGAGTTTATTTCAGGCTATCGCGCCTTCGCCTCGTACGGCACCGCCTTTAAGGCGCCGAACCTGTCGCAGATTTATAGTCCGGGCTATGGCAATCCCGACCTCGATCCCGAAAAGAGCAAGCAGTGGGAAGGGGGCTTTGAAGGGCTGACCGGACCGGTTAACTGGCGGGTATCCGGTTATCGCAACGACATTAATAACCTGATTGACAGCGATCCGACCACCTATCGCTACTACAACATCAGCAAAGCACGTATTAAAGGCGTTGAGGCGACCGCTTCATTTGATACCGGTCCGCTGGGTCATCAGATCTCCTATGACTACGTTGACGCGCGCGACGGCGAAACGAATCAACAGCTGGTGCGGCGCGCTAAGCAGCAGGTGAAGTATCAGCTCGACTGGACGATTTATAACCTTGACTGGTCAGTGACGTATCACTATCTCGGCGATCGCTTCGATAACGACTACAACAGCTATCCTACCCGTCGCGTGAAACTGGGCGGCGTCAGTTTGTGGGATCTCGCAGCGTCGTATCCGGTCACATCTCAGCTGACGGTTCGTGGTAGAATTGCCAACCTGTTTGATAAAGACTACGAGACAGCGTATGGCTATCGAACTCCAGGAACGGAGTATTACCTCAGCGCCAGCTACAGCTTCTGATCTGCGCCCCACCGTGCTGGTGTTTGACTCCGGCGTGGGTGGGCTCTCTGTCTATGATGAGGTCCGGCAGCTCCTGCCGGATCTGCACTATCTTTATGCGTTCGACAACGCCGGTTTTCCCTATGGGGAGAAGAGCGAAGAGTATATTGTCGAGCGCGTCCTCGATATCGTCGGCGCCATTGCCAGCCGCCATCCGCTTTCGCTTTGCATCATCGCCTGTAATACCGCCAGCACGGTCTCCTTGCCGGCGCTGCGCGCACGCTTCGGCTTCCCCGTCGTGGGCGTCGTGCCGGCGATTAAGCCCGCGGCGCGCCTGACGCGCAACGGCGTGGTGGGGCTGCTGGCGACGCGCGCGACGGTACGTCGTCCTTATACGCACGATCTGGTGGCGCAGTTTGCCACCTCATGCCGGATTGCCATGCTGGGCTCGGCGGAGCTGGTGGAGCTAGCCGAGCAGAAGCTGCATGGTCAGACTATCGCGCTGGAAGATGTGAGACGTACCGTCCAGCCCTGGCTACGGATGACCGAGCCGCCGGACACAGTGGTGCTGGGCTGCACGCACTTTCCTTTACTGCGCGAAGAGCTGCAGCAGGTCTTGCCCGAAGGCACGCGATTAATTGATTCGGGCGCGGCGATAGCGCGTCGCACCGCCTGGCTGCTGGAGCATGAATCGCCTGGCGCGTGCTCTTCTCAGGCTAACTGCGCATTTTGCACCGATCTCAACGGTGAAGCGCTGCAATTGTCGCCGGTTTTACAGCGTTATGGCTTCCCATCGCTGGAAAAAGTGGCAGTTTAGGGTGGTTTTGCTGAAAAAATCGGCACTCGGAAATTAATTTGAAATTAGCGCTTGTCAGCCCGGAAGAACTCCCTATAATGCGCCTCCACTGACACGGCACAACGGCTTACGGAATGCGGTGTTAAGTAAGATTCGACAAGGTTCGAATCGTCAGGAAAGCAAAAATAAATGCTTGACTGATAAAGCGGAAAGCGTAATATACGCAGCCCGCGCCGCTGAATAATCGCGGCATGCTCTTTAACAATTTATCAGA
>NZ_DICD01000022.1:0-105275 GCF_002415245.1 Pantoea sp. UBA5035 | reverse complement strand
GGAACCGACCGCGCCCGCCGCGCCGGAGTCGGCCGCGCCCGCCGCGTCAGAGCCGACCGCGCCCGCCATACAGCAGGAGAGCGCGCTGGTGGATCTGCCGCCGCCGGCGGGACTGGAGCAGGCCGATCGGCAGCTCTCATCCGCCGCCGCCGCCGCGCCCTTTGTGCCGGGCCAGCCGGTAATCGCGCCCGCGCCAGCCGCGGCGCTGAATCAGCCGATCAGCAGCACCATTTCCGTCGCGCAGATGGGCCAGCAGCAGGGCATTATCCTGAGCGGCGGCCAGCTGCAGTCCGGCATCGTTTTTACCCTGCCGGGCGATGAGGTGATCACCAACGCGCACCTCAATTTGTCGCTGCGCGTCTCTCAGGCGCTGGCGGCGCGCAACACCTCGCTGCAGCTGATGCTCAACGGTCAGCCGCTTGGCACGCTGCCCCTCGGCGTCAGCGACAGCGACGTCAGCGACTATCAGCTGGAGATCCCTGCCGCGATGGTGGTCGCCAGCAATAACCTCAGTTTTAAAATCAACGATGCGGATAAGCTGCTGTGCGAGAAAGAGCGCGCGCAGAACTATCAGGTCACGATCCTGCCGAAGACGACGCTGAGCCTGGAAGGACAGCAGCTGAATATCGGCACGCGCCTGCGCAACTTCCCGCGTCCGTTTATCGATCCGCTGCGCATGACGCCCGCGTCGGTCGCCATGGGCTTCGCCAGCAACGTCGCGCCGGACGCGATTAGCGCCGCCGCGCTGGTGGCATCGTGGCTCGGCATTCAGAGCGACTATCGCACCATCCGCTTCCCGGTATCGCGCGGCGAGCTGCCCGAGCAAAATGGCATTCTGTTCGGTCATCCGGGCGATCGTATCGGCGCCCTGACCCTGCCGCAGGCGAGCGGCCCGCAGCTGACGCTGGTGGATAACCCCAATAATCCGGTCTATAAGCTGCTGCTGGTGACGGGCGAGGATGACGCCCAGCTGCGTCAGGCGGCGCTGCGCCTTACTACGCAGCCGCTGAACACCGACGCCAGCAGCCTCGCCGTTCAGCCGCAGCCTCTCGCCAGCCGCAAACCCTACGACGCGCCGCGCTGGATCAACACCAGCCGCCCGGTGCGTCTCAACGAGCTGCTGGACCCGAACCAGAGCCTGACGTCGACCGGCCTCTGGCACGACGCGCTGCGCGTTAACTTTCGCGCCGCGCCAGATCTCTTCCTGTGGGACGGCGATACCGTGCCGGTGAACCTGAACTATCGCTTTCCGTCGGAGAGCTGGATCGACGAGAAGAGCTCTTTCCTCAACGTGATGCTGAACGGTACCTTTCTGCGCAACCTGACGGTAAACAAAGTCGGCCTGCTCGAACAGGCGTGGCACCGTCTGGGCGGCGACGCGCGTCAGGAGCAGTATCAGCTGCATCTCGATCCCTGGCTGATCTACGGCGACAACCAGCTCTCGCTCTACTTCAATATCCGGCCGAAAGCGGACGCGCCCTGCGGCGTGCTGCTCAACAACAACATCAAAAGCCGCATTGAAGAGGAGTCGTGGATCGACCTGAGCCACACGCGCCACTTCACGCTGCTGCCGAATCTCTCCTACTTCGTCGGCGCTTCCTTTCCCTTTACGCGGCTGGCGGACTTCAGCCAGACCACGCTGCTGATGCCGGAGAAACCGAGCAATGCCGAAATCGCCACGCTGCTCCATCTGGCGGCGCGCGCGGGCAACGCCACCGGCGCGGCGCTGACGCAGAACCAGGTGATGTTCGGTCTGCCCAGCGGCGGCATTCACCTGGCGCGGCTGGCGAAGAGCGACGTGCTGGCGATCAGCACCACCGGCGACAGCGGCTTTAACCAGCAGATGCTGGCGCGTTCGCCGTTCGAGGCCAACGGCGCCACCTTCGGCGTAAAAACGCCCTCGACCCTGGACAACGTGCGCAGCTGGCTGACCGGCGACTGGTATCGCCAGCCGCTGGATGCCGATCGCTACTTCTCCTCGAACGAGGCGTGGCGCGGCTTTGTCAGCTACCGATCGCCCTGGAATCCCGATCGCACCGTGGTGATGACAGTGGCCACCAGCGACGAACAGCTGCTGCGCCTGCATGGCGATTTGAACTCGGCGCGCATTAACGCGGCGATCCGTGGCGATACCGCCATCATCACCGACGAGAACGGCATTCGCAGCTTCCGCGTCGGCCCGCAGTATCCGAGCGGCGAGATGCCCTGGTACATGATGGTGGTGTGGTACGCCAGCCAGCATTCGGTGCTGATGGCGCTGGCGGCGCTGATCCTTGCCGGGCTGGCAGGCGCGGCGATTTTCGCCATGCTGCAGCGTCATGCGCGGCGTCGACTGACCCCGCCCAACGCGCGCGACTCCGGTAAGAGGTCAGGATGAACATAATGAAAATAACGATAAGCACCGCTATCCGTCGCGCGCTGCTGCTGGGCGGCGCGCTTTCTCTCTCTCTGCCGCTGCTGGCGGCGGAAAGCGCCAATCCGGCGCTGCAGGCGCTGTTCGATCAGGCGACCTACTGGCATCAAAAAGCGCATGACGATTTAGCGAAGTCCGCGCTGCAAAAAGTGCTGATGGTGGAGCCGAACAACGCGCAGGCGCTCTATCTGCTGGCGCTCTACTCGCAGCAGGGCGGCGACGTCGAAGGCGCGGCGCGCTACCGCCAGCAGTTGAGCAGCGTCTCGCCGCAGGATGCGCGCCTGAGCGAGCTGGACAACGCGCGCCAGCTGCAAACTATCCCGCAGGCGCAGCTGGCGCTGGCGCGCCAGCAGGCGCGCAGCGGCAATATCGCCGCGTCGCTGCAGACGTGGCGCAACACTTTTAACGGCAACGAGCCGCCCGCCAGCGTGGCGGCGGAGTACTACCTGACGATGGCGGGCGATCGCACCCTGCTGCCGCAGGCGGTCGACGCGCTGCGCCAGTTCGCGGCGGCGCATCCGCAGGATGTCAGCGCCAGACTGGCGCTGGGCAAAGCCCTGACCTATCAGGACGCGACGCGCCGCGAGGGCGTGGATCTGCTCGGCACGCTGGCAGACGGCAGCGCGGAGGCCGATCGTTCGCTGCGCCAGGCGCTGCTGTGGCTCGGCCCGCAGCCGTCGGACGCCGCGCGCTATCAGAGCTGGCAGCAGCGCCATCCGCAGGACGCGGCGGTAATGGATTACTACCGTAAAAATGTCGGCGGCGCCGAGAAGGGCGCGGGCTTTAACGCGCTTAACAGCGGCGACGTCAGCGGCGCGCAAAACAGCTTTGAGAAAGTGCTGAGCGCCAGTCCGCAGGACGCCGACGCGCTGGCGGGCATGGGCTACGTCGCGCAGCGCGGCGGCCGCTACGGCGAAGCGGCGGACTACCTGCAACGCGCGGCCCAGCTTGGCGGCGAGCGCGGCGCCGAACGGCAGCAGCAGGCCAACGACGCGCGCTTCTATGCGCAGCTGGCGGCGGCGCAGCAGGCGCTGAAAAACGGCGACAGCGCGCAGGCGCTCTCGCTCAGCGCGCCGCTGACGCAGGCGGAAGGGGAAAAAGGCGTCGCCGCGCAGCTGTTCCGCGCCGACGTGTTGCGTCGCGGCAGCCAGTTCAGCGAGGCGGAGCGCGCCTATCGCGCCATCCTGCAAAACGATGCGGATAACCGCAGCGCGAAAGAGGGGCTGTTCTATGTTCTGCGCCAGCAAAACCGCAGCGCCGAGGCGAGTACGCTGCTGGCGTCACTGCCCGACAGCGTGCGCCAGAGCGTGGCGCCGCGAGCCGGCAATGGCGGCAGCGACCCGATTCGCCAGCAGGCGAAACGCGAGCTGAAGGCAGGAGACGCCAGCGCGGCGATCGCCACGCTGCAGCAGGGCATTCAGCGCTATCCCAGCGACGGCTGGCTGCGCCTGGACCTGGCGCGCCTCTATCGCGCGCAGGGCGACACGCCGCAGGCCGCAGGCGTGATGCAGTTTGCGATGCGCGATGGCGCGGGCGTCAGCGAGCGCTACGCCGCCGCCATCAACGCCAGCGAAAGCGGCGGCTGGCAGCAGGCCAGCGCGCTTTGGCGCGAATTCCCGCCAGCGCCCAGACGCGCGACATGCGCGAGCTGGCGCAGCGCGTCAACTTCAATCTGCAGATGGCGACCGCCGACAGCTATCTGGCGCAGGGCGCGAACGCCGCCGCTGTTAACACGCTAAAAGCGCTGGCGCAGACGCCGCCCGCTAACCCGGCTGATGCAGGCAGTCTGGCGCAAAAGCTCGCCAGAGCGGGCGACGTCGCGACCGCCGTCGCCATCGTGCGCGGCAACATGCAGCGCGGCGTGCAGGGCAATGCGGGCGACTACGCGGCGCAGGTCGCCGTGCTGAACCAGGCGGGGCTGGCCAGCGAAGCGCAGCGCTTCCTTGACGCGCCAGAGCTGCAGGCGCGCAGCACGCCGACGCAGCTGGCAGGCATCCGCAACGGCTACGTGATTAACGAGGTAGATCGCCTGCGCGAGCAGAAGCACTACGCCGCCGCCTATGACAAGCTGATTGGCGCCCTGCAGCACGACCCGCAGAATCGCGACCTGATGTTCGCCATGGCCCGTCTCTATCAGGACGGCAAGATGAACAAGGAAGCGGGCGTGGTCTATGACTACCTGTTGACCCAGGACACCGCGACCCAGGACGCGCGCGTCGGCGCGATTAACGTGGCGCTGGCGCAGAACAACCTGGCGCGCGCCAACGATCTGTCGCGCGGCCTGCAGGCGCAGCAAACGCCAGAGCGCTTGCTGCTGCTGGCGCGCGTCGCCGATGCCAACGGCGATCGCGCTCAGGCGATGGGCTATCTGCGCAGCGCGCGTGGCCAGCTGATTGGTTTGCAGAGCGTACAAAACGGCGAGACGCCGACCGTCGGCGGCCTGGCGCTGGCCGACAATCCGTTTATTAACCGCAGCACCTCGCCGGTGGGACGCTCGCCGTCCAGCTACGGCAGCGTACTGCCGTGGCAGAGCGCACCGGCTGGCGTGACCAGCAGCGCCGAAGGCGTCGTCCTGGCGAGCGGCGATAACCTGCCGCTACAGCAGGCGCGCACCCTGCATCAGATTGACAGCATGATGGAAGGGCTGCAGGAGAAAACCGGCACCTGGACGCAGGGTCAGGTGCAGGTGCGCGCGCGCGACGGCGAGTCGGGCCTCAGCAAGCTGACCGAGGCGAAAGCGCCGCTGACCTTCTCAACCGTGCCCTTCGGCGACGCGCGCTTCGATTTTATGATGACGCCGCTTTCGCTGATGGCGGGCAGCGCGGCGGGCGATGCATGGCGTCGCTTCGGCAGCAACGCGCTGGAGCAGGCGAAGGTGGTTGCCGCTGGCGGCGCGAAGGTCACTGACGTGCCGAGCGCCTCGACCGATTCGCAGCGAGCATCCGGCGTGGAGCTGAATCTGGCGCTGAAAGGCGACAGCTATAAAATCGACCTTGGCAGCACGCCGCTGGGCCAGGATCTCAGCACGCTGGTGGGCGGGGTGCAGTGGTCGCCGAAACTCACCGACTTCCTGACGCTAATCCTGCCGGAGAGCGCCGCGCGATGACAGACAGCCTGCTCTCTTATGTCGGCGTACAGGACAAAGCGAGCGGCAAACGCTGGGGCGGCGTCACTAAAAACGGCGGCAATGCGCTGCTGAGCTATGACAACGGCGATGCGGGCTTCTACGTCGGCGGCGGCGCCTACCGCTATATCGGCGAGAACGTGGCGAGCAACGACAGTCTTAACGCCACGGCGGGCGCTTACGTACGGCCTTTCCACAGCGAGGACCGCGAACTGAAGGTCGGTATGAGCCTGTCGTGGATGGATTTCTCGAAAAATCTCAGCTATTTCAGCTACGGTCAGGGCGGCTACTTCAGCCCGCAGAACTATACGGCGGTGTCGTTTCCCATCGATTTCACGCGCAGGTTTGATGACCTGAGCGTGAAGGTCGGCGGCTCGGTCGGCTATCAGTCTTACAGCCAGGATCGCAGCGCATACTTCCCGAACGATCCCTCTATGCAGGCGCAGCTGGAATCCTATGCGGCGAGCGGCGCGGTAAAGAGCGCTTACTATAGCGGCGACAGCAAAAACGGCATCGGCTACAACCTGCACGCCGGCGCGGATTACAAAGTGAATAAAGCGGTCACGGTCGGCGGCCAGCTGGGCTACGACACCTTCGGCGACTACAGCGAAAGCACGGCGCAGCTCTACTTCCGCTATCTGTTTGGAGACAACTAATGAGTGAGCATACGGGTGCGGCAAGCCATACGCATCAGCCCGGCTGGTTCGATCTGGTCAGCGTGATGATGGAGGGCATGCTCGCCAATGCGGGCAAAGAAGAGGCGGAGGCGTTTCTCTACGACATGGGCGATTCGCTGGCGGCGCGCTATCCTTTGCCTGACGCGCGCACCGTGCAGGATCTGGAGCGCGAAATGAATTTGCAGCTGGCTCGCTTTAACTGGGGCTTTGTTCAGCTGCAGCCGCAGGACGCGGCGATTTTACTGAAACACCATGCGCTGCCTGCGGGCGACGGCGCGCTGGATGCGGAAAGCTGGCAGTCGGCGCTGGCCGCCGTGCTGGCGGGGCTTTACGGCGGCTGGCTGCGCGCGCAGGGCGGCGGCGCGGCGGTTGCGGTGGCGCTGGAGCTTAACGACGGCAATACGCTGCACTATCGGTACTAACGGAGCGACAAGATGACAAAGCCAGCCTGGCTCAGATGGGTGATTTTTTTCATGGTGATGATGGTAAGCGCGCAGGCGTCGGCCGATGGCTGGAGCACTTTCAAGAGCCGCTTTTCAACGCCGGAAGGGCGTATTGTCGATAACGCCAACAATAACGTCAGCCATACCGAAGGGCAGGGCTACGGCATGCTGCTGGCGGTGGCGAACGACGATCGCGCGACCTTCGATAAGCTGTGGGGCTGGACGCGCCAGCATCTGCTGAATACGCAAAACGATCTCTTCTACTGGCGCTATACGCCGGATGCCGCTGAACCGGTGGCAGACAAGAACAACGCCTCCGACGGCGACGTGCTGATCGCCTGGGCGCTGCAGCGCGCGGCCGATAAGTGGTCGTCGCAGGCCTATCAGCAGGCGTCGGATCGCATTCAGCGCGCCATCGTAAAGCACAATGTGGTGACCTACGCGGGACGTACGGTGATGCTGCCGGGCGCGCAGGGGTTCAACAAGACCAGCTATGTCGTGCTGAACCCCTCCTATTTTATTTTCGAGGCCTGGCGCGAATTTGCCGAACATAGCCATCTCAAGGTGTGGAACGCCCTGATTGACGACGGCATGGATTTGCTGGGCGAGATGCATTTCGGCAAAATGGGCCTTCCGCTTGACTGGGTGGCGCTGAACGCGGACGGCTCGGTAGCGCCTGCGGTGGGCTACTCGAACCGTTTTAGCTACGACGCGGTGCGCGTGCCGCTCTATATCTGGTGGTACGATCCGCAGAGCCTGCGTCTGGTGCCGTTCCAGAACGTCTGGCAGCGCTACGGTCGCCTGACGACGCCCGCCTGGTTTGATGTGCTCGGCAACAGCAACGCGCCCTATAATCTTGACGGCGGCCTGCTGGCGATCCGCGATCTGACGCTGAACGAGACCGGCTATATCAGCGACCGGCTTGCGCCGGACCAGAATTATTTTTCCGCCAGTTTGCAGTTGCTGGTGTGGCTGGCGCTTCAGGAGAAGCGTTGACGGGTGAGGTTCGCTGCGGCGAACGGGCGCTTTTTGTCCGCTGCGCGGACGGGCGAGGTGCCTGCTGCGCAGGCGGTCTTGAGCGGGTTTCGTTCGCCTGACAGCGGTGCGGGTTTCGTTTGCCTGGCGGCGGTGCAGGTTTCGTTCGCCTGACAGCGAGGGAGTTTCATTTCGCCCGCTGCGGGCGACCGAGCAGGGCCGGTGGGCGCCGGCCCTGCACCCGCGCCCCGGGCCAGCTCACCCGCCCGCTGCGCGGGTCCCTTCGCTCTCTCAGGATTTCTGACGGACCGGCTGGATTCGCCATCCTTGGCTCATGCCAGCCTCTTCGCGGCATCCCTGCCGCTCGTCCTGAAATCCTTCCTCCGCTCAGCGGCTGCGATGGCCCCCACAACCCCCGCTGCGAGTTCTGATTCTTAAATGCGCATCTTTGTCGCTGAAAGCATGAGTCATGCGCTCAGACGACGCCGTCGTTAATGAAAAATCAGGAATCACAGGCGGGGCAGTGTCAGAGGCATCCGACACGCTGAGGCGCGCACGGCGGCCAGGACGAGCCGACAGGACGTCGGCGAGAGGGAGGGCCAGGCCAGGACGGCCTGTCCCGACGGGTCCGTGCGGCCGACGTAAGCAACGAAGGGACCGCGCGGAGCGCGGCGTGGAGGCTGCCGGAAGCCGGGATTGTTAAGGGGCTGGCGAGCCCCTTAACACGCACGCCAGCAGCGGAGCGGCTGAAACTCCCTGCCGTCTGGCGGGCGGAACCCGCTCAGCGCCTGTTCGCGCGCTCAGCGCCCGCCTGCGCAGCAGGCAAAACCTACTGCGGATAAGCAACCCAGTCGCCGCCGTTCAGCCGGATCCACGGCTTGCCCTGATACATCATCACCACAGCATTGTCATTCTCCGACACCACCGGCGTCTGCGGCAGCTTGTCCGCCAGCACCGACATATTGACGTTTGGCGCGTTAAACACCTGCCCATCCACCACGCGAGAAACCAGCTCGGAAATCGCCAGCAGGCTGGTCGGCGCGTCGATGGCCAGCGGCTGACCCTGATGCGGCGCTTTCATGCCGACAAACTTAATGCCCACCGGCACATGCGTAATGCTCGGGCTGGGAATATCGCGCAGGCCCGACATCTGCATCTTGTCGCCCTGCAGCGCGGCGCCGTGCTCCGGCACCACCAGCACCATCACGCGTCGACCCGACTTCTCCAGATTAGTCAGGAACGCGTCAAGCTGATCGAACAGCAGCTGCGCGCGCGGCTTCCACGGCGCGGTTTTGGTGCTGCCGAGATCGCGCGTGCCATCATGCAGCGGGATCAGGTTATAGAACGTGGCGCTGCGCGCGTCGCTGCTCTTGCTGCGGTCATCCAGCCAGCGTTGCATCAGCTGCGCATCGTTAAATACCGGCGAGCCGTCGAACGAGGTCAGCTCTGGCGCAATGCCCGCCTGCGACATCAGCGGCGCCTGGATATTACCGTCGTCGCGCAGCTCTTTGAGATAGTTACCAAACACGCCGGTATGGTCCATCATCAGCTGCTCTTTAAAGCCCAGCTTCGCCAGATTATCAAACAGATAGCAGCGCGCGTCGGTCGGCTTATAGAGATCGCTGTGCGACGTCTGGCCGCAGCTGGCGCGCAGCAGACGAATTCCCGCCGGGCCGCTGTAGCCTGTGGCAGAGTTGTAGTTATTCAGCACGATATCGAAGTGGCGCCACAGCGGATGGCTGCGCAGCTGGGAGACGTCGATGTCCGACCAGGCGAGCGAGCAGATATTCACTACCAGAATATCGAACGGCTGCGAATCCGCAGGCAGGGTGTCGGGAAAATGGGTCACGCGCTTGCGTTCGCTGTCGTAAAAACGGTTCAGCCAGGCGGTCAGATTGGCGCTGGTGGGCGGCGCCGACTGATCGAGGCCGTCTGGCGCGTCGGCGGCCGGGCTCTGTCCGGCCGCTGGCGTCTGATTAAGCACCACTTCCGGCGTGGCGGCTTTGGTCGGCAGCAGCGACAGCGCGGGGCCGGCGATATTCAGCACGTTAAGCCAGATCAGCATCAGCGACACCAGCACCGTCACGCGGATCCACTGCGACACAAACAGA
The DNA here is from genome assembly GCF_002415245.1 of Pantoea sp. UBA5035. NCBI lineage: Bacteria > Pseudomonadati > Pseudomonadota > Gammaproteobacteria > Enterobacterales > Erwiniaceae > Pantoea > Pantoea sp. UBA5035. The sequence continues at coordinate 95,532 of NZ_DICD01000022.1, read as the reverse complement.
TAGAGCACCAGCAGCGCAAAGGCGGCGCCGACCATCTGCCAGTTGATAAAGCGGTTAACCAGATCGAGCAGATAGGCGCCGGAGAAACCCGCTACCTGATCGCCCTGGCTGACAATGCTCTCCAGGCCCGGCAGCCAGGTGTCGTGCCAAAAGAGGCCGAAGCCGATGGGAATCGATATCCAGCTGCGCAGGCGGTGCAGGCGCGGCGAGGGCAGCGGGAACAGCAGCCAGGCCAGGAACACCAGATTGCTCAGGGCGTGAAAGTTGAGATAGCCGTACCACAGCAGGCCGAACTTGAGCAGAAAGTAGAAGTTCCAGCCGCCCAGCCCGCGCCAGTAAGACCATAAGCGGGAAGAGTGAGCGGAAGTCGGTTGATCGTTATTCATTAATGATTTGCATCCTTTTTCGAGGATTTACGCTGCCAGTGACCTTCAGACTTTAGCGCACGCGCAGGCAGCAGGCGATTCAGTATGCCGTTCCAGCGGCGCGGCAGCCATTGCCGATATAACGGCTTTAGAAACAGTAAGATGACTAACGCCAGCAGCGCAATTTGCACCCAGTCCATCAGGCTCATCAGCTTTTCATCTCCGGCAGTAAAGTAATCGGCTGGGGCGCGCTGCGTTCGCGCGTTTCCGCCGGTTCGTCAGCGCTCTGCGTCAGCTGGATCTGCGGCGTGATATCCTGCAGCGCATTCGGCGTCAGATTTTTTATGTTGTTGATTTCGGCGAGAATTTGATTGTCCTCAAACCAAACCATCCTGTTCGCGAAAAGCTCGTCGTGCGGTAGCGAAAAGATAAATTTCAGCGCTTTATCGAGATCGTTATAGCGGCAGGAAGAGAGAAACAGGATGACGCGATCGTCCAGCACCGTCACCAGATCGCCGAAGCGGCGCGGCTTGCACAGCGTCAGGATCTGCTGCGGTCTGAGCTGCGGCACCGGACGCAGCGCCACCAGCAGGCCTTTGTCGTTATCCGGCAGCAGGGTGTTGCCGATCAGCTGTCCCACCGCCTGACAGAAGGCGTCGAGGCGCAGATAGCCTTTCTCCTGCAGCGGCTGCAGCGCGGCGGTCAGCGCGTCCAGGTTAGCCGGCACGCGGCGGTTGAAAACCTGACCCTGCAGGCCTTCCAGCGTGGTCAAAAAGCGCGACATAGTGGCGCTGGCGGAAACGATGGCGCTGACGCCGCACGCCAGCAGCAGACGTTCGTCGCTGTAGCGCAGGCTGGTGCCCATTTCGCGCACCACGATTTTTAAGCCGTTGCCGCGCGCGCGGCGCAGGCTGTGCACCATTTTCGCCAGCTCGCCGATCAGGTCGCTGCGGCTCAGGCTGAAAATCACCGTCGCGGCGCTCGCCTGCTGGGCGCGCAAAAAGACCTGTTCATTATCATCAAACAGCTGCCACTGACGCGAAAGGGGCGGTGCGCCCTCCAGCACTATTTTATCGGCAAGATATTGTTGCTCGTCGTTTAAGCTGAGCGGTTCCTGCTTTTCATTTTCATTTACGGCGTAAAAGCGCTCGTCTTTGCAGTCAAGACGAATGGCGCGGTCGGCGAGCAACCGATCGCCGGCATACCACCAGTTAATTCGATATTGCCAGCTATCCTGTTGAAAGGCTAAATGCGCCAGGCCGTCTAGCTGGCGAAAATAACGCTGAAGATTATTACGCAGGTTAATTATCGTCGCGCCGGAGGTGACCATTAAAAGCGTCATCTGCTTTTTAATCAGCACCCGGCGCATGCGCTTTATCCACGAGGTTAACTCGGCGTCGTCCAGTTTATCCCACTGCGCCGCGCTGCTGTTAAAAATCACCAGCCCATTTTTACTGCCGAGCTTGCGGGAAAAGTCGCTCTCCAGACGCAGCAGGCTGCTTTTATTTTTAGGCAGAGAAAACAATGGGATACGGTCAGGTCCGCCTGCCGGGTCAGGCGTCAGCAGATCGCGCGGCTTTTCGTCTGCGCTGATAAGGGTGACGGATTGCTGCGCCAGGATCGCCTGACGAATAAAAGCGCGCGCATCTTCCTGACGCGCGCAGGTTACCCAATAACAGCCGGGCGTTTGCAATCCCGTTAATTCAGGCTGAACCTGCAACAGCCCCAGCGCAAAGGAATTTTTCATATTGAATTCGCGATTTGTTCAGTCCAGGCTAGCTTATTATAGACAGGGCAGGATGCAACCTGAGAAATTTAAAAATACGTTATGACAGACGGGTTCGCATTGATCTATCATCGCGCCGATTCAGGCAGCGTCGATTTAACGCCTGCGTGAATATAACCATCTTTTACCCGACGTTGTTTTATCCGTGGCGAAAAGTAATGAAAAATGAAAATGCTAATACTCTGGTCGCGTCCGACGGCCAACGTCAGGATGATATTAGCGCCTTGCGCGACGCTTTTTCTCTGCAGGCTTTTCGCTATATCGACATCGCTCGCGAAGAGCGGCTGGCGTACATTGTTGCGCGCTGGCCGCTGTTAGCCGAAACGTCGGCGGAACAGCCGGGAAGGTCGCGCTAATGCCGCTGATCGCGCTGCAAGGCGTACGCGGCGGTACAGGCGCCACCTCTATCGGCGCCGCGCTCGGCTGGGCGCTGACGGCGCTGGGCGAAAGCGTACTGCTGATTGACGGCTCGCCGTCGAGCCAGCTTGGCGCGCACTTTAACCTGCCCGCGCTGCCGGAAAAAGGCTGGATGCAGGCGCTGCTCGGCGGCGGCGCCTGGCAGAACGCTGCGCTGCGCTATCCCGATGGCCCTGATCTGCTGCCTCATGGCTCGCTTACTCATCAGAAAGATTTTACATTGCTGCGTCATGACGCCGCCCTCGCTGCGCCGCTGCTCGACGCGCTGGCGGATCTGCAGCGTCGCTATCGCTGGATAATTTTTGATCTGCCCGCGGATTCGTTGCCCTGGCATGAGGCTCTCTATCCGCGGCTCAACGGCGTAGTGCGCGTGCTGACGCCTGACGCCAACTGTCATCTTCGCCTCTACCAGCAGGCTTTTTTACGCCGCATACGCGCTTTCTGATCAATCAGTTCAACGCCAACAGCCGGCTGCAGCAGGATCTGCATCAGCTGTGGGTCGCGTCGCTGAATAACCTGATCCCGCTGCTTATCCATCGCGACGAAGCGCTGGCGGAAGCGCTGATGATGAAGCAGCCGGTAGGGGAGTATCGTCCCCATGCGCTGGTCAGCGAAGAGATCACTACGCTGGCGAACTGGCTGCTGCTCCATCTGAACGGAGAACAGCCGTGAATCCGCTGCGCTGGCTGCTGACTGCGCCGGTCTGGCAGGCGCTGCGTTCGCGCTACGTCACGGCGCGCGAGCGTGGCGCGTCCCGCTTCGCCAGCGGCCTGAATCTGTTCTGGTGCGCGCTGGGCTGGGCGCTGCTGCGTTTTGAGACGCCGGGCTGGCAGCGCATTATTCAGGATCGCCGCCGTCTCTATCCGCATATCTCGCCGGAGCGCCCGCGGCCGTTGGATATTTTGCGCTATCTGGTGCAGACGCTGTGGCTGGTGGTTATTCTGCCGCAGGACAGCAGCGGCCGCAGCGAGCGTCAGCGTTTTAAAGGCTTCCTGCCGCTGTTTCGCTGGCGGCAGCGCGGCTATCAGTGGCTCGATACGCTCTCCGCGCGCGTTCAGAATGGCAACGTCGACGCGCGTCTCGAACAGCGGCTGCAGCGGCTTTCGCCGCTGGCGCGTCGCCTCTGTTTTATCGGCGCGGCGCTGTTCGCCTCGCTGCTGGCGCTGCTCTGCATCAGTCAGCCGTTCGGGCTTATGACGCAGTTTATCTTCGTGGTGCTGCTCTGGAGCCTGGCGATGCTGGTGCGGCGCGTGCCGGGCCGCTTCCCGACCATGATGTTGATCGTGCTGTCGCTGACCGTCTCCTGCCGCTATCTGTGGTGGCGCTATACCTCGACGCTCAACTGGGACGATCCGCTTAGCCTGATATTCGGGCTGCTGCTGATCGTGGCGGAAACCTACGCCTGGGTGGTGCTGGTGCTGGGCTATTTTCAGACGCTGTGGCCGCTTAACCGTCAGCCGGTGTCGATGCCTGCCACGCTCGATCAGTGGCCGAGCGTCGATCTGCTGGTGCCGACCTACAACGAACCGCTCAGCGTGGTGAAGCCGACCATCTATGCGGCGATGGGCATCGACTGGCCGAAAGATCGGCTCAATATCTATCTGCTCGACGACGGCAGCCGCGAAGAGTTTCGCGAATTCGCCGCCAGCGTCGGCGTGAACTACGTAGTGCGTCCGACGCACGAGCACGCTAAGGCGGGCAATATCAACCATGCGCTGAAAACGCGCTGCCGCAGCGAATTTGTCTCGATTTTCGACTGCGACCACGTGCCGACGCGCGCTTTCTTGCAGATGACCATCGGCTGGTTTATCAAAGATCCGAAGCTGGCGATGCTGCAGACGCCGCACCACTTCTTCTCGCCCGATCCCTTTGAGCGCAACCTGGGCCGCTTCCGCCGTACGCCGAACGAAGGCTCGCTGTTTTACGGCCTGGTGCAGGACGGCAACGATACCTGGGACGCTACCTTCTTTTGCGGCTCCTGCGCCGTGCTGCGCCGCAGCGCGCTGGATGAGATCGGCGGTATCGCGGTGGAAACCGTGACCGAAGATGCGCACACCTCGCTGCGCCTCCATCGACGCGGCTACGCCTCCGCCTATATCCGCATTCCTCAGGCGGCGGGGCTGGCGACCGAGAGCCTGTCGGCGCACATCGGCCAGCGCATCCGCTGGGCGCGCGGCATGGTGCAGATTTTCCGTCTCGATAATCCCTTGTTTGGCAAGGGGCTGAAGTGGGTGCAGCGCCTCTGCTACGCCAACGCCATGCTGCACTTTCTCTCCGGCATTCCGCGTCTGATCTTCCTGCTGGCGCCGCTGGCGTTTCTGCTCTGCCACGCCTACATCATCTACGCGCCCGCGCTGGCCATCGCTATCTATGTGCTGCCGCATATGCTGCACACCAGCCTGACTAACTCGCGCATTCAGGGGCGCTGGCGTCACTCCTTCTGGAGCGAGGTGTATGAAACCGTGCTGGCCTGGTATATCGCCCGGCCGACCACCGTGGCCCTGTTCAACCCGCACAAAGGCAAATTCAACGTGACGGCGAAAGGCGGCCTGGTGGAAGAGCACCATCTCGACTGGGTGATCACCAAACCCTATATGTTCCTGGTGCTGCTCAACCTGGCGGGCGTGGCGATGGCGTTCTGGCGCATGAACTACGGGCCGGCCAACGAGGTGCTGACGGTCTGGGTGAGCCTGGTGTGGGTCATCTACAACATGGTGATCCTCGGCGGCGCGGTCGCGGTGTCCGTCGAGGCGCGGCAAATTCGCGAGGCGCACCGCGTAGAGATTGCTATGCCCGCCGCTATCGCGCGCGAAGATGGCCATATGCTGCCCTGTACGCTGCGCGACTACTCCGACGGCGGCGTCGGCGTCGAACTGCGCGAGTCGAATGCGCTGAAGGAAGATGAAAAAGTCTGGCTGCTGCTGCGCCGAGGCCAGCAGGAGTTCAGCTTTCCGTGCCGCGTGCAGCGCGTCTTCGGCCTGCGCGCCGGCATTCGTCTGCATCAGCTGACGACCCAGCAGCATATTGAATTTATCCAGTGCACCTTCGCCCGCGCCGATACCTGGGCGCTGTGGCAGGACGGTTTCCCGGAAGATAAACCGGTGCAGAGCCTCGCCGATATCATGATCCTCGGCTTTAAGGGTTATCTGCGCCTGGCGGAATATGGTCCGCCGCAGTTACGTCGGCTGTTTAACCTGCTTACCGCTGGGGTGAGCTGGCTGGCCTCGCTGTTGCCGCAGGGCATCGGACGGGCGCCCGCTTCAAAAAACGTATTGAGTTGATGATATGACGATGACGAGAGTGAACGGTTGGTTTACCGCCCTGCTGCTGGGCACCGCAACGCTAAGCTGCGCTGCCGCGCAGGACGCCGCGCCGGCGAATCCCGCCGATGCGGCGCCGGTTCAGGCCGCGCCGCAAGATCCCGGCGCGCCGCTGCGCGACAGCCGGCTCGACTTTACCAGTCTGGCGCCGCCGCCCGGCAGCATGACGCTGCGCGGCTCGCAGCCGAGCGGCCAGATTGAGTTCGGCGTGCGCAGCGACGAGGTGGTGACCCGTGCGCTGCTTAATCTCAGCTATCGTCCCTCGCCCGCGCTGCTGCCGACGCTGTCGCAGCTCAAGGTCTATCTCAACGACGAGCTGATCGGCCTGATTACCGTTACGCCGGAGCAGCTCGGCAAAGAGACCCAGACCCAGCTGGCGATCGATCCCCGCTTTATCAGCGACTTCAACCGCGTGCGCTTTGAGCTGGTGGGCCACTACACTAACGTGTGCGAGAACCCCGCCAACAGCACTATCTGGCTCGATATCGGCAAAGAGAGCGGCCTCGATTTAACGCTGCAAAAGCTGCCGCTGAAAAACGATCTGTCGCACTTTCCCGAGCCCTTCTTCGATGCGCGCGACAAGCGGCCGCTGACGCTGCCGGTGGTCTTCGCCGCACAGCCGGACGTGGCGCAGCAGCGCGCCGCTGCGATGCTCGCCTCCTGGTTCGGCAGCAAAGCCGCGTGGCGCGGCCAGAACTTCCCGGTGCTTTACAACAAGCTGCCGCAGCAGCAGCACGCCGTGGTGTTCGCTACCAACGACGCTCGTCCGGACTTTCTGAAAGATCTGCCGCCGGTGAACAAGCCCACGGTGGAAATCGTCAGCCAGCCCGACAATCCCTATGAAAAAATGCTGCTGATTCTGGGACGCAACGATGAGGATCTGCTGACGGCGGTGCAGGGCATCGCCCAGGGCGAACTGCTGCTGCGCGGCGATACCTCAACCATCGACAGCGTCAACCTGCAGGCGCCGCGTAAAGCTTACGACGCGCCGAACTGGGTGCGAACCGATCGACGCACCACTTTCGCCGAGCTGACGCAGTATGAGAATCAGCTGCAGTCCGACGGCATGCAGCCCAATCCCATCGGCCTGACGCTCAACCTGCCGCCCGATCTCTTCCTGGTGCGCGCGCGCGGCATCGATATGGATCTGAGCTATCGCTACACCGCGCCGTTCCAGGCGGACGGTTCGCGGCTGGCGGTCAACCTGAACAACCAGTTCATTCAGGACTATCCGCTGCCGCCGAAGAATACCGCCGGTCAACAGCTGCTGCATATTCCGCTGATTCAGGGATTGCAGGATAACAGCCGTCAGCTGACGATTCCGGCGCTGCGCCTCGGCGTGGTTAACCAGCTGCGTTTCGACTTCGACTACGCCAACACCATTATCAGCGGCGCGGCCGACGGACGCTGCGAAAACGTTACGCCGGTCAGCCATCACGTGGTGGTAGACGAGAGCTCCAGCGTCGATTTCTCCGGCTACCGTCACTATATCGAAATGCCTTCGCTGCGCGCGTTCGCAGGCGCGGGCTTCCCCTTCACGCGCTACGCCGATCTGGCGCAAACGCTGGTGCTGGTGCAGCCGAAGCCTGACGCGCAGCAGGTCGGCACGCTGCTGAACGCGCTGGGCAATATCGGCGCGCAGACCGGCTATCCGGCGCTGCGGGTGCAGTTCAGCGACGACTGGAGCAAAGCGAAGTCGCAGGATGCCGATCTGCTGATGATCGGCGACATCCCGAAAGATCTGCAGGATGACCGCCGGATCGCTGCGCTGGTCGACGCCGCGGGCAGCTGGATAAAAACGCCGACGCGCCAGGCGGCCATCGATGCCGGCAGCGTCAGCGAAGGCGATCGCGCGGCAGAGAGCACCACCGCCATTGGTTCGCGCAGCCCGCTGGCGACGGTAATCGGCTTCCAGTCGCCGTTCAACGATCAGCGCAGCGTGGTGGCGCTGCTGGCCGACGGCAGCCCACGCAGCTGGCAGCTACTGAACGATGCCCTGACCGACAGCGGCAAGCGCGCCGCAATCTTCGGCTCCGCCGCCATTATTCGCGAGTCGGGCGTCAACAGCCTGCGCGTCGGCGACAACTATTTCGTTGGCCATCTCCCCTGGTGGGAGCGCCTGTGGTCGATGCTGGCGACCCATCCGTTCTGGCTGGCGCTCTGCGCGGTGTTGGTCGTGGTGCTGTTTGCGCTGATGACCTGGCGCCTGATGCGCATCATTACGCGCCGCCGTCTGCTTGACGATGAAGATGAATAAATCGAGCGCGCTGCGGGCGAGCCTGTTGCTGAGCGGCGTGCTGGGCGCGCTGCCGGGCCTGGCCGCGCCTAGCGCCGGGCCGGAAGTTTCGCCGGTGGAGTGGCTGCTGTCGCAGGTCCGCACCGGCGAATCGACCAGTAAATACGATCTGGTGCAGCAGGCGCTCTACCGGCTGGAGAAGATCGATCCCGATAATCCGCAGGTGCTGGCGGCGCGTCTGCGCCTTGCATTGCATCAGGGCGACATTGCCGCCGCGCAGACGCTGCTGACGCAGCTGAAAAAGGTCGCGCCCGACTCGGCGGCGACGCGCGAGTCCGCCGTAGGCCTGGCGCTGATCTCCTCTGAGGGACGGCAGAAGCTGCAGGAGGCGCGCCTGCTTGCCACTTCCGGCCGCCTCGCGGAAGCGAAAAGCGCCTACGACGCGCTGTTCAACGGCGTCTTTCCCGATGCGAACATCGCGCTGGAGTACTGGCGGCTGCTGGCGCGTATACCGGGCCAGGACGGCGTGGCGTATCAGCAACTCCAGGCGCTGGAACAGCGCTATCCCGGCAATATCGGCGTTGAGCTGCAGCTCGCTCGCATGGCGTTCGATCGCCAGCAGCCAGCCCAGGCGGTCGAGCAGCTGAAGCAGCTGGCGAAAAGCAGCGCCGGACGCGACGCCGCGGCAGAGCTCTGGCTGCAGCAGATCAATAACCAGCCGGTGAGCGATAGCAGCGTGGCGCAGCTGAAAGCCTATCTGGAGGTGTTCACCGACGGCGACGCGCAGAAGCAGGGCCAGGAGACGCTGGCGAAGCAGCAGGCGCTGCTCGCCGATCCCGCCTACCGCGAGCGTATGCGCGGCCTGGCGCTGGTGGACGCGGGCGGCGGCGCCGAGGCTATCGCAGCGCTGAACGCCGCGCTCAAGGCGAACCCCAACGATGCCGACTTGATGGGCGCGATGGGCCAGGCGCAGGCGCGCGCCAATAACCGCGCCGCCGCCGTTCTCTGGCTGGAGCGCGCGATTCAGGCGGGTCAGCAGAGCACGCAGGTGGGCAAGTGGCAGTCGCTGCTGCAGACCAACCGCTACTGGCAGGCGATCGACGAAGGCGATAAGGCGCTGGCACAGCACGATCTCGACGGCGCGGAACGGCGCTATCGCGAGGCGCAGACGCTCGATAACAGCGACAGCTACGCCCTGATCGGCCTCGGAGATGTGGCGCTGGCGCGCAACAACGCGCCGAGCGCTGAGCAGCTCTGGCAGCGCGCGCTGCGGCTCGACGCCAGCAACACCACCGCGGTTCGCCGCCTGGCGGGACTTTATCAGACCCAGTCGCCTGCGCGCGCCATGGCCTTTATTAACGGTTTGCCCGCCGCGCAGCAGCGCGCGCTGGCCGACACGCTGCGAACTTTGCGCAGCGACAGCCTGCGCGCCGAAGCTGACGCGCTGGCGCAGCAGAGCCGCTGGCGCGAGGCGGCAGAGAAATATCGCCAGGCGCAGACGCTATCGCCGGACGACGTCTGGCTCAGCTATCGTCTGGCTGGCGCGCTGCGCAACGGCGGCGCGCCGCAGCAGGCGGACGCGGTTATAGCGACGCTGCAGCAGCAGCATCCGCAGGACGCGACCGCGCTCTACGCGTCGGCGCTCTATTTCTCCGGTAACGATAACGACGAGGCGGCGCTGGCGACCCTGCGCCGTCTGCCGGAGGCGCAGTGGAGCAGCAATATGCGCGAGCTGGCGGATCGCCTGACGCAGAATAAGCTGTTCGCGCGCGCTGAGGCGCTGCGCGCGGCAGGGCAGGAGAGCGACGCCATCGCGCTGCTGCGTCAGCAGCCCGCCTCCAGCCGCCGCGATTTGACGCTGGCCGACTGGGCGCTGGCGCGCGGCGACGCGCAGCAGGCGCTTGAGGCTTATCAGCAGGTGCTTGAGCGGAATGCCGATAACGGCGACGCGTCGCTCGGGCGTATCGAAGCGCTGGTGGCGCTGAAGCGCAACAGCGAGGCGCGCACGGCGCTGAAGGCGCTGCCGCCCGCGCAGGCGAGCCTGAACGGCGATCGCCGCGTGGCGCTGGCGTGGCAGGCGGTCGGCGACGTCACGCAGGCCGCCGCGCAGTTCACGGGCCTGAAGCAGCGCGCCGCGGCGCAGCCGCCTTCGCAGGACAAAGCGCTGGTGTTCCGCGATGCGGCGCGGCTGGAAAGCATGCAGCGGCAGCCTGACGCCGCGCTGGCCGATTATCAGCAGGCGATGGTCGCCAGCGGCATCGGCGACAGCAAGAACGTCAGCCGCTTGACGCGCAATAATCCGCAGGATGACTGGCTGAAGCGCAGCATCCGCAGCGACGCTGCCGATCTCTATCGCCAGCAGGACACCACGCTGATGCTGGAGCAGGATTATTCGCGCAACAAGGGCACCGCCGGCGTCTCCGATTTTACCGCCCATACCACCATGCTGCAGGCGGAGACGCCCCTTGCCGACGGGCGCGGCTTCTTCCGGCTCGATCGCGTTCAGCTCTCGGCGGGCACCTTCTCCACCACCAACGGCAGTTTTGACGAGACCTTCGGCAGCTGCGACGACGCCAACTCAGGCGGCTGTAGCCGCTACGCCAGCCAGCGCGACGAAGGCACCGCGCTGGGCGTCGGCTGGCGCAACGATGTCTGGTCGGCGGACCTCGGCACCACGCCGCTCGGCTTCGAGGTCACCAACTGGGTCGGCGGCGTCAGCTGGAAAACCGACGTTAAAGAGCTTGGCGTGACGCTCACCGCCTCGCGGCGCCCCATCTCCAGCTCGCTGCTCGCCTATGCGGGGGCACGCGATCCGGCGGCCAACGGCGGCAAAACCTGGGGCGGCGTGGTGGCGACCGGCGGCAGCGTCGGGCTGAGCTACGATCGCGGCGGCGCGCACGGCGTCTGGGCCGATATCAGCGCGCATCAGATCACCGGCGAGAACGTGGCGGACAACAGCCGCGAGCGGCTGATGGCGGGCTATTACTATAAGGTAATCAATAGCGATAATCGCCGCGCCACGGTGGGCCTCAACACCATGCTCTGGCATTATCAGAAGGATCTCAGCGACTACACCTTCGGCCAGGGCGGCTACTACAGTCCGCAGGAGTATCTCTCATTTTCCGTGCCCGTGACCTGGCGGCAGCGCACCGAGAACTGGTCGTTCAATCTGGGCGGTTCGGTCTCCTGGTCCCACTCGAAAACCGACGCGCAGCAGCGCTATCCGGTTAATCCCGGCTTTACCCTGGCGAGCAATCCGACCTCGGCGAGCAGCAGCGGAGGCGGCGTCGGCTATACTCTACAGGCCGTGGTCGAGCGCCGCGTGACGCCGCACTGGTTTATCGGCGCAGGCGTCGATATACAGCAGGCGAAGGATTATACGCCAAGCCACGGGCTGCTCTATGTGCGCTACTCCGCCGCCGGCTGGGACGGCGATCTCGATATGCCGCCGGAGCCGCTAATTCCTTACGCAGATTTCAAATAATCGCTGGCCGGCGCAAAACTCGGACTCTGGCAGGCAATAAAAAAGTGAGTTCCAGGATATACTTGCTGCGCATTTTCCTGTCTGATAGCTGTGCTTTTTAGCCTGGAGAAGATTTTGCGCGTCAGCCGTTCACTTACGATAAAGCAAATGGCGACGGTATCCGCGGTGGCGCTGATTACCGTTTCTATCTTTATCGTCATTCAACTGTTTCATTTTGTGCAGCAGCGCAGGATCGACTATGCCCAGCAGATGGAGAATATCGCCCATACGGTGCGCCAGCCGCTCTCCGAGGCGGTCTTAAAGGCGGATATCGCCCAGGCTGAGCGAATTCTGCAAACCCTGAAGCCCGCCGGCGTCCTGTCGCGCGCCGACGTGGTGCTGCCCAACGCCTTTCAGGCGCTGCACGCCAGTTTCGAAAACGAAAAGCCGATCCCGCTGTTTATCGCCCGCCTGTTCGAACTGCCGGTGCAGATCACCCTGCCGCTCTATTCGGTGGAGAGCAGCGGCTCGCCCAAGCCGCTCGCCTATCTGGTGTTGCAGGCGAATTCGACGCGCGTTTACCAGTTTATCCTCAGCACCGTCTCCACCATGGTCACCACCTATCTGCTGCTGGCGCTGATCCTGTCGGTGGCGATCAGCTGGTGCATCAACCGGCTGGTGGTGCATCCGCTGCGCAGCATCTCGCGCGAGCTACAGGAGCTGCCGCCGCAGGCGATCCTGACCCACAAGCTGGCGCTGCCCGCCAGCCATCGCGACGATGAGATCGGCATGCTGATCCGCAGCTATAACCGCAACCAGCAGGTGCTGGAGTCGGTGCATGACGAGATGAGTCGGCTGACCACCCATTATGCCGTTACCGATCTGCCCAATCGCGCGCTCTTTCTGGCGCTGCTCGACCAGCATATCCGCAGCCACAGCAAAGGGTTCGGGCTGATGGTGATCCGCATCGAAACGCTGCAGGAAGCCAACGGCGTCCTGAGCGACGAGCAGCGCGATACCCTGATGCTGACGCTGGTCGAGAAGATCCGCAGCACCGTCGACGATCATACGCTGCTGGCGCAGACCGGGCCGAGCGACTTCGCGCTGCTGATGAAGCGCGCCGGTACGCCGTTTCGCGCCATGCGTCTGGCGCGCAATCTGATGATCCGTCTGAATCAGCCGGTGACGCTGCACCAGCTGCAGCTGCGGCCCAACGCCAGCATCGGCCTGGCGCTCTATGACGAAGAGCCGCTTTCCGCCAACGAGCAGCTCGACCGCGCCACCTCGGCGATGATGTCGGCGCGCCATTTGGGCAAGAACCAGATTCTCTTTTTCGACGCGGCGCTGACCGAGCGTGCGCAGAAACGCCTGACGCAGGAGCATGACATTCTGCAAGGGCTACAGGACGAGCAGTTCCGGCTCTTTCTGCAGCCGCAAATCAATATGCAGACCGGCGAGCTGGCTGGCGCCGAGGCGCTGCTGCGCATGCGCATGCCGGACGGCAGCTACGGCCTGACGGAAGAGTTTATCGCCAGCGCCGAGGAGATCGGCGTTATCGCCGCCATCGGACGCTGGGTATTCGAAGAGGCGTGTCGCATTCTCGCCGGCTGGCAGAAGCGCGGCATACTTATCCCGCTCAGCGTTAACATCTCCGCCGTGCAGCTGCGCGACGCCAGCATGGTGCATCATCTGCAGGGCCTGCTGCAGCGCCATCAGATTGCGCCCGGCAGCTTTGTGCTGGAGATTACTGAAACCGCGCAGATGGGCGATGCCGAAATGGCGATGGCGCTGCTGCGTTCGCTGCAGACGGTGGGCGTCGCGGTGGCGCTGGACGATTTCGGCATGGGCTACTCCAATCTCAACTACCTGCATCAGTTTAAATCGCTGCCGGTCAGCAAGCTGAAGATGGATCGCAGCTTCGTCGCAGCGCTGCCGGATGACGACACCATGGTGCGCATCGTGGCGGCCATCGCCGAGATTATCGATCTCGACGTGATCGCCGAAGGGGTAGAGACCGCCGAGCAGCGCGACTGGCTGCTGGCGCGCGGCATTCATATCGGTCAGGGCTATCTGTATGCCGAGGCGCTGTCGCTGGAACGCTTTACACAAGCCTGGCTGCCAGCGTCCGTCGACAGCGAGGATGCGCCCGCTGCCGGGGAGTAGCCGAATTTTTGCGCTTTTTCTGCCCATTCCTGAACCGCTTCTCCTGAGCGCTCTTCGCCGCCTGATTCGTTGATTTTGCGCGTTTTTTAGTTACAAAAGGTCGTGCTGAAGCGTTTCAGTTCATAGTTGCGTTTCCAGAAATCCCCCGGCCTTTGTAAGCCTGTATTAATCCCGTTAACAGGGTGTTATTTTTTGCCAACCGCCAGCGCCGGGGCGCGCGCTGCTTGCGGACACAATAAAACGACAACCTCACAACCCTGTTGTAGTGGACACCTGTTATGAAAACCTCACTGTTTAAAAGCCTCTATTTTCAGGTGCTGTTAGCCATCGGCATCGGCGTTCTGTTAGGCCATTTCTATCCGGAGTTAGGCACGCAAATGAAGCCGCTTGGCGATGGCTTTGTCAAACTGATCAAGATGATCATCGCGCCCGTGATTTTCTGTACGGTCGTGACCGGGATCGCCGGCATGGAGAGCATGAAAGCGGTGGGGCGTACCGGTGCGGTCGCGCTGCTCTATTTTGAAATTGTCAGCACCATCGCCCTGATTATCGGTCTGGTGGTGGTCAACGTCCTGCAGCCGGGCGTCGGCATGAACGTCGATCCGGCGACGCTGGATGCGAAGGCGGTCGCGGTCTACGCTCAGCAGGCGGAGCAGCAGGGCGTTATCGCCTTCCTGCTGGACGTCATCCCGGGCAGCGTTATCGGCGCCTTCGCCAGCGGCAATATCCTGCAGGTGCTGCTGTTCGCGATTCTGTTCGGTTTCGCGCTGCATCGCCTCGGCAGCTCCGGCACGCTGATCTTCAACGTGATTGAGAGCTTTTCGAAGGTGATCTTCGGCATCATCAATATGATTATGCGTCTCGCCCCTATCGGCGCGTTCGGCGCCATGGCCTTCACCATCGGTAAATATGGCGTCGGTTCGCTGGTACAGCTCGGCCAGCTTATCGTCTGCTTCTATATCACCTGCGTGCTGTTCGTGGTGGTGGTGCTGGGGCTTATCGCGCGCGTCGCCGGCTTCAATATCTTCCGCTTCGTCGCCTATATCAAAGAGGAACTGCTGATCGTGCTCGGCACCTCTTCTTCTGAGTCGGCGCTGCCGCGCATGCTGGATAAGATGGAGAAGCTGGGCTGTAAGAAATCGGTGGTGGGGCTGGTGATCCCGACCGGCTACTCGTTTAACCTCGACGGCACCTCGATTTATCTGACCATGGCGGCGGTATTTATCGCTCAGGCGACCAACGCGCACATGGACATCTTCCATCAGATTACCCTGCTGGTGGTGCTGCTGCTCTCGTCGAAGGGCGCGGCGGGCGTGACCGGCAGCGGCTTTATCGTGCTGGCGGCGACGCTGTCGGCGGTGGGCCATCTGCCGGTGGCAGGTCTGGCGCTGATCCTCGGCATCGACCGCTTTATGTCCGAAGCGCGCGCGTTGACCAATCTGGTCGGCAACGGCGTGGCGACCGTGGTCGTGGCGAAGTGGGTTGGCCAGCTTGATGAAAACCAGCTGAAAGCGACGCTTTCCAGCAAGGCGAAAGCGGAAAAACTGCCGGAAACCTCCGCTTAAGTACAGCTTTACAGCAAAATCCCTCTAAATGCCCGCTGTCGCTTGCCCTGACAGCGGGCATTTGCATAATAATGCCCACTTATTTTTTTCATGGTTTTTCACTTCGTTGCGCGACTTCCTGGCCTTCACGTGGTCAAAGACTCTGTTGTCGAAAAACGACGCGGCTAAAACGAGAAAAACTCACCGCGTATTACAACGGCGAAACGTGCCAGTGATAACGACTTTTAGATTAGAGGTTCACATGCAGGGCACCAGAATTCGGCTTTTGGTTGGGGGGGTAGCGTGGGTGGCCGCCAGTTTTGGCGCCTGTGCCGAAACGCTGCAGCCCGATCCAGCCTGGCAAGAAGGGAAACTGGATAACGGATTAAGCTGGCAGCTGCTGACAACGCCGCAGCGCCCCAGCGATCGCATTGAACTGCGCATGGTGGTGAATACCGGCTCGCTGGTAGAGACTACCCAGCAGACCGGCTTCAGCCACCTGCTGCCGCGTCTGGCGATGGTGCATAACGCCGCGCTCGACACCAACCAGCAGCGCGCGCTGTGGCAGCAGGCCATGGACCCGCAGCATCCGCTGCCGCCCGCCATCGTTTCCTACGACTTTACCCAGTACAACCTTAGTCTGCCCAACAACCGCCCGGAGCTGCTGAAAGAAGCGCTTAACTGGCTGGCGGCAACGGCGGGCAAAATGTCCATTAACGAGCAGGTGGTCAGCACCGCGCTGAGCGCTTCCGATCCTGCCGCCACCTGGCCCGCCAATACCCAGGATGTGCTGTGGCGCTATCGCCTGAAGGGGTCGACGCTGCTGGCGCACGACCCGGCCGAGCAGCCGCGCGCGCCGATCGACCTCAACGCGCTGAACGCCTTTTACCAGCAGTGGTATACGCCGGACGCCATGACGCTTTATGTGGTGGGCAACGTTGAGAGCCGCAGCCTGGCGGAGCAGATCAACAAAGCCTTCTCCTCGCTGACCGGCAAGCGCAGCAATCCCGCGCCGCTGCCGACGCTCTCGCCGCTGCCGCATCAGCCGATTAATCTGGTCAATGGCGCGATGAGCCAGGATCGCCTGGCGCTGATTTGGGATACGCCCTGGCAGCCGATTCGCGATTCGCAGAATCTGCAGCGTTACTGGCAGAGCGATCTGGCGCGCGAGGCGCTGTTCTGGCACCTGCAGCGTACGCTGGGCGACAGCAAAGCGCAGAACCTGCAGATCGGTTTTGACTGTCGCGTGCTCTACCAGCGCGCCCAGTGCTCGGTTAATCTCGACGCGCGCAACGACGCGCTGGAGTCGGGCCTGAACCTGGTGTCGCGCGAGCTGGCGGTGGTGCGCGACAAAGGGCTGCCGCAGGAGGAGTTCGACGCGCTGATGGCGCAGAAGCTGCTGGAGCTGAACAAGCTGTTCGCCACCTATGCGCGCACCGATACCGACGTGCTGATGAGCCAGCGCCTGCGTTCGCAGCAGAATGCCGTGGTGGATATCGCGCCTGAGCAGTATCAGAAGCTGCGTCAGGCGTTTCTGAGCGAGCTGACGCGCGATCGGCTGAACCAGGAGCTGCGTCAGCAATTGTCGCAGGAAGTTACGCTGGTGCTGATGCAGCCGGAAGGCGAAGCGGAGACCAATGTGAAGAGCCTGCAGGCGATCTGGGACAAGGTGATGGCGCCGCCAGCGGCCGCCGACGCCGCGCCGCAGGAGAGCAGCGCCAGCGACAGCGCGCCGCCTTCCTCCTGATCCGTCAGGTTTTCGCCCTGAGCCACTCGGTTACCAGCATCGGCCAGCTGGCGAGAGGCAGATCCGCAACGCCGCGGATGCCGAATCCGTGGCCGCCTTTCTGATAAAAGTGCAGCTCTGCGGGCACCTTGTGTTCGCGGAGCGCGCTAAAAAACGCCATGCTGTTGTTTACCGAGACCGTTTCATCATCCGCCGCGTGGATCAGCAGCGTCGGCGGCGTCTGCGCGTGTACGCGCGTCTCCAGCGAATAGGCTTCGATGGTTTTCGCATCGGGCCAGGCGCCGAGCAGGCGCGTGCGCGAACCTTCATGCGCCACGCCGTCTCGCATGCTGATCACCGGATAGACCAGCACCATCGCGTCGGGACGCGGCGAGAAGCTATCTGCGGCGTCCTGCACCGGATAGATTTTTTCGGCGAAGCGCGTGCCCAGGCTGGCGGCGACGTGCCCGCCCGCCGAGAAGCCCGTCATCACGATATATTTGCCGTTCAGGCCGCGCTGGGCGCGATCGCGCAGCACGCGCACCGCACGCTGCGCGTCGGCCAGTGGCGCGTCCGCGCCTTCGTGATGACCGTCGTAGGGCAGGCGATAGGTCATTACCGCCAGGGTGTAGCCCATCGCGGTGAAAAAGGTCGCCAGCGCGCTGCCTTCGCGGTCGATCAGTACGCGCTGATAGCCGCCGCCCGGCGCCACCAGCAGCGTAATACCGTTGGACTCTTCGGGATGCCAGATAGCGATCTCCGGGCAGCGCACGCCGGTCGCCGCACGATCGTAAGGCTCATACTCTTTCGCCAGATCGATGATTTGCGGCTGCGCGCGCGAATCGCTGGCGCCTGGCGCGTCGCCATTGGGCCAGATATTGATAATTTCTGTGTGCATAAAACGGTCCTGATGCGAGGAATGTTGTCGTTTTTTTATCGCGGCCGGCGAAACAGCGTCCTGCTGTTGTTGAGGAAAAGATGGTCTTTTTTGCGGCGGTCGTCCATCCGAAAACGGCCCAGAGCGGCGGATTCAGACTATGCCTGGACTAAGGAATAAGCGGGATTTCAGGGGCAAAAAGCAGCCTGACGCACGGGTAAAAATCAGTGCCAGCGTTAATTTTTCTCTTAACGGCAACTCATCGTCAACTGTCGCGCGCTAAGGCAAATTTAAGGCGGTTTCGGCCGCGCGTTCGCCGGGGAGAGGTCGCACGCCCCGCAAAGCGGGGCGGACGTTATGCCGGCATCGCCGCCAGCGGAATAATCGCGCCGCGATGCTGGATCACCGTGCTGGCGGTCAGGTGGCCGCGCTCGGCGGCGGCCTGCGGCGAACCGCCCGTCAGGCGCTGCGACAGATAGCCGGCGCTGAAAGAGTCGCCCGCCGCGGTGGTATCGATGATGCGCGCCGCATCGAGACGTACCGCAGGCACGTCAATCAGCGCGTCGTCGCCGATCGCCACCAGACAAGAGTCGGCGCCGCGCTTAATCACGATCTCGCTGGCGCCTGCGGCGCGCGTACGCTCAATCACTGCGCTTAATGGATGCTCGCCCCACAGCAGATGTTCATCATCCAGCGTCAAAAAGGCGATATCAGTGCGCTGCAGCATGGCGCTATAGGCCTGCTGCGCGCTCGCTTTATCGGCCCACAGGCGCGGACGGTAGTTATTGTCGAAAATCACCTGACCGCCGTTAGCGCGGCAGCGATCCAGCAGCGCCATCAGCTTCTCGCGACTGTCGTCAGGCAGGATCGCCAGCGAAATACCGCTCAGGTAGAGGTAGTCATAGCGCGCCAGTTCGTCGACGATAGCGGCGGACTGCGGGGCGTCTAGCCAGTAGCGCGCGGCGGCGTCGCTGCGCCAGTACCAGAAGGTGCGCTCACCTTTCTCATCGGTTTCAATGACATACAGGCCAGGCATTTTGTTTTCCAGCCGCTGGATCAGGCAGGTGTTTACCTTCTCCTGCTGCCAGGCGGCGATCATCTGATCGCTGAAGGAGTCGATGCCCAGCGCCGTCACATAGTCGACGCTGAGCTGCGTCTCATCCACCTGGCGCGCCAGATAGACCGCCGTGTTTAGCGTATCGCCGCCGAAGCCGCGTTTAATGCTCTCACCCTTCTCGGACAGCTCAATCATGCACTCACCGATAATGGCTATTTTTTTATGCGTCATGGTCTTTGGCCTGTAGTGAAATAGTGCCTTAGTCTCGCGTCTGGTATGGCAGACGTCAATGATTTTTAAAACGCTGTTTTAATTCCACTTAAGGTGAAAAAAGCCTGTCTTCGCGGCGATTTAACGGCCAAAGCCGGGCTTTTTTTCACGATTGCGCCCGATACGGATTGGTACACTCTGTAGTCTTATGTGACCAGCAGGCGGACAGAGATAGGGCGGGCACAGCTGACACTCGCCGCCGCGCTGACACATGGCACTTGCCACCAACCAGGAAAAAACCATGGTGATGAAGAATATTAGTCATCGGCTACCTTCTTCAACTGACATCAACCCACAACAGGAAGCGCGTCTCTTCTGGCAGCAATGCCAACGATTCTACACTTTCCAGCCGATATACCAGGTATCGGGCCGGTTGCTGGCAATTGAAATCCTGACCGCGGTCACGCATCCGACCGCGCCGGAAAAGAAACTCTCGCCGGAGGACTACTTTGAGGCGCTGGCGATTAATCAGCGTCTGCACGTAGTCCATGAGCAGCTGGCGCTGCTAAAAGAGTGGCAGCCCTTTTTTTGCGACAACCAGATCGTAGCGTCGGTGAATATTGACGGGCCGACGCTGATGGCGATTCAGCAGCATCCGCCGATTCGACGCCTGATTACCGAGCTGCCGTGGGTGCGCTTCGAACTCACCGAACATCACGCGCTGCCGCAGGAAGAGATGATCGCGCAGATGCCGGAGCTGGGGCCGCTGTGGCTGGACGATTTCGGCTCCGGCATGGCCAACTTTTCCGCGCTGACGGAGCTGAAGTACGACTACATCAAGCTGTCGCGCGAGCTGTTTATCCTGCTGCGCCGCACCGAAGAGGGTCAGGCGCTCTTCTCGATGCTGCTGGCGTTGATTAACCGTTACTGTAACGGCGTGATCGTCGAAGGCGTCGAGACCGAAGAGGAGTGGCGGCAGGTGTGCTGTTCGCCCGCAATGGCGGCGCAGGGCTACTTTTTTTCAAGGCCGGTCCCCTTTTCGCAACTTAATCATCTGCCGCTTCAGCTTGTCTGATGCCGTTCCACAACGTCTCGACTATCTTTAACGGAGACTGTGGACAGGCAAGGAGGAAGCGAAATGTCGCGCACGGGAAAAGTTGTTAGCTGGATAGTCGGGATTTTTTTGTTGCTGATCGTGGTGGTGGTGATCATCATCGCGACCTTTGACTGGAATCGTCTCAAGCCCACCATCAACCAGAAAGTCTCGACGGAACTGAATCGCCAGTTCGCGATTCGCGGCGATCTGGGCGTCGCCTGGGAGCGCAACCGCGATGAGCCGGGCTGGCGTAGCTGGATACCCTGGCCGCATGTGCATGCGCAGGACATTATATTAGGCAATCCGCCCGAGATGGCGGAGGTGACGATGGTGCATCTGGAGCGCGTCGACGCCACTCTGTCGCCGCTGGCGCTGCTGCATAAAGAAGTTTACCTCCCGTGGATTAAACTTCAGCAGCCCGATGCGCGGCTGATTCAAACCGCCGACAAAAAGAACAACTGGACCTTCAATCTCGCCGACAGCAAAAATCCTGATGCCAGTGCGGCGCCATCCGCCTGGTCATTCCGTCTCGACAATATTCTGTTTGACCAGGGTCAGCTGCGCTACCGCGATGCGGTCAATAAAGCCGACGTAACGGTAAAAATCAATCCGCTCGGCAAGCCGGTGCCTTATGGGCAGATTGCCGGCGGCAGCGACGCGCAGAAAGGCGCGGGCGACTTTGTTTTCGGCTGGGAGGCGCGCGGCACCTATAACAATGAGCAGCTGGAAGGAGAAGGCAAAACCGGCGGCATGCTCTCGCTGCGCAGTAAAAACACGCCGTTCCCAATTCAGGCCGATATACGTAACGGCTCTACGCGCGTGCAGGTCACGGGCGGCATTCAGGATCCGATGAATCTTGGCGGCGTGAACGTGCGGCTGCGCTTCTCCGGCGATACACTCGCTAATCTCTATGGGCTGACCGGCGTGCTCTTACCCGATACGCCGCCCTATGAAACCGACGGTCACCTGACCGCCCGCTTCACCGGCAAAAAAGGGCCGGAGTACCACTACGAAAACTTCAACGGCCATATCGGCGACAGCGATATTCACGGCACGCTTACTTACACCCAGGGCAAACCGCGACCGGCGCTGGTGGGCGAGCTGAGTTCGAAACAGCTGCGTATGGCGGATTTGGGGCCGCTTATCGGCGTCGACTCCGGCAAAGGCAGCGCGAAAACCGCGCAGGCGAAGGCGAAGCGCGGCGAAAAAGCGGCGCAGCCCGCCGATCGCGTGCTGCCGCATGACACCTTCGATACCAAAAGCTGGGACGTCATGGACGCCGACGTGAAGTTCACCGGCAAGCGCATCGAACATGGCAATTCGCTGCCGTTGAGCGATCTTTACACCCATTTGCAGCTGAAAGATGGCGACCTGCTGCTCGATCCGCTGCGCTTCGGCATGGCAGGCGGCACGCTAAACAGCACGATTCGTCTGGAAGGGGATAAGTCGCCGATGCGTGGCCGCGCCGACATCCACGCGCGTCGTCTGCATCTGCGTCAGCTCTTCCCTAATGTGGAAGCGATGCAGCGCAGCCTGGGCCAGCTCAACGGCGACGCCAGCTTTACCGGCAGCGGCAACTCGGTGGCGGATCTGCTCGCGACCAGCAACGGTCAGCTGAAGCTGCTGATGAATAACGGCTTAATCAGCCGCAGCCTGATGGAGATCGCCGGGCTGAACGTCGGCAACTATGTGGTTGGCAAGCTGTTTGGCGACGATGAGGTGCGTATCAACTGCGCCGCGACGGATGTGAAGCTGCAAAACGGCGTCGCGACGCCAAACCTGTTCGTGTTTGATACCGAAAATGCGGTCATCAACGTCACCGGTAACGCCAACTTCGCCAGCGAGCGTCTGGATCTCTCGATCAATCCAGAGAGCAAAGGCATCCGTATCGTGACGCTGCGTTCGCCGCTTTACGTTCGCGGCACCTTCAAAAATCCTGACGCCGGCGTAAAAGCCGGACCGCTGCTGGCGCGCGGCGCGGCCGCCGTCGCGCTCGGCACCGTGGTGGGCCCTGCCGCCGCGCTGCTGGCGTTGATCAGCCCAAGCGACAACGAGGATAACCAGTGCAGCAACGTGCTGCAGCAGATGAAAAGCAAAAAGTGATCAGCTGCGGTAGAGCACTTTAATGATGTGATAGCCAAATGCGGTTTTCACCGGCCCGAAAGGTTTAATCAGCGGGCAGGTGAAGACCGCTTTATCGAAGGCCGGCACCATCTGACCTTGTCGAAACTCGCCTAAATCGCCGCCGTTGCGTCCGGAAGGACAGGTAGAGTGTTTCTTCGCCAGCTGTTGAAAACTGGCGCCCTTTTCCAGCTTCGCCAGCAGCTCGTTAGCCAGCGCTTCTTCTTTCACCAGGATGTGTAAAGCCGCCGCGGTTTTCGCCATGATAGTCCTCTGATTGTGTATACTGACCGCCCATTATTTCATCCTCCTCTCTTTTTACTGAGCGATTTTTTACTATGCGTTTAAACCCCAGCCAACAACGCGCCGTCGAGTTTGTTACCGGCCCCTGTCTGGTGCTGGCGGGAGCGGGATCGGGCAAAACCCGCGTCATCACCAATAAGATTGCCCATCTGATCCGCGAGTGCGGCTATCAGGCGCGCCATATCGCAGCGGTTACCTTTACCAATAAAGCCTCGCGCGAGATGAAAGAGCGCGTCGCCCAGACGCTGGGGAAAAAAGAGGCGCGCGGCCTGATGATCTCCACCTTTCATACGCTGGGACTGGAGATCATCAAGCGCGAATACGCCGCGCTGGGCATGAAGTCCAACTTCTCGCTGTTCGACGATACCGACCAGCTGGCGCTGCTGAAAGATTTGACGCAGCCGTGGCTGGAAGAGGACAAGACGCTGCTGCAGCAGCTGATCTCGACCATCTCCAACTGGAAGAACGATTTGATCGATCCGCCGCGCGCCGCCGCGCTGGCGCGCAGCGAGCGCGACAATATTTTCGCCCACTGCTACAGCCTCTACGATCAGCATCTGAAATCGTGCAACGTGCTCGACTTCGACGATTTGATCCTGCTGCCGACGCTGCTGCTGCAGCGCAATCAGGAGGTGCGGGAACGCTGGCAGCAGCGCATTCGCTATTTGCTGGTGGATGAGTATCAGGACACCAATACCAGCCAGTATGAGCTGGTGAAGCTGCTGGTGGGCGCGCGGGCGCGCTTTACCGTGGTCGGGGATGACGACCAGTCGATCTACTCCTGGCGCGGCGCGCGGCCGCAGAATCTGGTGCTGCTGAAAGAGGATTTTCCGGCGCTGGAAGTGATCAAGCTGGAGCAGAACTACCGCTCGTCGCAGCGCATTCTGAAAGCGGCGAATATCCTGATCGCCAACAACCCGCACGTCTTCGAGAAGCGGCTTTTCTCCGAGCTCGGTCTCGGCAGCGAACTCAAAGTGCTGACCGCGAACCATGAGGATCATGAGGCGGAGCGCGTAACGGGCGAGCTGATCGCACACCATTTCATCAATAAAACGCAGTATAAAGATTACGCGATTCTCTATCGCGGCAATCATCAGTCACGCGTGTTTGAAAAGATGCTGATGCAGAACCGCATTCCCTATCGCATCTCTGGCGGCACCTCGTTTTTTTCGCGTCCGGAGATTAAAGACCTGCTCGCCTATCTGCGCGTGCTTACCAACCCGGACGACGACAGCGCCTTTTTGCGCATCGTCAACACGCCGCGTCGCGAGATTGGCCCGGCGACGCTGCAAAAGCTGGGCGAGTGGGCGAACCTGCGCAATAAAAGCCTGTTTAACGCCAGTTTCGACGTCGGCCTTGGGCAGACGCTAAGCGGGCGCGGCCTGGAACATCTGCAGCGCTTTACCCACTGGCTGCAGGAGATCGTGCAGATGACCGAGCGCGAGCCGGTCAATGCGGTGCGCGATCTGATCCGCGGCATCGATTATGAAAGCTGGCTGTTCGAAACGTCGGGCAGTCCGAAAGCGGCCGAAATGCGCATGAAGAACGTCAATACGCTGTTTCAGTGGATGACGGAGATGCTTGAGGGCAGCGATATCGACGAGCCGATGACGCTGACGCAGGTGGTCACGCGCTTTACGTTGCGCGACATGATGGAGCGCGGCGAGAGCGACGAAGAGCTCGATCAGGTACAGCTGATGACGCTGCACGCCTCGAAAGGGCTGGAATTTCCCTACGTCTTTCTGGTCGGCATGGAAGAAGGGTTACTGCCGCATCAGAGCAGCATCGATGAGAACAATATCGAAGAGGAGCGCCGCCTGGCGTACGTCGGCATTACCCGCGCGCAGAAAGAGCTCACCTTTACGCTCTGCCGCGAGCGTCGCCAGTACGGCGAGCTGGTGCGTCCGGAGCCGAGCCGCTTCCTGCTCGAGCTGCCGCAGGATGATGTCGTCTGGGAAACCGAGCGCAAGGTCGTCAGCGCCGAAGAGCGGATGAAAACCGGGCAAACGCGGGTCGCCGGACTGCGGGCGATGCTGGAGAAGGCGAAAAAGGGCTAAAGGCCCTTTTTCTTTACGCTCATGCCGCCGTCGGCTCGCTGATTTCGATGTGTTTAATCACCAGGCCAGCGTGCGCCATCATGCCGATCAACTTATCAATACTGAAGAGGTTGATTTTACCGCGCGCCAGCTCGGATATTCTTGGCTGAGTGACGCCCAGAGCCTGAGCGGCTTCCGTCTGGCTAAGCTGCCGTTTTTCAATCCACGCATTTATGAAAGTCATCAGATGTGCGCGGATTTTCATATTTTCCGCGGCTTCGGGCGTTTCGCTTAGCGCATCCCAGACGCTGTCAAAGATTTCAATTTTCATCGGTTACGCTCCTGGATCAGGGCGTCATAGCGCTTTCGCGCCAGACGAATATCTGACAAGCTGATTGCCTGCGTTTTTTTCTGAAAGCAGTGCAGCACATAAACGGCTTCGGTGAATTTCGCGACGTAGACAGCGCGCCAGATACCTTCTTCGCCTTGTATGCGGATCTCCTGCACGCCCGGTCCTACCATGGAAAGCGGTTTCCAGCTATCAGGCGCAAGTCCTTGCTGAACCCGATCCAACTGATAGCCAACTTGCTGACGAATATGCTCTGGAAAGCTGATCAAATCTCTACGACTGCTGCCCACGAAAGCGATTTTTTTGCGCATTCCCTGCCTCATTATACGTAATTTCGTATAGAGGCATACTACAAATTCAATCGCTGCCCTACGAGAGAGAGGCGCAAAGATTGCGTAGCGGCTCGCAGGCTGCCACAGAGAAAAGCAGAGATGAAGAGAATGACTAACAGTGCCTTTATTATCAGGCGATAGTCAGCAGCCAGTGCACATAGGACTGGTAATGGCTCTCCTGGCCCAGCAGTTCGGCGCGCAGCGGATGCGCTTCCAGCCAGCCTGCTGGCAGCGTGAGATGCAGCGTATCGTCGTCAGCCTGTAAGCGCACCGCAGGCAGCGTATCGTCGCGACGACGGCTGGAAAAGATGATCGCCAGCCGCAGCAGACGGCAGAGGCGTTCGGCAAGGCGCGGCGGAAGGGCGTTTTGCTGGGTCAGCAGCGCTAAATCAATGCTGCCGCTCTGGATCTGCAGCAGGCAGGCCAGCAGTTTTTTCTGCGCGGGCGTAAAGCCGGGGAGATCGAGATGGCGCACCAGATAGGCGGCGTGCTGCGGAGCCTGGCGGAAATCGACGCTAAGGCCGATTTCGTGTATCGCGCTGGCGCTGAGCAGCAGCTCGCGGCAGCGCTGATCCAGTTTCCATACCGCGCTCACCTGACGGAAAAACACGTCGGCCAACTGACGCACGCGCGCGGCCTGTTCCACATCGATAGAAAAACGACGCTGGACGTTGTGCAGCGTGCGGCTGCGGATATCGCGATCGACCGGCAGATGCAGCATGCCGTAAACCAGCCCCTCGCGCAGCGCGCCGCCCGCCAGCGTCATGCTTTCGATGCCCAGCTCCTGAAATACCGCAATCAGAATGGAAAGGCCACTGGGGAAAACCAGCGCGCGCTCCAGCGTTAAGCCTTCGATCTCCAGCTCTTCCAGCTTGCCGCACTGAATGGCGCGCTGTTTGAGCTGCTGCAGCTTACTCAGGGTGATGCGTTCATCCATGCCCTGCGCCACCATAATCTCCTGCAGCGCCTGTACGGTGCCGGAGGCGCCGACGCAGGCTTCCCAGCCGTGAGCGCGCAGCGGCGAGGCGATAGGGCGGATCATGTCGATTGCGGCCTGCTCGGCGGCGTCGAAATTCTCTTTTGCCAGATGTCGGTCGCTAAAGAAGCGTTCAAGCCAGGTTACGCAGCCCATAGGCAGGCTAAAAAGGACGGAGGCGTGCGAGCCGTCGCCGGTGGCCAGCTCGGTGCTGCCGCCGCCGATATCGACCACCAGCCGCTTGTCCGAGCCGCCAGTGGTGTGCGCGACGCCCTGATAAATCAGGCGCGCTTCCTCTTCGCCGCTGATAACGTTAATCGTGCAGCCCAGGATCTGCTGTGCGGTAAACAGGAATTCGCTGGCGTTGGCCGCCAGGCGCAGCGTGGCGGTAGCAACCACGCGGATCTGCTCGGAAGGAATATCCTGCAGCTGTTCGGAGAAGAGCTTCAGACACTCCCAGCCGCGCGTCATCGCCTCGACGGAAAGATGGTTATTTTTGTCCAGGCCGGCAGCCAGACGCACCTTGCGCTTAATGCGCGCGACGGTCTGAATGCTTCCGGAAACTTCGCGCACCACCAGCATATGAAAGCTGTTGGATCCCAGATCAATCGCAGAATAAAGTGACGATGCGCTTAGCATAATGTGGATTAACCCGAACGTTTACGGTTGTTGTTACGCGGCGCTCCACGACGATTCGCGTTGTTGCCGCCGCGGCGCGGACCATTGCCGGTGCGGGCGCGAGCCAGACGCTTCGGCGGCGGCAGGTCGTCCATCAGCGCGTCGCTGTTGTACTTGCTCACCGGAATGCTGTGGCCGATATACTCTTCAATCGCCGGCAGATTCAGCGCGTACTCTTCACAGGCCAGGCTGATAGAGTGTCCGCTGGCGCCTGCGCGTCCGGTACGGCCGATACGGTGAACGTAATCTTCGCGATCGTCAGGCAGGTCGTAGTTAAAGACGTGCGTGACCGCAGGAATATGCAGGCCGCGCGCCGCCACGTCGGTCGCCACCAGGATATCGACGTCGCCTTTAGTGAAGTCGTCCAGAATGCGCAGGCGCTTCTTCTGCGGCACGTCGCCGGTCAGCAGGCCGACGCGATGGCCGTCCGCCGCCAGATGGCCCCAGATATCTTCGCAACGATGCTTGGTGTTGGCGAAGACGATAGCGCGATCCGGCCACTCTTCTTCCAGAAGCGTCTGCAGCAGGCGCATTTTTTCTTCGTTCGACGGGTAGAAGAGCTCTTCTTTAATGCGATGACCCGTTTTCTGCTCTGGCTCCACCTCAACGTACTCGGCGTTGTTCATGTGTTCGAAAGCCAGTTCGCGCACGCGCCAGGAGAGCGTGGCGGAGAAAAGCATGCTCAGGCGCTGCGTCGCAGGCGGCATGCGGCGGAACAGCCAGCGGATATCTTTAATAAAGCCGAGATCGAACATGCGGTCGGCTTCGTCCAGCACCAGCACCTGAATCGCGCCGAGGTTAATGTGGTTCTGTTTCGCGTAATCGATCAGACGGCCAGTGGTGCCGACCAGGATGTCGACGCCGTCAGCCAGCACTTTCAGCTGCTTGTCGTAGCCGTCGCCGCCGTAAGCCAGGCCCAGCTTCAGACCGGTGGCCTGCGCCAGCGGTTCGGCGTCGGCGTGGATCTGTACCGCCAGTTCGCGCGTCGGCGCCATGATCAACGCGCGCGGCTGATTGATCTGACGGCCTTCCTGGGCAGGGTGAGTGAGAAGATGATGAAACGTCGACGTCAGAAACGCCATCGTTTTGCCGGTACCGGTTTGCGCCTGGCCTGCGACATCACGCCCTGAGAGCGTAAAGGGCAGAGCTAACGCCTGAATAGGCGTACAGTGATGAAAGCCTTTTGTATCAAGGGCTTCCACGACCAGAGGGTGCAGGGCGAAGTCGGAAAACTTCTGTTCTGTTAAGTGTGTTTTGCTCATAGTGTGGTAGAATATCAGCTTACTATCGCTTTACGAAAGCGTATCCGATGAAATAAAGTCAACCTTCGTTGGTAAACTTTACGCCAATTCGCCAGGCATAATCTTGTGGAGTAATACATGAGCAGCGATAAAATCGTTCACCTCACCGATGACAGTTTCGATGCAGACGTTCTGAAAGCAGAAGGTGTCACACTGGTAGATTTCTGGGCTGAATGGTGTGGTCCTTGCAAAATGATCGCCCCGATTCTCGATGAAGTTGCCGAAGAGTACGACGGTAAGCTCACTATCGCCAAGCTGAACATTGACGATAACCCGGGCACCGCGCCGAAGTACGGCATCCGCGGCATCCCGACGCTGCTGCTGTTCAAAAACGGTGAAGTCGCCGCGACTAAAGTCGGCGCGCTGTCTAAAAGCCAGCTGAAAGAGTTCCTGAACGCCAACCTGGCGTAAGGACGAGAACGTTCGGCGGTGGCGAATTTTCTTCCACTGCTGGACGTTCGCATTTTAGCGTGCTAAGTTACTTTCACTGCATTACGCACTTACCTTGTAGTTTGCATCTTAAAGATTTCCTTTGTTAAACCCTGAAGCACGTTCCGTATACAGCGGTTTAGCAATTCTGACGGTTAGCACCAACTTTGGCATCGCATTTCAACCGTCTCTCTCGCTTCCAGTCGCCATCCCTGACGATGATCGTCGAGAAGAGTTGAAAGCGCCATTAACAGGCATGGAATATTAAGCCATACCATTCACGACCAACATTTCGAGAATTACCCCGAGTTTAAGAACCCATCACTATGAATCTTACCGAATTAAAGAACACGCCGGTTTCTGAGCTGATTACCCTCGGCGAAAATATGGGGCTGGAAAACCTGGCGCGCATGCGCAAACAGGATATTATTTTCGCCATCCTCAAACAGCACGCGAAAAGCGGCGAGGACATCTTCGGTGATGGTGTGCTGGAGATATTGCAGGACGGATTTGGTTTCCTCCGCTCCGCAGACAGCTCTTACCTCGCCGGTCCCGACGACATCTACGTTTCTCCCAGCCAAATTCGCCGTTTCAACCTTCGCACTGGTGACACCATCTCCGGCAAAATCCGTCCGCCGAAAGAGGGCGAGCGTTACTTTGCGCTGCTGAAGGTTAACGAGGTTAACTACGATAAGCCTGAAAACGCGCGTAATAAGATTCTGTTCGAAAACCTGACGCCGCTGCACGCCAACAGCCGTCTGCGCATGGAGCGCGGCAATGGTTCGACGGAAGACCTTACCGCACGCGTGCTGGATCTGGCTTCGCCGATCGGCCGCGGCCAGCGTGGTCTGATCGTCGCGCCGCCGAAAGCGGGTAAAACCATGCTGCTGCAGAATATCGCGCAGAGCATCGCCTACAACCATCCAGACTGCGTGCTGATGGTGCTGCTGATCGACGAACGTCCGGAAGAAGTGACCGAGATGCAGCGTCTGGTCAAAGGCGAAGTTATCGCCTCTACCTTCGACGAACCGGCTTCACGCCACGTTCAGGTTGCCGAAATGGTGATCGAGAAGGCGAAGCGTCTGGTTGAACACAAGAAAGACGTGATCATCCTGCTCGACTCCATCACTCGCCTGGCGCGCGCCTACAACACCGTAGTGCCGGCATCAGGTAAAGTCCTGACCGGTGGTGTTGACGCCAACGCCCTGCATCGTCCGAAGCGCTTCTTCGGCGCCGCGCGTAACGTGGAAGAGGGCGGCAGCCTGACCATCATCGCGACCGCGCTGGTTGATACCGGTTCGAAGATGGATGAAGTGATTTACGAAGAGTTTAAAGGCACCGGTAACATGGAGCTGCACCTCGCACGTAAAATCGCTGAAAAACGCGTCTTCCCGGCGATTGACTACAACCGCTCCGGTACGCGTAAAGAAGAGCTGCTCACTTCCCAGGAAGAGCTGCAGAAGATGTGGATCCTGCGCAAGATTATTCACCCGATGGGCGAAATCGACGCGATGGAATTCCTCATCAACAAACTGGCGATGACCAAAACCAACGACGAATTCTTCGATATGATGAAGCGCTCGTAATTCCGCGCTGGCTAATCGAGACGGCGAAACCGACTTTTTTAGCCTAAATGCGCAGGAATTCGCCCTAACGCCACGTCTTAACGTGGCGTTTTTTATTTGTGCGCATTAGGATTACCGCTGGCAGGAGCATTTATAATGACTGCGGCGGCAGTGCGCAAAAAATAACCATGCGCGCGTGGTCGGAAGCAGAATTCGGACTCGGGATGAAAGGCAAAAACATGCAGTTTGTTTATCCTGTCCCTGATTTTAGCTGAGAGCGTTAAACGTGAATTTACTCACTATGAGTACTGAGCTGGGCCTTACTTTTCTATTTTCTTTAGTCTTTATCTTTTTTGCGCGCAAAGCGGCTAAAAAAATAGGTCTGGTCGACACGCCTAATTCCCGTAAACGTCATCACGGCGCCATTCCACTGGTCGGCGGCATTTCCGTTTACGCCGGCATCTGCTTTATGTTTCTCATTACCCGCTTCTACCTGCCGCACGCCACGCTTTATCTTATTTGCGCCGGTCTGCTGGTGCTGGTCGGCGCGCTCGACGATCGTTTTGATATCAGCGTGAAAATCCGCGCCGTGGTGCAGGCCGCGGTAGCGGTGGCGATGATGGTGGGAGCCAAACTCTATCTGCTCAGCCTCGGCTTTATTATCGGCCCGGTTGAGCTGGTGGTCGGGCCGTTTGGCTACGTACTGACGCTGTTCGCCGTCTGGGCGGCGATTAACGCCTTTAATATGGTGGACGGCATCGACGGCCTGCTGGGCGGGCTCTCATCGGTCACCTTTGCGGCGATGGGCATTATTCTCTGCTTCGACGGTCAGTACAGCCTGGCCGTATGGTGTTTCGCGATGATCGCCGCCACGCTGCCCTATATTCTGCTTAACCTCGGCTTCCTTGGCCGCCGCTATAAAGTCTTTATGGGCGACGCCGGCAGCACCATGATTGGCTTCACCATTATCTGGATCCTGCTGGAAACCACGCAGGGATTGAGTCATCCGATTACGCCCGTGACCGCGCTCTGGCTGATCGCCATTCCGCTGATGGATATGGTGGCGATTATGTATCGTCGCCTGCGCAAAGGCATGAGCCCCTTCTCCGCCGACCGGCAGCATATTCACCATTTGATCATGCGCGCCGGCTTCACCTCGCGCCAGGCGTTTGTGTTGATCACCGTGGCGGCCGCGATTC
Organism: Pantoea sp. UBA5035; assembly: GCF_002415245.1. NCBI lineage: Bacteria > Pseudomonadati > Pseudomonadota > Gammaproteobacteria > Enterobacterales > Erwiniaceae > Pantoea > Pantoea sp. UBA5035. Next base: position 63,983 of record NZ_DICD01000022.1, on the reverse strand, counting down.
TCGCCGGCATCGGCGTGCTCGGCGAGTACCTCGCCTTTATCCCTGAGTGGGTGATGCTGGTGCTGTTTATGGTGGCGTTTATGTTTTACGGCTACTGCCTGAAACACGCCTGGCGCGTGGCGCGCCTGATCCGTCGTATAAAGCGTCGTTTGAACGCTCACCGCGACGCTAAGAAAAAATTACCCTGATAAGGATTGCCTTGTGATGACCTCTGAGGTTGCAGATAACGAACTGGATATTCGCGGCCTGGGCTGCGCGTTATGGCGCGGCAAGCGCTGGATTATCGGCCTGGCGCTGCTTTTCGCGCTGGTCGCCTGGCTGGCTTCGCTGCTGATGAAACAGGCGTGGAGCACCACGGCGATTACCGACCGTCCTACGGTGAATATGCTCGGCGATTACTATGCGCAGGAGCAGTTTCTGAATAATCTCGACGTGCGCAACAATACGCTCAATCTGGCGGCGCCCTCGCCGACCATCATGGATGAGGTCTATCAGGAATTTATTATGCAGCTGGGTGCCTGGGATACGCGCCGCGACTTCTGGCAGCAGACGGAATATTACAAAAGCCGCCGCTCAGGCAACGCCCATAACGACGCCGCGCTGCTTGACGATATGGTCGCCAATATCCAGTTTCTGCCCGCCGACGCGGCGCGCAATACGCGCGACAGCGTTAAGCTCATCGCGGAAACCGCAGGGGACGCCAACAACCTGCTGCGTCAGTATATCGCCTTTGCCAGCGAGCGCGCGGCGCGCCACCTTAACGGCGAGCTGAAAGGCGCATGGCAGGCGCGCAGCGAGCAGCTGCAGGCGCAGGTGAAGCGTCAGGAAGATGTGGCGAACGCCGTTTTCCAGCGTCAGCAGCATCGTCTGCAGCAGGCGCTGAAGGTCGCCAGCCAGCAGGGCATTCATGAAAACCGCTCGCGCGACGCGCGCGAACCGATCGCCGACAGCGACCTCTTCCTGCTGGGCGAGCCGCAGCTGCAGGCGCAGCTGGAAACCCTGCAGGCGACCGGACCGAGTTACGATATCAGCTATGATCAAAACAGGGCGATGCTCACCACGCTGAGCGCCGGCCCGACGTTGAACCGCACCTTCCAGACCTACCGCTACCTGCGTACGCCGGAAGAGCCGGTTTCGCGCGATAGCCCGCGTCGCCTGTTTATGATGATTATGTGGGGCGCATTAGGCGCATTGACGGGCGCAGGCGTGGCGCTGGCGCGTCGTTCCGGCGTCAGATCAGCGAGAGAAACCGCGTGAAAGTGCTTACAGTATTCGGGACTCGCCCGGAGGCGATAAAAATGGCGCCGCTGGTGCAGGCGCTGGCGCAGGATCCTGCGTTCGACTCTCGCCTGTGCGTCACCGCGCAGCACCGCGAAATGCTCGATCAGGTTCTGCGCCTCTTTGCGCTGCAGCCCGATTATGACCTGAACGTGATGCGTCCTGAGCAAGGATTAACGGAGATCACCTGCCGCATTTTACAGGGCATGAAAACCGTGCTGCTCGACTTTAAACCCGACGTGGTGCTGGTGCATGGCGACACCACCACCACGCTCGCCGCCAGCCTGGCGGCATTTTACCAGCAGATCCCGGTCGCCCACGTCGAGGCGGGACTGCGCACCGGCGATTTGACGTCGCCGTGGCCGGAAGAGGGCAACCGCAAGCTGACCGGTCATCTTGCCCGGTTGCACTTTACCCCGACCGAACGCTCGCGCCAGAATCTGCTGGCGGAAAATTTGCCCGACGCGCGCATCTTCATCACCGGCAATACGGTGATCGACGCGCTGCTGTGGGTACGCGATCGGGTTATCGCCGATCCCGGCCTCAACGCGCAGCTCGCCGGCTGCTATCCCTTTCTCGACAGCGAGAAGAAGCTGGTGCTGGTCACCGGCCATCGTCGCGAAAGCTTCGGCGAAGGCTTTGAGCGTATCTGCAGCGCGCTGGCGCGCATCGCCCGTCAGCATCCCGACGCGCAGATCGTCTATCCGGTGCACCTTAATCCCAACGTCAGCGAACCGGTTAACCGCATCCTCAGCGGCATCGACAATATCGTGCTGATCGAGCCGCAGGAGTATCTGCCTTTCGTCTGGCTGATGAACCGGGCCTGGCTGATCCTCACCGACTCCGGCGGCATCCAGGAAGAAGCGCCTTCGCTGGGCAAACCGGTGCTGGTGATGCGCGACGCGACGGAACGGCCAGAAGCGGTCGACGCCGGCACCGTGAAGCTGGTCGGCACCGACATAGAGAAAATTGTGGCCGAAGTCGGCCTGCTGTTGACCGACGAAGCGGCCTGGCAAACCATGAGCCGCGCGCACAACCCTTACGGCGACGGCAACGCCTGTCAGCGCATTCTGCAAGCCTTAAAAGATACCCGAGTTGACCTATGAGTTTTGACACCATTTCCGTGATTGGACTGGGCTACATTGGGCTGCCGACCGCAGCCGTTTTCGCGTCGCAAAAGAAAAAGGTCGTGGGGGTCGATATCAACGCCCACGCAGTAGAGACCATTAATCGCGGGGCGATCCATATCGTCGAACCCGCGCTGGACAAAGTAGTCCACGACGCCGTGACCCAGGGCTTTCTGCGCGCCACCACGCAGCCCGAAGCGGCCGATGCCTTTCTGATCGCCGTGCCAACGCCCTTTATGGCGGATCATCAGCCCGATTTGCGCTTCGTTAAGGCGGCGGCGGAATCGATCGCCCCGGTATTGAAGAAGGGCGATCTGGTGATCCTGGAATCCACTTCGCCGGTCGGCGCCACGGAGCAGATGGCGGAGTGGCTGGCGGTGACGCGCCCGGATCTGCGTTTCCCGCAGCACGGCGGCACGCCCGATATCTTTATCGCCTACTGCCCGGAGCGCGTGCTACCGGGCAAAATCATGCAGGAACTGATCCACAACGACCGCGTGATCGGCGGCATGACGCCCGCCTGCTCGGCGCAGGCCAGCGCGCTCTACCAAATTTTTCTGCAGGGCGAATGCGTGGAGACCAACGCGCGCACGGCGGAGCTATGCAAGCTGACGGAAAACAGCTTCCGCGACGTTAATATCGCTTTCGCCAATGAGCTGTCGCTGATTTGCGCCGATCAGGGGATTAACGTCTGGGAACTGATCGCGCTGGCGAATCGCCATCCGCGCGTCAATATTCTGCAGCCGGGGCCTGGCGTCGGCGGGCACTGCATTGCGGTCGATCCCTGGTTTATCGTGGCGCAAAATCCGTCGCTGGCGCGGCTGATCCGCACCGCGCGCGAAGTGAACGACAGCAAGCCGCACTGGGTGCTGAATCAGGTCAAGGCGGCGCTGGCGGACTGCCTGACCCAGAGCGGCAAGCGCGCCGATGAGATAGTCATCGCCTGCTTCGGGCTGGCGTTTAAACCCAATATCGACGATCTGCGCGAAAGCCCGGCGATGCAGGTAGCACAGATGATCGCCGAATGGCATCGCGGAGAGAGCTGGGTGGTAGAGCCGCATATCGCCGCGCTGCCCGCCGCGCTCGCCGACAAGGCTGCGCTGGTTTCACGCGAGCAGGCGCTGGCGGAGGCCGATGTGCTGGTGATGCTGGTGGACCACGATCACTTCCGCGCCGTTGACGCGTCGCAGGTCACGCAAAGCTGGATTGTGGATACGCGGGGAGTATGGCGGTGAAACAGTACTTAATCACCGGCGGCGCAGGTTTTATCGGCTCGGCGCTGGTGCGTTTTCTTATCGAAGAGACGGATCACCGCATCGTTGTGGTCGACAAGCTCAGCTATGCAGGCAATCTCGCCTCGCTGGCGAGCGTTATGCAGGATGCGCGCTTCGCTTTCGAACAGGTGGATATTTGCGATCGTCCGGCGCTGGATGCCATTTTTGCGCGCTATCAGCCCGACTGCGTCATGCATCTGGCGGCCGAAAGCCACGTCGACCGCTCTATCGACGGCCCGATAGCCTTCGTCGAAACCAATATCGTCGGCACCTATCAGCTGCTGGAGGCGGCGCGCAGCTACTGGAACAGACTTGAAGCAGCGCGACGCGAGGCTTTTATCTTCCACCATATCTCCACCGACGAAGTGTTTGGCGACTTGCAGGATCCGCAGGCGTTTTTTACCGAAACCACGCCCTATGCGCCGAGCAGCCCTTATTCAGCGACCAAGGCCAGCAGCGATCATCTGGTGCGCGCCTGGCTGCGTACCTACGGCCTGCCTGTTATCGTCACTAATTGCTCAAACAACTATGGTCCCTGCCATTTCCCGGAAAAGCTTATTCCGCTCACCATCATCAATGCGCTGGCGGGCAAGCCGCTGCCGGTTTACGGCAACGGCGAGCAGATCCGCGACTGGCTCTATGTCGAGGATCATGCGCGCGCGCTCTATCGCGTCGTGAGCAGCGGCAAGGTTGGCGAAACCTATAATATCGGCGGGCATAATGAGCAGCGCAATATCGACGTGGTCAACACTATCTGCGATTTGCTGGAGCAAATGGCGCCGGAGCGTAAAGCCGCTGGCCTGACGCACTACCGCGATTTGATTACGTTTGTGGCGGATCGTCCCGGTCACGATCAGCGCTATGCCATCGACGCCAGCAAAATTGCGCGCGAGCTGGGCTGGATGCCACAGGAAACGTTCGACAGCGGCATGCGCAAAACCGTGCGCTGGTATCTGGAAAATCAGACATGGTGGCAGGCTATTCTGGACGGGCGCTATCGCGGCGAGCGGCTAGGCCTGGCTGCGTCGCGTTCATGACGGCGTCAGAGGAGCGGAAGCGATGAAAGGTATTATTCTGGCAGGCGGTTCAGGCACGCGTCTTCATCCCATTACGCGGGCGATTTCTAAACAGCTGCTGCCCGTGTACGACAAGCCGATGATCTATTACCCGCTGTCGGTGCTGATGCTGGCGGGCATTCGCGACATTCTGCTGATCACCACGCCCGAGGATCGCGACCATTTTGTACGCCTGCTGGGCGACGGTAGTGAATTCGGCATCCATCTCAGCTATGCGGTGCAGCCAAGCCCGGACGGACTGGCTCAGGCGTTTATTATCGGCGAGCGCTTTATCGACGGCGATCGCTGCTGTCTGGTATTGGGCGACAACCTCTATTTCGGTCAGGGCTTCAGTCCGAAGCTAAAAAAAGTCGCCGCGCGCGAGCAGGGTGCGACGGTATTTGGTTATCAGGTGATGGATCCTGAACGTTTTGGCGTTGTGGAGTTTGACGAGGCCTTCAACGCGCTCTCTATTGAAGAGAAACCCAGCATGCCGAAATCGCGCTGGGCGGTAACCGGCCTCTATTTTTACGATAATCAGGTCGTCGAATTTGCAAAGCAGGTGAAACCGTCCGCGCGCGGCGAGCTGGAGATTACCGCCATCAACCAGATGTATCTGGCGCGCGGCCAGCTCTCCGTCGAACTGTTAGGCCGCGGATTCGCCTGGCTCGACACCGGCACGCACGACAGCCTGATCGAGGCCAGCACCTTTGTGCAAACGGTGGAGAAACGACAGGGTTTCAAAGTCGCCTGCCTGGAGGAGATCGCCTGGCGCAACGGCTGGCTGAGCGACGAGCAGCTGCGCACCGCCGGAGAAGCACTGACGAAAACCGGCTACGGCCAGTATCTGCTGGATTTGTTACATGCCCGTCCGCGTCAGTATTAATCCCCTGGCGTGGGAAAGCGCCTTTTTCGGCTGTGCGACGACGCGTCTCGATCTGGACGGTGACCTGCCGCTGAGCGAGGCGCTGCGCCAGCCGGCCGATCTATGGCAGATCAAAGTGCCTGCCGACCGGCTTGAGGCGATCGACGCTCTCTGTCAGCAGGGATTTCAGCTGGCGGAAGGCGAAGCCGATCTGACCATCAACATCAAACGCACCGAACGGCAGAGCGGTATCCGCATCGCCCGCGAGTCGCAAATCAGCGCGCTGCGCGCCGCCGCGGCGCAGATCTTCGTGCAGAGCCGCTTTCGCGCGCCCTGGTTCGAGGCAGACGCCAGCGCGCGCTTTTACGCCCAGTGGATTGAAAACGCGGTGCGCGGCACCTTTGATCATCAGTGCCTGATCGCCAGCGATGAGGCGGGCGCGCTGCTTGGTTTTATCTCACTGCGTGAGACGGAAGGCGAGGCGCGGGTCGGACTGCTGGGCGTGCTGCCACATGCGCAGGGCAACGGTGTCGGGCAGCGCCTGCTGCTGGCAGGCGCAGACTGGGGACGCGTCCGCCAGCTCGGCCGTCTGCGCGTCGCGACGCAGCTCAGCAACCTGCCGGCGATGCGACTCTATTTACGCAGCGGTGCCCGGCTGGAAAGCACCGCTTACTGGTTCTACAGGAAAGGTCATGATCCCATTTAACGCGCCGCCGGTTGTCGGCAGCGAACTTGAATATATGCAGTCGGCGATGGCCAGCGGCAAGCTGTGCGGCGACGGCGGCTTTACCCGACGCTGTCAGCAGTGGATGGAGCAGCGCTTCGGCAGCAAGAAAGTGCTGCTGACGCCGTCGTGCACCGCTTCGCTGGAGATGGCGGCGCTGCTGATCGATCTGCAGCCGGGCGATGAAGTGATTATGCCGAGCTACACCTTCGTCTCCACCGCCAACGCCTTCGTGCTGCGCGGCGCGACCATCGTCTTCGTGGATATTCGTCCGGATACGCTCAATATCGACGAAAGCAAAATCGAAGCGGCGATCACCGAGAAAACGCGCGCCATCGTGCCGGTGCACTATGCGGGCGTGGCCTGCGAAATGGACGCCATTATGGCGCTGGCGGCGAAACATCAGCTCTGGGTCATCGAGGATGCGGCGCAGGGCGTGATGTCGCGCTACAAGGGGCGCGCGCTGGGCACTATCGGCCATATCGGCTGCTTCAGCTTTCATGAGACCAAGAACTACACGGCGGGCGGCGAAGGCGGCGCGACCCTGATCAACGATGCGGCGCTGGTGGAGCGCGCCGAAATCATCCGCGAGAAGGGCACTAACCGCAGCCAGTTTTTCCGCGGTCAGGTGGATAAGTATACCTGGCGCGATATCGGCTCGAGCTATCTGATGGCGGATCTGCAGGCGGCCTATTTATGGGCGCAGCTTGAAGCGGCCGATCGCATCAATCAGCATCGTTTGCGCCTGTGGCAGCGCTATTACGATGCGCTGCGGCCGCTGGCGGCGCAAGGGCGTATCCAGCTGCCGTTGCTGCCCGCCGACTGCGAGCACAATGCGCATATGTTCTATATCAAACTGCGTGACAGCGACGATCGTCAGGCGCTGATTAGCTGGATGAAAGAGGCGGAGATCCTGACGGTTTTCCACTATATCCCGCTGCACAGTTCGCCCGCCGGCCAACGGTTCGGCCGCTTTCACGGCGAAGAGCGTTTCACCACGGCCGAGAGCGAGCGTCTGCTGCGCCTGCCGCTGTTTTACAACCTGACGGACAATAACCAGAATACGGTTATCAGTTCCCTGCTGAGTTTCTTCGCCTGATGTCGCTGGCAAAAGCGTCGGTGTGGACGGCATCGTCCACGCTGGTGAAAATCGCTGCTGGTCTGCTGGTGGTGAAACTGCTGGCGGTGAGTTTCGGCCCGGAAGGGGTAGGGCAGGCGGGCAACTTTCGCCAGCTGATCACCGTACTGGGCGTGCTGGCGGGCGCAGGCATCTTCAACGGCGTCACCACCTACGTTGCGAAGTATCAGCATCAGCCGGAGCCGCTACGCGCGCTGCTGGGCACTGCATCGGCGATGGTGCTGGGCTTTTCCACGCTGCTGGCGCTGGTTTTTCTGCTGGCGGCCGCGCCGATCAGCCAGGCGCTGTTTGGCCATACGCGCTTTGCGAATGTGGTGCGCATCGTCGCCTTCCTGCAGTTCGGCATCGCCTGGGCCAACCTGGCGCTGGCGCTGCTGAAAGGCTATCGCGACGCGCGCGGCAACGCGCTGGCGCTGATCGTCGGCAGCCTTATCGGCGTCGCGGCTTATGTGCTCTGCTGGTGGGCAGGCGGCTATGCGGGCGCGCTGGCGGGCTTTGCGCTGGTGCCTGCGCTGGTGGCTGTTCCGGCATTCATTTTGCTGAAGAAACGCGTGCCGCTGCCGCTCGCCTGGCTGAAGCCGCAGTGGCAGCCGGAACTGGCGCGCAGCCTGGCGAAATTTACCCTGATGGCGCTGATTACCTCGGTGACGCTGCCGGTCGCGTGGATAATGATGCGCAACCTGCTGGCGCAGCACGATGGCTGGGCGCAGGTCGGCCTGTGGCAGGGCGTCACCAGCATCTCCGACGCCTGGCTGCAGTTTATCACCGCCACCTTCAGCGTCTGGCTGCTGCCGACGCTGGCGCGGCTGGAGCAGAAGCGCGATATCGCGCGCGAAATCATGCGCGCGCTGCGCTTTGTCTTGCCCGCCGTAGCCGCGGTCGGCTTTTGCGTCTGGCTACTGCGCGACATGGCGATCTGGCTGCTCTTTTCTCCGGCGTTTCACGCCATGCGCGATCTTTTCGTCTGGCAGCTGTGCGGCGACGTGTTCAAGGTCGGTGCCTATGTTTTCGGTTATCTGGTGATTGCTAAGGCGTCGCTGCGCTTCTATATTCTGGCCGAAATTAGCCAGTTCGCGCTGCTGACGCTCTTTTCACGCTGGCTCATCCCGCTGTCGGGCGTAACCGGCGCGGCGCAGGCCTATATGGCGACCTATCTCGTTTATTTTGCGCTCTGCTGCGGCGCTTTTATGATTTATTACCGAAAAAAATGACGTTAATCCACGTTCTGGGATCGGATATCCCCCATCACAATCAGACGGTGCTGCGCTTTTTCAACGAGGTGTTGAGCGTTGAGCTGCCTGCCGATCGGCCGCGCCGTTTTATGGTGGTGACGCAGCAGCCTGCCGCGCTCGCCGCCTTCCGCCATCTCGACATTGAGGCCTTCGCGTCGAAAAAGGCGCTGGCGCAGGCGCTGACGGCGCGAGCGAAAACGCGCGATCAGCGTTTTTTCTGCCACGGGCAGTTTAATCCGGGCATCTGGCTGGCGCTGCTGAGCGGTAAGATCCGCCCCAGCCAGATCTACTGGCACGTCTGGGGCGCCGATCTTTACGAAGAGTCGCGCAGCCTGAAGTTCCGCCTGTTCTATCTGCTGCGCCGCATCGCGCAGGGGCGCGTCGCGCGGGTTTTTGCCACCCGCGGCGATTTACACCACTATCAGCAGCGCCATCCGCGCGTACCGTCCCAACTGCTCTATTTTCCGACGAGGATGCCTGCCGCCGCGCCGCAAAGCGCGCCAGACGCACGCTTTACCGTGCTGCTGGGCAACTCCGGCGACGCCAGCAATCGCCACATCGAGGGTCTCAAAGCGATTCGCGCGCAGTTTGGCGAGGAGACGCGCGTCGTGGTGCCGCTGGGCTATCCGCCTGACAATGACGCCTACATTAGCGACGTTGAGAAGGCCGCCGCGACGCTGTTTCCTGCTGGGCAGGTCGAGCTGCTGCGCAGCAATCTCGCCTTTGATGACTATTTAGCGCTGCTCGCCCGCTGCCATTTAGGCTATTTTATGTTCGAACGCCAGCAGGGTATCGGAACGCTCTGCCTGCTGATTCAGGCCAACGTGCCTTTTGTGCTGAACCGGCGCAATCCGTTCTGGCGCGATATCAGCGAGCAGGGGTTGCCGGTGCTGTTTAGCGGCGATGCGCTGGATCGTGCGAGCGTCGCGGAAGCGCGTCGACAGCTGGCGAGCTGTGATAAACAGGCCATCGCCTTTTTCGCGCCGGGCTATGTGGCGGGCTGGCGCGAGGCGCTGCGCCAATGTGAAAGGGAGTCCTTATGAACCTCATGCAGTTCAGCGGTCTGCTGGTGGTTTATCTGCTGTCGCTGGGTTTTATTCTGACCCTTACCTGGCGGGAGTTCAGGCGCGTGCGCTTTAATTTCCACCTCTTTTTTACCCTGCTGTTTTTACTGACTTTCTATTTCGGTTTCCCGCTAACCAGCGTGCTGGCGTTCCGCTTTGACGTTGAGGTGGTGCCGCCGGAGTATCTGCTGCAGGCGCTGCTGTCGGCGACGGCGTTCTACGCCGTTTACTACGTCAGCTATAAGGTGCGGCTTCGCCCTGCGACGGTGCCGCGCGCCCGGCCGTGGCTGCAGATGAACCGCGTCGAGACGCACCTGACCTGCGTGCTGCTGGCGCTGGTGGCGATCGGCACGGTGACGGTCTTTTTCCTGCACAACGGCTTTCTCCTGTTCCGTCTGACCGCCTATAACCAGATTTTCTCCAGCGAAGTCTCCGGCGTGGCGCTGAAGCGCTTTTTCTATTTCTTTATCCCGGCGATGCTGATCCTCTATTTTCTGCGGCCGACGCAGCGCAACTGGCTGCTGTTTCTGGTGGTCACGGTCGCGTTCGGCCTGCTGACCTACGCGCTGGTGGGCGGCACGCGCGCCAATATTATTATCGCGTTCGCCCTGTTCCTGTTTATCGGCATTACGCGCGGCTGGATCAGCCTGTGGATGCTGGCGGCGGCAGGCGTGCTGGCGATAGGCGGCATGTTCTGGCTGGCGCTGCGGCGCTATAACCTTAACGTGTTCGGTGAAGAGGCGGTTTACACCTTTCTTTATCTGACGCGCGATACCTTTTCGCCCTGGGAGAATCTGGCGCTGCTGCTGGAGAACTACTCAAAGATCGAGTTTCAGGGACTGGCACCCATCTGGCGCGACTTTTATGTCTATATTCCCGGCTGGCTGTGGCCGGGCAGACCGTCGATGGTGCTCAACAGCGCCAACTACTTTACCTGGGAAGTGCTAAACAACCATTCCGGTCTGGCGATTTCGCCTACCTTGCTGGGTTCGCTGGTGGTGATGGGCGGCGCCTGGTTTATCTTGCCGGGCGCGGTGGTGGTCGGGTTGATTATCAAAGGCTTCGATACGCTCTATTTGCGCGGGCGCGACGCCGACAATCGCTATAGCGGTGCGATCATGCAGAGTTTCTGCTTTGGCGCGGTGTTTAATATGATTGTGCTGGCGCGCGAAGGGCTGGACGCGTTCGGCTCGCGCGTGGTCTTTTTCGCTTTGATTTTTCTGGCCTGCCTCGGCGTGGCGAAGATGCTTTACTGGCTGCTGGATCGCGCCGGGCTGATTCGACGTCGCGGCGGCCAGGCTGTGCATAGCCTTACTTAACGCCTCTGGCATAACAGGAAGATAGAACCCAACCATGACAAGGTTACCGGAAGCGCCGCAGTATGAGATTCGCGGCGTGTCGCTGTATGGTTTCGACAGTATGTCCGCCTTTGTGGATTTTCTGCTGCCGGGCGAGACGGCACGCAGCGGAACGTTAGTGGCGCTCAATGCCGAGAAGATGCTGACGGCGGAGCACGACGACGCGCTGCGCGCGCTGTTGCAGGAGGCGGAATTCAAATATCCCGACGGCATCAGCATCGTGCGCTCTGTCCGTAAAAAGTATCCCCATGCCGAGGTGCAGCGCATTGCGGGCGCCGATTTATGGGAGGCATTAATGGAGCGCGCCGGACGGCAGGGCACGCCGGTGTTTTTGATCGGCGGGCGTCAGGCGGTGCTGGATGAGACCTGCGATAAGCTGCGCCGGCAGTGGAATGTCAATATTGTCGGCGCGCAGGACGGCTATTTCGCGCCTGCCGATCGCGATGCGCTTTTTACCCGCATCGCCGCCAGCGGCGCGCGTATCGTGACCGTTGCGCTGGGTTCGCCGCGTCAGGAGCTGTTGATGCGCGACTGTCGCGCGCGCTGGCCGCATGCGCTCTATATGGGCGTAGGCGGCACTTACGACGTGTTTACCGGCCACGTGAAGCGCGCGCCAAAGATTTGGCAGCGTCTGGGGCTGGAATGGCTCTATCGTTTGATTCGACAGCCCAGCCGGCTGCGTCGCCAGCTAAAATTGCTTAAATATTTGCGCTATCACTGGCGCGGCGATCTCTGATATTACTGATTACTTCGGCCTTTTTTCGCTGCGGAAATAGCCAGAGTGCTGCATTACTCGACGAAATGCACAAAGCGTAATCAAACGCGTTTTTTTATTAAAAAAGCACTGGACAGCATCACCCCAAGTCCGTAGTATGCCCATCCGCAACGGCGCTACGCGCCCGTAGCTCAGCTGGATAGAGCGCTGCCCTCCGGAGGCAGAGGTCTCAGGTTCGAATCCTGTCGGGCGCGCCATTTAGTTTGTGCGCAGGAGCTGCGGTGGTTACATTACCGCGTTAGTAAAGAGTTACATGGTGTAGGTCATTGGCTTGCAACATAACGAATTGTGGTGGCTATAGCTCAGTTGGTAGAGCCCTGGATTGTGATTCCAGTTGTCGTGGGTTCGAGTCCCATTAGCCACCCCAGATTTTGCTGGGATACGCGAAGGTGGCGGAATTGGTAGACGCGCTAGCTTCAGGTGTTAGTGTCTTAACGGACGTGAGGGTTCAAGTCCCTCTCTTCGCACCAGGCAAAACAAAACAATAAAAATTATCGGCGAGTAGCGCAGCTTGGTAGCGCAACTGGTTTGGGACCAGTGGGTCGGAGGTTCGAATCCTCTCTCGCCGACCATTTTATAAACCTGCTTGAAAAAGCAGGTTTTTTTTCGTCTGTAGAAAAGAGGATGAGAACCTCCGAAGGAGGTTTGCGCCGAGCGTAGCGAGACAACGTTGCGCAGCAACGGCCCGAAGGGCGCTTATCGAAGATAAGCGTAATCCTCTCTCGCCGACCATTTTATAAACCTGTTTGAAAAAGCAGGTTTTTTTTCGTCTGCAGGAAATAAGCACCGTTATAAAAACCGGCGCTGTGGATTTGGGGGCTCACGCGAATGGCATGGACGGATCGCAAAGTCGCTGTACGCATCCCTGCGCGCTCGGCCCGCGACATCCTTGTCGCGGGACGCTTTGCTTTTCCGTCCATGCCATCCGCGTTTTAACTGAAGAGCTGCCTGTTTAAATGACAGCGCTGGAGATGCGTCCTTTAGTTTTGTCGCGGGACGCTTTGCTTTTGCGCCCTTGCCATCCGCGTTTCAGCTAATGGCTGCCTGTCTGAATAGCTGAGCAGTCTCTATCCCTGGCGATAGAGGCTTTACGTTACCCACTTTTAAACATCATCGCTTTTATGGAATAGACACAGAAGAGGGTTGTCTCTATCTGGAGACGCTTAATCCTTTGATTTTAAATGAATTAACAACAGGGATCTTTCATCGTCTCTAAAAAGAGACGGCAAGCGGACCGGTTGTCGTCTGATGCAGACATTGCAGAAGCGTCAGAGGATGACGCAATAATCTATCCTTATGAAAATAAGGCATTTAATCTATTTTCTGCACCCTGGCACGCTCTGTGCAATAATTATCGCGTAGATGCTCATTCCACCTCTTATGTCTGCTGATGCTGCATAAACCTGGGAATGACGCAGAGCCACTTTTGGGTATCCGTTGTCTGCATGCCTGCATCGCTAACCCCTTGCAGGGTCAACAGACATACCGTTGAGTCGGATACCTCAGGGTTGTCTTACCGACCTGATTTTACACCTGCCTCTGGCAGGTGTTTTTTTTGCGGCGGATAAAGGGTAAAAAAAAGCCGGGCAAGCCCGGCGTAAACAAGTAACAACAACATTAAGCATTTGGGTTGTTTTTCAGCGTCAGCAGTAAGCCCTCGCGGCGCATTTTCGCTGCCTCTTCCGGACGATGCATGCGGTCGTAAGCATCCGCCAGCCACGCATAGTCGAACGCATCGGGGCGCTGCGCCAGCGCCTGCTGGAACGCTTCGACGGCCTGCTGCCATTCGCCATGGCGCATTAGCAACTGCCCCAGCGTGCTGTGCAGCAGGGGCGTCGCGCCATGCTGCTTGATCTGCTGGCGCAGCGCTTTCTCCAGCGCTTCCGGATTGCTGCTTTTAATGCGCGGCATCAGCAGCACCAGACGATCGTCATAGTGGCGTTTCAGGCCGTCCAGCACGATATCCTGCGCGGTCTGGTGATCGTCGCACTCAATCAGATGGTCTGCCATCGCGACCTGCAGCGCCGTTTGCTGACGCGTTTTACGGCTCAGATTCGACCACCAGCGCTTCAGGCCGTCGCTGCCCTGATCGGCCATCGCCTGATTCATCAGGCCCAGCCACGCCTGCTGCTGCAGGTAGGCGCGATGCTCTTCATCACCTACCTGCGATTTTTCCATCGCAGGCAGAATATCAATCAGCGAACTCCATGCACCGGTGCGCACGTAAGCCTGCTCCGCCAGGCGCAGCACTTCCGGATGGCGCGGCGCGACCTCCAGCAAACGGTCGATGCCGTGACGCGCGGCGTGATCTTCGTTGCGCGCCAGCAGAATGCGCGTGCGGGTGATCTCAACCGGAATCACGTCGTTGTCCGACAGTTCGGCGGCGCGCTCCAGATGCTGGTTGGCGCGGATCTCATCGCCGCGCTGCTGCGCCGCCTCGGCGGCCAGCAGATAGTTGGCCACCGGCACTTCGGCGTGATCGGCATCTTTCGACAGCAGCTTCTCTACCTGGCGGTGATCGCCTTCGGCCAGCTTCATCAGCGCGGTCTGGGTGTGACGCTGTGCGCGACGGCGTTTGCGGCCGGTAAACCAGCCGCGGGTGCGGGCGCCGGTGCGAAACAGACGACGCAGCAGCCATTCGACGCCGAGAATAACCAGCAGGCTGACGATCAGAATGATCGCCAGACCGGTGACGCTGGTTTCTACATTCCAGTTATCGGTCTGAATCAGCACATAGCCCTGATGGCCAGCAATCATCGGACCGACCACAATACCGGCGATCAGCAGGATGAACAGGATAAATACCTTAAGCATGCGCTTAGCCCCCTTGCTGGTCAGCGGCGACGGAAGGCTGCGCAATCAGGTTGCGCACGCGCGTCTGCATCAGCTTATCGATAAGCGGCTGGCTTTCCAGATTGTCCGGCAGGTTCATATTGATGCTCTGCTGGCTCAGTTCATCCAGCTGCGCCAGGAAGGCTTTGGTCGCGGGATCGTTAGTGTCGTACCAGGCGCGCACCCAGCTGGATACGGTGTCGATAGACTGCTTATAAATTTCGTCCTGATGACGCGGCACCGCCTGCGCGGCGATCAGCAGACGCGAGCGGATGTTCTCGCGCAGATAAACGTCCTGGTTCGGCGCCAGCAGCGGCTGCGCCGTATTGTCGCGGCGGCGGATAGTAATGAAGTCATCCATAAAGTTATGCCAGCTTTTCACCAGATTCTGACGCCATTCGCGCAGCGAAGAGGTCAGCTCGCCGCCATCGCTGTCCATCGGCGCGTCGTCGCTGTCGTTATCCGCCAGACGCAGGTTGTCGACGCCGTTAGAGAGCTGGTTCAGCTTCAGAATAATGCCGTCGTAATCGATTTGATCGATGGACGAAAGGGTGCTGATATCCTGCGTCAGCGCGCGACGCACGCTGGTGACGCTCGGATCGTTCATATCGGCAAGGCTGGCGTCGGCGCTTTTCAGCAGCGCTGCCGCCGTGGTGACGTCCTGGTCGCTCCAGAGCTTGCGGCCCGCCAGTTTCACCAGATAGTCAGCCTGCGACACCAGCCAGGCGTTCACGTCATTGCTGGAAATGGTCGCGACCTTTTCACGCAGGGCTTCGAGCTCTTTCGCCGTGGCGGCCTGCTGGGTACGCGCATCGTTCAGGGCGCTTTGCGCGCTGCTGAGCTGCTGAGTCAGCTGCTGTTTGTCGCTGCCCGCTTGCTGCTGCAAGGCGTTCAGCTTGTCGCTCAGGCTCTGATTCGCCTGCGCCTGAAGTTCAGCCTGATGTTTCCCGTTAAGGTATAAACCCGCGCCGGTCGCAAGGGCGATGACAATCGCCACCGCGCCCAGCACCATGCCGCCGCTCTTTTTGTCGCGCGGCGGTTGCGGGCGAGAAGAGGGCGAAGTGTCTGCCGCTGGCGTAGTCTCTTCGACCGTGGCGGAGGTCGCTTTTTGTTCCGTCATCTGTGGCACATCCCATGATTAAGTTCAGCGTAACGCGCGCAGCAGCGCGTCGTTATCGGCACCATCGGCTACCTGAATATCCTGCCAGCCCAGTTCTCCGGCAAGCGTAGCCAAACGTTCACTGACGACAACCAGTCGACAGCGCAATAACCATTCCTCGCGATCGATCGCGGGGAACAGAGAAAACAGCTGTTGTAACATTTCACCGCTGCTGACCACCAGCGTTGTGATGCCGCGGTTGCGCCAGCGTCGACCTTCAATTGGGCCGTCGTAGTGCTTCTGGCAGCGCTGATAGCACTGGCTAAATGAGACTTCCGCCCCGCGAGCGGTCAGCGTTTCCGCCAGCAGTTCGCGTCCAGGATTTCCGCGTAAAATCAGCGCTTTCTTACCGGATACGCGCTGTAGCGCCGCCAGGTTTATCAGCGCTTCGCTGGTCTCCTGCGCGTGCGGATAATCGACGTGGCGACCGCTGGCGGTGTGAAACGCCAGCGCGGTGCTGCGACCAATTGCATAATAGTCTACGTCCGCAGGCCACGCTGCGTGATGACGGATTAGCGCAGGCTGCGCATAGTGGATCACCTGCTGAGAAAGCAGGAAAACCAGGTCGCCGCCGCGTAGCGCGGCAAGCTGTTGCGGCAGGCGATCGAGGTCGCTGCCCGGCGCAAACTCAATCAGCGGCAGGCTCCAGGCCTGACGGCCAAGGCCGCGCAGGCGAGTCACCAGCGCGCTGGCGGCGGGTTCCGGGCGAGTGACCAGGATAGTCATACCGGCGGCTGTCCCTGGTAGACCTCGCGCAGAATATCGCGCGCGCCCTTGCCGAGCAGCTCTTCGGCGAGAGAGATGCCCATCGCTTCCGCCTCGGCGCGCGGGCCGCGACGTTCGCCGCGCACCATCACGCTGCCGTCCGGCGCGCCGACCAGGCCCCGCAGCCACAGCTGGTCGCCTTCCAGCAGCGCGAAGCTGCCGATCGGCACCTGGCAGCCGCCTTCCAGCCGGGTGTTCATCGCGCGCTCGGCTTTGACGCAGACGGCGGTATCGTCGTGATTGAGCGCCTGAAGAAGGTTAATCAGTTCGCTGTCGTCGAGGCGACATTCGATGCCTACCGCGCCCTGGCCGACGGCGGGCAGAGAGATTTCCGCCGGCAGCGGCTGACGAATGCGCGACTCCAGCTCCAGACGCTTCAGTCCGGCGGCCGCCAGAATAATGGCGTCATACTCGCCGGCGTCGAGTTTTGACAGGCGCGTCCCGACGTTGCCGCGCAGCGAACGGATCACCAGATCCGGGCGGCGTTCGCTAATCTGGCTCTGACGGCGCAGGCTGGAGGTGCCGACTACCGCGCCCTGCGGCAGCGCGTCGAGCGAGTCGTAGTGGTTTGAGACGAAGGCGTCGCGCGGGTCTTCGCGCTCGCAAATTGTGACCAGCCCTAATCCTTCGGGGAACGCGACCGGCACATCTTTCATCGAATGGACCGCGAGATCGGCGCGATCTTCCAGCATCGCCAGCTCAAGCTCTTTGACAAAGAGTCCTTTACCGCCGACTTTTGCCAGCGGCGTGTCGAGGATGACGTCGCCTTTGGTGACCATAGGCACCAGCTCCACACGCAGGCCCGGATGCGCGGCCATCAGGCGTTGCTGGACATAATGTGCCTGCCAGAGCGCGAGAGGACTTTGTCTTGTAGCAATTCTGAAAATTTTGTCTAACATGCTGTTAACCATTTTGATCGTTCACCGAATATCCTATCATTGTCGGCTGATGGCTGACAGTTTCAACGGATTATTTGACCGGGCTGGCGGGAAGATTCGCCAGTGAAAAGAGGATGAAGCGGACCGCCGGTGTCCGAAAGCGCAGGAAGCGAACAGGAACGTGCTAAACTGTTAGGTAGCGCAACTTTCTTTACGGTCAATCTGCCAGGTGTTAGATTGATCACGTTTCCAGCAATAATTCGTCCAACTTTTTCGATTACTAAGCGGCGGATTGAGGAAACAGGTTGCTTAAACACTGGGACAATCAGGCGAAACGTCTTGTACCTCTACATTGAGACACTGAAACAGAGACTGGATGCCATTAATCAGCTGCGTGTCGATCGCGCGCTGGCTGCGATGGGACCTGCTTTCCAGCACGTATACAGTCTGCTGCCGACCTTATTACATTATCATCATCCGCTGATGCCGGGTTACTTCGACGGTAACGTTCCCCGCGGCATCAGTTTCTTCACGCCTGAAGAAAACCAGCTTCTGCTGATGCGCGAACTGGCGGGCAGCCGCGAGTTGACGCTGGACGTATCGCCCACCGGCGAAATGCCGATCACCGGCATCTACTCCATGGGCAGCACCTCATCGGTTGGGCAGAACAGCGTCTCCGACCTGGATATCTGGGTCTGCCATCAGTCATGGCTGGATAACGAAGAGCGCCTCAACCTGCAGCGCAAATGCACGCTGCTGCAAAAGTGGTGCGTATCGATGGGCGTAGAAGTCAGCTTCTTCCTGATTGATGAAAACCGCTTCCGCCATAACGAAAGCGGCAGTCTCGGTGGAGAAGACTGCGGCTCGACGCAGCATATTTTGCTGCTCGACGAATTCTACCGTACCGCCGTGCGCATGGCGGGTAAACGCATCCTGTGGAATATGGTGCCGTGCGAAGAAGAACATCACTACGACGACTATGTGATGTCGCTCTACGCGCAGGGCGTGCTGACGCCTAACGAGTGGCTCGATCTCGGCGGGCTGGGCACGCTGTCGGCGGAAGAGTACTTCGGCGCCAGCCTGTGGCAGCTCTATAAAAGCATCGACTCGCCCTATAAAGCGGTGCTGAAAACGCTGCTTCTGGAAGCCTACAGCTGGGAGTATCCCAACACCCAACTGCTGGCGATGGATATCAAACAGCGCCTGCACGACGGCGAAATCGTCAGCTTTGGCCTCGATCCCTACTGCATAATGCTGGAGCGCGTGACGCACTACCTGACCAGTGTGGACGATCGGCCGCGCCTCGACCTGGTGCGCCGCTGCTTCTACCTGAAAGTGTGCGAGAAGCTGAGCGCCGACGAAACCAGCAGCCGCTCGGGCTGGCGACGCGAGATCCTGTCGCAGCTGGTAAAAGAGTGGGGCTGGGACGAGGAAAAACTGGCGATTCTCGACAACCGCGGCGGCTGGAAAATCGAACGCGTGCGCGAGGCGCATAACGAACTGCTGGATGCGATGATGCAGAGCTATCGCAACCTGATCCGTTTTGCCCGTCGCAACAATTTAAGCGTCAGCGCGAGTCCGCAGGATATCGGCGTGCTGACGCGTAAACTGTACGCCGCTTTTGAAGCGCTGCCGGGCAAGGTCACGCTGGTCAATCCGCAGATTTCGCCTGACCTCTCGGAAGAGAACCTGACCTTTATTCACGTTCCGGCGGGCCGCGCCAACCGTTCAGGCTGGTATCTCTATAACCAGGCGCCGGACATGAGCTCGATCATCAGCCATCAGCCGCTGGAATATAACCGCTATCTGAATAAGCTGGTGGCCTGGGCGTGGTTCAACGGCCTGTTGACCAGCAAAACGCGGCTGCATATCAAAGGCAACGAGATCTGCGATCTGGCGCGCCTGCAGGAGCTGGTGAACGACGTCTCGTCGCATTTCCCGCTGCGCCTGCCTGCGCCGACGCCGAAAGCGCTCTACAGCCCGTGCGAAATCCGCCATCTGGCGATTATCGTCAACCTTGAGCACGATCCGACCTCCGCTTTCCGCAATCAGGTGGTGCACTTCGATTTCCGCAAGCTCGACGTCTTTAGCTTCGGCCAGCAGCAGCAGTGCCTGATCGGCAGCATCGATCTGCTCTACCGCAACTCGTGGAACGAAGTGCGTACGCTGCACTTCAGCGGCGAGCAGGCGATGATCGAGGCGTTGAAAACCATTCTGGGTAAAATGCATCAGGACGCTTCGCCGCCGGACACGGTGGAAGTGTTCTGCTACAGCCAGCATTTGCGCGGGCTGATCCGCACGCGCGTTCAGCAGCTGGTCTCCGAATGCATCGAGCTGCGTCTCTCCAGCACGCGTCAGGAGCCGGGCCGCTTTAAAGCGCTGCGCATGGCGGGCCAGACGTGGGGACTGTTCTTCGAGCGCATGAGCGTGTCGGTGCAGAAGCTGGAAAACGCGGTGGAGTTCTACGGCGCGATCTCCAACAACAAGCTGCACGGCCTGTCGATCAAAGTGGAATCGAACCAGACGCCGCTGCCGCCGGTGGTGAACGGCTACGCCAGCGAAGGCATTATTCAGTTCTTCTTCGAAGACACCACCGACGAGCAGGGTTTCAACATCTATATCCTGGATGAAACCAACCGCGTCGAGGTCTATCATCACTGCGAAGGCAGCAAAGAGGAGCTGGTGCGCGACGTCAGCCGCTTTTACTCCTCTTCGCACGATCGCTTTACCTACGGCTCCAGCTTTATCAACTTCAATCTGCCGCAGTTCTA
This sequence comes from Pantoea sp. UBA5035, assembly GCF_002415245.1. NCBI lineage: Bacteria > Pseudomonadati > Pseudomonadota > Gammaproteobacteria > Enterobacterales > Erwiniaceae > Pantoea > Pantoea sp. UBA5035. The sequence goes on along the minus strand of NZ_DICD01000022.1, from coordinate 43,688 downwards.
CCAGATCGTGAATACCGGCGACCGCTTCCAGGTGATCCCGTTCCGCAGCCAGACGCTGGCCCAGCTTTGCGCCACGCAGCCGGATAACGACAACGGCGACTACCAGCCGCGCTACCAGGTACACTGACGCCGCGCTCGCCGCGCGGCTCTTTCCTTATAACGTCACCGCGCGCACGCGAATTGCGGGGATTTCCTGTTGCTTTTCCATCTTCAACTGCGATGATAAGCAACCAGGTTAAGGACAAAAGAGCAGAAGAGATGAAGAGAGTAAAAAGCCTGTTGGCAATGGCGCTGGCGCTGACGAGCCTGGCAGGCTGTGGACTAAAAGGACCGCTTTACTTCCCGCCCGCCGACCAGCCGAAAACGCAAACTCCACAGCAAGCTGAGCAGCAGAAAAAGCAGCAGCAACAGCGTGCGGCTCAGGCAGACACGCACGGACTGGTGAGCGGCGGCAACGCCAGCATGTCAGCAGAATAATTGTAATGGCGCACCCGGCGGAGCAAAAAATGCAGTTCTCCAAAATGCACGGACTCGGCAACGATTTCATGGTTGTGGATGCCGTGACGCAAAACGTCTTTTTCTCGCCGGAGCTGATTCGCCGGCTGGCGGATCGCCATCTGGGGATCGGTTTCGATCAGCTGCTGATCGTCGAGCCGCCTTACGATCCCGATCTCGATTTCCACTATCGCATCTTCAACGCCGACGGCAGCGAAGTGGCGCAGTGCGGCAACGGCGCGCGCTGCTTCGCCCGCTTCGTCAGGCTGAAAGGGCTGACCAACAAAAGCGAAATCCGCGTCAGCACGCAAACCGGACGCATGGTATTGAGCGTGACGCCGGACGAACTGGTGCGCGTCAATATGGGCGAGCCCAACTTCGAACCGCAGCAGGTGCCGTTCCGCGCGAATAAAGCGGAGAATCTCTATCTGCTGCGCGTCGCCGAACAGACCGTCATGTTCGGCGCGGTGTCGATGGGCAATCCGCACTGCGTGATCCAGGTCGACAGCGTGCAGACCGCCGCGGTCGAGACCGTGGGCCCGGCGCTGGAAAGCCACGAGCGCTTTCCCGAACGCGTCAACGTCGGCTTTATGGAAGTGGTGTCGGCGGAGCATATTCGCCTGCGCGTCTACGAGCGCGGAGCGGGCGAAACCCAGGCGTGCGGCAGCGGCGCGTGCGCTGCGGTAGCCTGCGGCGTTCAGCAGGGCATTCTGGCGCCGAAGGTGCGCGTCGATCTGCCGGGCGGCACGCTGCACATCGCCTGGAAAGGAGCCGGTCAGCCGCTGTTTATGACCGGACCCGCCACACACGTTTACGATGGGTTTATTCATCTATGAAAAATATCGAAGAGCAGGCTGACAATACGATCCTGCTGGACGATCAGGCCGTTAACGATTATCTGCAGCAAAATCCTGATTTCTTTATCCGCAACGCCCGCCAGGTGGAACAGATGGCGGTGCCGCATCCGGTGCGCGGCAGCGTGTCGCTGGTGGAGTGGCATATGGCGCGCCAGCGCAACCATATCCAGCGGCTGGAAGAGGAGATCACCCTGCTGATGGAGCAGGCCAGCGCCAACCATGAGCTGTTCGATCGGCTGCTGGCGCTGCAGGGCCATCTGGCGTCGGCCGATTCGCTGCAGGAGATGCTCAACCGCCTGCATCGCTGGGCGCGCGATCTGGGGCTGGCGGGCGCCAATCTGCGTCTTTTCGCCGACAAATGGCGGCTGGGCGCGCCCTCGGAATTCGTGCAGCTTAGCCTGTCGCGTCAGGCGTTTGAGCCGCTGCGCATCCAGCGCTTCGGCCAGCAGCACCATTTTCTTGGCAGCCTGAACGGCCCCGAACTGCTGCTGCTGCTGCCGCAGGCTAAAGCGATCGGGTCGGTCGCGATGTCGCTGATGGGCGAGCGCGGCGATCTGGGCGTGCTGATCTTCAGCAGCCGCGACAGCCAGCACTATCAGGCCGGCATGGGCACGTTGCTGTTGCAGCATCTGGCGCAGATGATGCCGGAGCTGCTGTCGCGCTGGGTGGAACGCGCATGAGCGCGCTGCAGGCCGCCGTCGACGAATTTCTGCGCTACCTCCGGGTGGAACGTCAGCTCAGTCCGCTGACGCAGGAAAACTACGCCCGCCAGCTGGCGACGCTGAGCGAGATGGCCGAAGAGATGAAGCTGGAGAGCTGGGCGCAGCTGGAGCCGGCGCAGGTGCGCAGCATGGCGTCGCGCAGCCGGCGCGCCGGATTAGGCGCCAGCAGCCTCGCGCTGCGTCTGTCGGCGCTGCGCAGCTTTCTCGACTGGCAGGTCAGCCAGGGCAAACTCTCCGCCAATCCCGCCAAAGGGATCACCACGCCGCGTAACGCGCGCCATCTGCCGAAGAACATCGACGTCGACGAAGTGAATCAGCTGCTGGAGATCGACCTTAACGATCCGCTGGCGGTGCGCGACCGCGCGATGCTGGAGGTGATGTACGGCGGCGGGCTGCGCCTGTCGGAGCTGGTGAATATGGACTGCCGCCACGTCGATCTCGACGCGGGCGAAGTCTGGGTGGTGGGCAAAGGCAGCAAAGAGCGCCGCGTGCCGATCGGACGCACCGCCGTCACCTGGCTGGAACAGTGGCTGCCGCTACGCGCCGCCTTTGGCTGCGAGGATGACGCGCTGTTTCTCTCCAGCCGAGGACGCCGCATTTCGGCGCGCAACGTGCAAAAGCGCTTCGCCGAATGGGGCGTGAAGCAGGGCGTCGCCAGCCATATTCATCCGCACAAGCTGCGCCACTCGTTCGCCACGCATCTGCTGGAGTCGAGCGGCGATCTGCGCGCGGTGCAGGAGCTACTGGGCCACGCCAATCTCTCTACCACCCAGATCTATACCCATCTCGACTTCCAGCATCTGGCAACGGTGTATGACGCTGCGCATCCCCGCGCCAAACGAGGAAAGAACGAATGAAGTTTTACCGTCCGCTACGCGCCGTGAAGGCGATGACTTTCGATCTCGACGATACGCTTTACGACAACTATCCGGTGATCCGCAAAACCACCGCCGAATCACATGCGGCGCTGCAGGCCTATCATCCGTCGCTGCGCGAATTTACGCCGCTCGATTATCAACGGCTGCGCGACGAGCTGCTGGCGCGCGAGCCCGATATTTATCACGACGTGTCGGAGTGGCGTCGACGCTCGGTCGAGCTGGCGCTGCTGAACGCCGGTCTCTCCGCGCAGGAAGCGACGGCGGGCGCCGATGAAATCATGGACGTCTTTCATCACTGGCGCAGTCAGGTCGAGATGCCGGAAGAGACGCATCAGACCCTGAAGGCGCTGGGCGAAAAAGTGCCACTGGTGGCGATCACCAACGGCAACGCGCGCCCGGAGCAGCTCGGCATCGCCGACTATTTCCAGTTCGCGCTGCGCGCCGGGCCGGATGGCCGCGCCAAGCCTTATCAGGATATGTATCATCTCGCCGCGCAGCGGCTCGGCATCGCGCCGGAGCATATTCTGCACGTGGGCGACGACCTGACCACCGACGTGGCCGGCGCGCTGCGCTGCGGCCTGCAGGCGTGCTGGATCAACCTGCGCGGCGGCAACCTGATGCAGGTGGCCGATGCGCGGCTGGTGCCGCACGTGGAAATTTCGCGATTGGCATCCCTGACCTCACTGTTATAATGGCTGTAGATTTATCCAGTCGTGCCCTGAATCATGCCTCTTGCTGCAAGCCGAATGATTCAGGGTTCGCTTTTTGTTTTCTTTAGTGAACGGTGCCTATGGACGTTTCTGATCTGCTCAACGGTTTGAATGACAAACAGCGCGAAGCCGTGGCGGCGCCGCGCGGCAACCTGCTGGTGCTGGCAGGCGCAGGCAGCGGAAAAACGCGCGTCCTGGTGCACCGCATCGCCTGGCTGCTCTCGGTAGAGAATTGCTCGCCCTATTCAATTATGGCGGTGACCTTTACCAACAAAGCGGCGGCGGAGATGCGTCACCGTATCGAGCAGCTGATCGGCACCAGCCAGGGCGGCATGTGGATCGGCACCTTTCACGGCCTCGCTCACCGTCTGCTGCGCGCGCACCATCTCGATGCCGGTCTGCCGCAGGATTTCCAGATCCTCGACAGCGAGGATCAGCTGCGTCTGCTGAAACGCCTGATTAAGGCGATGAATCTGGATGAGAAGCAGTGGCCCGCGCGTCAGGGCATGTGGTACATCAACGGCAAGAAAGATGAAGGGCTGCGCCCGAAACATATTGAAAGCTACGGCAATCCGGTGGAGCAGACCTGGCTGCGCATCTATCAGGCGTATCAGGAAGCGTGCGACCGCGCCGGACTGGTCGATTTCGCCGAGCTACTGCTGCGCGCCCATGAGCTGTGGCTGCATAAGCCGCATATTCTCAATCACTATCGCGAGCGCTTCAGCAATATTCTGGTGGATGAGTTCCAGGACACCAACAACATTCAGTACGCCTGGATCCGCATGCTGGCGGGCGACAGCGGTCGGGTAATTATCGTCGGCGACGACGATCAGTCGATCTACGGCTGGCGCGGCGCGCAGGTCGAGAACATCCAGCGCTTCCTGCAGGATTTCCCGGCGGCGGAAACCATTCGCCTTGAGCAGAACTATCGTTCTACCAACAATATCCTGAAGTCGGCCAACGCCCTGATCGCCAACAACAACGGCCGTCTCGGCAAAGAGCTGTGGACCGACGGCAGCGACGGCGATCCGATTTCGATCTATTGCGCCTTTAACGAGCTGGACGAAGCGCGCTTTGTGGTCAACCGCATCAAAACCTGGCAGGAGAACGGCAACGCCCTGCAGGATTGCGCCATTCTCTATCGCAGCAACGCCCAGTCGCGCGTGCTGGAAGAGGCGCTGCTGCAGAGCAGCATGCCCTATCGCATTTACGGCGGCATGCGCTTCTTCGAACGCCAGGAGATCAAAGACGCGCTCGCCTATCTGCGCCTGATCGCCAATCGCAACGACGATGCCGCCTTTGAGCGCGTGGTGAATACGCCGACGCGCGGCGTGGGCGATCGTACGCTCGACGTGGTGCGTCAGACCGCCCGCGAACGCCAGATGACGCTGTGGCAGGCGACGCGCGAACTGCTGCAAACCAAAGCGCTGGCGGGGCGCGCGGCCTCGGCGCTGCAGCGCTTCTGCGAGCTGGTCGATTCGCTGGCGAGTGAAACCGTCGAGATGCCGCTGCACGTGCAGACCGACCGCGTCATTAAAGATTCCGGCCTGTGGGTGATGTATGAGCAGGAGAAAGGCGAAAAGGGCCAGGCGCGTATCGAAAACCTTGAGGAACTGGTGACGGCGACGCGCCAGTTCAGCTATCAGGACGAAGATGAAGATCTGATGCCGCTGCAGGCGTTCCTGTCGCATGCCGCGCTGGAAGCGGGCGAAGGCCAGGCCGATAAGTGGCAGGATGCGGTGCAGCTGATGACGCTGCACTCGGCGAAAGGCCTGGAGTTTAGCCAGGTCTTTATCGTCGGCATGGAAGAGGGGATGTTCCCAAGCCAGATGTCGATTGATGAAGGCGGCCGTCTGGAAGAGGAGCGGCGTCTTGCCTATGTCGGCGTGACGCGCGCCATGCTGAAGCTGACGCTGACCTACGCCGAGTCGCGCCGGCTCTACGGCAAAGAGGTTTATCACCGGCCATCGCGCTTTATCGGCGAGTTGCCGGAGGAGTGCATCGAGGAGGTGCGCCTGCGCGCCAGCGTCAGCCGGCCGGTCAGCCATCAGCGCATGGGCGCGCCGATCTCGAAAAGCGACAGCGGATTTTCGCTGGGCCAGCGCGTGAAGCATGCGAAATTCGGCGAAGGCACCATCATCAATCTGGAAGGCAGCGGCGAGCACAGCCGCGTGCAGGTGGCGTTTCAGGGCCAGGGCATCAAGTGGCTGGTGGCCGCCTATGCGAAGCTGGAAACCGCTTAGTCACCGGTTGACGACTTTTTCGTCTCAGCGTAACATGCGCGCACTATTATCAAGAGAGGACAACGCCTTGGATACGCCCAGTCGATGCTGGCTCAGTCACCTGGTTACCAGGAATAACATCTAAGGCTTCCTCTTTTAGCTGGTAGCCTTAGCGGTTATCAGCGACCTCCCTTTTTTATCCCGTCGCACGAGTCAGCACTGATTCACCTTTTGAACGAGCGTTTCCGTGTTCAGGCGTTGCCGTGGCCGATCGGCCAACGGCCTTGTCCCATTTAGTCTGCAATGGGGAGTATTGCTATGCTGAGCGCATTTAAACTGGATCGCAGCCGCCTGACGCGTCTGGAGCTGGAAGACGAAAACGACAAACTGACCACGTCGGTGTGGGTCGATCTGATCGAGCCGGAAGAGGGCGAGCGCGACCGCGTGCAGAGCGAGCTGGGGCAAAGCCTGGCGACGCGTCCCGAGCTGGAGGATATCGAAGCCTCGGCGCGTTTTTTCGAAGATGAAGACGGTCTGCATATTCACTCTTTCTTCTTTTATGAAGATGCGGAAGATCATGCCGGCAACTCCACCGTGGCTTTCACCATTCGCGAAGGGCGGCTTTATACCCTGCGCGAACGCGAGCTGCCCGCATTTCGCCTTTACCGCATGCGCGCCCGTAATCAGACGCTGATCGACGGCAACGCCTTTGAGCTGCTGCTGGATCTGTTCGAAACCAAAATCGAACAGCTGGCGGATGAGATCGAGAATATCTATAGCGCGCTGGAGAAGCTCAGCCGCGTGATTATGGAAGGGCAGCAGGGCGAAGAGTATGACCAGGCGCTGTCGCGTCTCGCCGAGCTGGAAGATATCGGCTGGAAGGTGCGGCTCTGCTTGATGGATACCCAACGCGCGCTCAATTTCCTGGTGCGCAAGGCGCGTTTGCCGAACAACCAGCTGGAGCAGGCGCGCGAGATCCTGCGCGATATCGAGTCGCTGCTGCCGCATAACGAATCGTTGTTTCAGAAGGTTAACTTCCTGATGCAGGCGGCTATGGGTTTTATCAACATCGAGCAGAACCGCATTATCAAGATCTTCTCGGTGGTGTCGGTGGTGTTTCTGCCGCCAACGCTGGTGGCCTCCAGCTATGGGATGAACTTCGAGTTTATGCCGGAGCTGAAGTGGAGCTTTGGTTACCCGGCGGCGATTGGTTTGATGATCCTCGCCGGCCTGGCGCCTTATCTCTATTTCAAACGCAAGAACTGGCTGTAACTGAAAAGACCCGCATTGCGGGTAGTACAGTGCCGACGCGGGTGGCACGAACCGATCGCAAAGACGCAAAAGCCGCATCCCTGCTGGCTCGGCCCGCGCCTTCCCTGGCGCGGGACGCTTTGCTCTTCGGTTCGTGTCACTCGCGTTTTAGCTTTTGAAGGCGCTGTTAGATTAAACTTCCTGCCGCCTTGTTATGCGTCGGCTACGCAGCGTCGCCACCACCGCATCAAAAATAAACACCGCCAGCGCCAGCCAGATAAAGGCGAAGGTCACCATCTTGTCGGGCGTAATGGTCTCGCCGTAAAACAGCACCGCCAGCAGGAACATCAGCGTCGGGCCGAGATACTGGAAAAAGCCGACGGTAGAGAGGCGCAGCCGCGTGCAGGCGGCGGCAAACAGCATCAGCGGAATCGTCGTCACGATACCCGCCGCCACCAGCTTCAGATTCAGGCTAAGCGGGTTAGCGTTCAGATGGCTGGTCGGCGTGTCGGCCACGCCAAAGAGATAGATCGCCGCCAGCGGAAACAGCCACAGCGTCTCAATCAGCATGCCGCTCTGCGCATCAACCTGAATCTTTTTGCGCACCAGTCCATAAAAGGCAAAGCTCAGCGCCAGGCCGAGCGCGATCAGCGGCACCGAGCCGAACTGCCACAGCTGCACCAGCACGCCGATGGTCGCCAGCAGCACCGCCAGCCACTGTAGCCGTCGAAAGCGCTCGCGCAGGAACAGCATGCCGAGCACCACGTTAATCAGCGGGTTAATAAAGTAGCCAAGGCTCGCTTCCAGCATATGCTGGTTATTCACCGCCCAGATAAACAGCAGCCAGTTGCCGCCGATCGTCACGGCGGTCAGCGCCAGCAGCAGCACCTTCTTCGGCTGCGCCAGCACGCTGCGCACCTGCGGCCAGCTGCGGCTCAGGCTAATCAGCACCAGCATAAAAAGCGCCGACCAGATAACGCGGTGCGTCATGATCTCCGTCGGCGGAACGGTTTTAACCAGCTTGAAATAGGCCGGGGCGATGCCCCAGATAAAGTAGGCGCCGAGCGCGAAGCCAATGCCCTGGCGAGTTTGTTGCGTATCCATAGAGAGAAAGCGTCCGGAAAAAGTCGATTTTCGCACGGCGTCCGCGATTAACCAATCAAATAGGTCGCCGTCGCCGTGGCGATATAGTCGCCCTGCTGGTTATGCAGCTCGACGCGCGCCACCGCCACCTTGTTTCCGGCGCGCAGCAGGCTGCTGGTGGCGGTAAAGCGCTCGCCGCGGCCGGGCCGCAGATAATCGACGCGCATATCGATGGTGCCCATGCGCGACAGGCGCTGACGCAGCTCCTCCTCGCTGATGCTCTCCGCGCGCGTCAGGGCGTTGCTGACGCAGACCATTCCAGCGGCGACGTCCAGCACCGAGGCGATAACGCCGCCGTGCAGGATCTGCTGCGCCGCGTTGCCGACCAGCATGGTTTTGCTGGCGAAGCTGATTTCGGCATAGTCGCTCTCCAGCCGATCCAGCTCCAGGCCGAGCGCCTGATTGAAGGGCATATGGTAAACAAAAATTTCGCCCACCATCTGGCGGGCTTCCTGCTGAGACAGCAGCAGTGATGACATAGCGGCAATCCTGCGAATACGCCTTTGACGGCGTAAAATGTTAACGAGTTGTGTATTCTAAGCCGCGCGCGAGAGGGTTTCCAGTTTCGGAAATCAGCGCTCATCTTCACCGCCTTTTGCGTGTAGAATGGCCTCCTTTTTATGACTCCCCATTCATTTGACACGCAGCCTTCATCGGAGAAAGTTATGCGCAAGCATCGCGCCTTGTTAGCAGCCGCCCTGTTACTCCCTGCGCTCGCGCAGGCAGAGGAAGCCACCGTTAAAGAGGTCCACGATACGCCTCAGGTGCGCGGCAGCATTATCGCCAACCTGCTGGAGAAGCACGACAATCCGTTTGTGCTCTATCCGTATGAGAGCAACTATCTGCTCTATACCTACACCAGCGATATCAATAAAGAGGCGATCTCCTCCTATAACTGGGCGGACAACGCGCGCAAAGATGAAGTGAAATTTCAGCTCAGTCTGGCATTTCCGCTGTGGCGCGGTATTCTGGGTGACAACTCCGTGCTGGCCGCCTCCTATACGCAGCGTTCCTGGTGGCAGCTGTCGAACCGCGGCGAGTCGTCGCCGTTTCGCGAGACCAACTACGAGCCGCAGATTTTCCTCGGCTGGGCCACGGATTATGACTTCGCCGGCTGGACGCTGCGCGATGTGGAAGTGGGCTTTAACCACCAGTCCAACGGCCGCAGCGACCCGACTTCGCGCAGCTGGAACCGCGTCTATGCGCGCCTGATGGCGCAGAACGGCAACTTCCTCGCCGAAGTCAAACCCTGGTACCGCATACCGGACAGCGAAGACGATAACCCGGATATCACCAAATATATGGGCTATTACCGTCTGAAGCTGGGTTATGTCGCCGGCGAGAATATCTTCAGCGTAGAAGGCAACTACAACTGGAATACCGGTTTTGGCGGCGCGACGCTGGGCTGGAGCTATCCGATCAGCGAACACGTTCGTTTCTATACCCAGGTGTTTAGCGGTTATGGCGAGTCGCTTATCGACTATAACCATCGTCAGACGCGTCTCGGCGTCGGCGTCATGCTGAACGATCTGTTCTGACTCTCCGGAAAACAACAGGAATACAGTGGCAATCTCGGTAGTACATAATCAGGAAGCGCTGGCGCAGCAGGTATTGCAGGATACCTTCGGCTATCAGCATTTTCGTCCCGGTCAGCAAACCATCATCAATGCGGCGCTGAGCGGACGGGATTGTCTGGTCGTTATGCCTACCGGCGGCGGCAAATCGCTCTGTTATCAGATCCCCGCGCTGGTGCAGGAAGGCCTGACGCTGGTGGTGTCGCCGCTGATTTCGCTGATGAAAGATCAGGTGGATCAGCTGCTGGCGAACGGCGTCGCGGCGGCGTGCCTCAACTCCACCATGACGCGCGAGCAGCAGCAGCAGGTGATGGCGGATTGCCGCACCGGCCGCGTCAGGCTGCTCTATATCGCGCCTGAACGTCTGATGATGGATAACTTCCTCGAGAGCCTGGCGCACTGGCAGCCTGCGATGCTGGCGGTCGACGAAGCGCACTGTATCTCGCAGTGGGGCCACGACTTCCGGCCGGAATATGGCGCGCTGGGGCAGCTGCGCCAGCGTTTTCCGCAGCTGCCGGTAATGGCGCTGACCGCCACCGCCGACGAAACCACGCGCAACGACATCGTTCACCTGCTGGATATGCAGGACCCGCTGATTCAGATCAGCAGTTTCGACCGTCCTAACATTCGCTATACGCTGGTGGAGAAGTTCAAACCCACCGAGCAGCTGCTGCGCTACGTTCAGGATCAGCGCGGCAAAAGCGGCATCATCTACTGCAACAGTCGCGCCAAGGTTGAAGACACCGCCGCGCGTCTGCAGAGCCGCGGGCTGAGCGTCGGCGCCTATCATGCCGGCATCGACAGCGCGCAGCGCGCCCGGGTGCAGGAAGCGTTTCAGCGCGACGATCTGCAGATCGTGGTCGCGACGGTGGCGTTCGGCATGGGCATCAACAAGCCCAACGTGCGCTTCGTGGTGCACTTCGACATACCGCGCAATATCGAATCCTATTATCAGGAAACCGGTCGCGCCGGACGCGACGGGCTGCCGGCCGAAGCGATGATGCTCTACGACCCGGCGGATATGGCGTGGCTGCGCAAATGTCTGGAAGAGAAAGCGCCCGGCCCGCTGCAGGATATCGAACGCCATAAGCTCAACGCCATGGGCGCCTTCGCCGAAGCGCAAACCTGCCGACGTCTGGTGCTGCTGAACTATTTCGGCGAAGGACGTCAGCAGCCGTGCGACAACTGCGACATCTGTCTCGATCCGCCAAAGCGTTACGATGGCCTGGTGGAAGCGCAGAAGGCCCTTTCCTGCATCTATCGCGTCGGGCAGCGATTCGGCATGGGCTATGTGGTCGAGGTGCTGCGCGGCGCCAACAACCAGCGTATCCGCGACCAGGGCCATGATAAGCTGCCGGTTTACGGCATCGGCCGCGAGCAGAGCCACGAACACTGGGTCAGCGTGCTGCGTCAGCTTATCCATCTGGGGCTGGTGACGCAGAATATCGCCATGCACTCCGCGCTGCAGCTGACGGAAGCGGCGCGTCCGGTGCTGCGCGGCGAAGTGCCGCTGATGCTGGCGGTGCCGCGCCTTAACGCGGCGAAGCCGAAAAGCAGCAGCTCGCCGAAAATTTACGGCGGCAATTACGATCGCAAGCTGTTTGCCAAGCTGCGCAAGCTGCGTAAAGCGATTGCCGACGAAGAGAATATCCCGCCTTACGTGGTGTTTAACGACGCCACGCTGATTGAGATGGCGGAGCAGATGCCGGTAACGGCGTCGGAGATGCTGAGCGTCAACGGCGTCGGCCACCGCAAACTGGAGCGCTTTGGCAAACCTTTCCTGGTGATGATCAAAGAGCATCTTGATGATGAAGAGTAAAGGACACTACCTATGCTGATGTTATTTGCCACGGTCGCGCTGGTGCATCTGGTCGCGCTGATGAGTCCCGGCCCGGACTTCTTTTTTGTTTCGCAAACCGCCGCCAGCCGCTCGCGCAAAGAGGCGATGATGGGCGTGCTCGGCATTACGCTTGGGATCGTTATCTGGGCGGGCGTCGCGCTAATGGGGCTGCACCTGATCCTGGAGAAGATGGCGTGGCTGCATCAGATCATTATGGTCGGCGGCGGTCTCTATCTGCTGTGGATGGGCTGGCAGCTGCTCAGCTCGGCGCGTCAGCGCCATAAGCAGCCGGTACAGGATGCGCCGGTGGTGGAACTGCCGAAAAAGGGCAGAAGCTTTCTTAAAGGCTTTCTCACCAATCTCTCTAATCCGAAAGCGATTATCTATTTCGGCAGCGTCTTCTCGCTGTTCGTCGGCAACGACATCGGAGCGCTGGAGCGTTGGGGCTTGTTTCTGCTGATCGTCGGCGAAACCTTTGCGTGGTTCACGCTGGTGGCGGCGATTTTCGCTCTGCCGTGGATGCGCGATAAGTATCAGCGCGCGGCGAAGTGGGTCGATGGCGTAGCGGGAGTTTTATTCGCCGGTTTCGGCATCCACCTCATCATTTCTCGTTAAGGCCTGGCTTACTTGCCATTTCGGCACCGGGCAGTGCTCGTCATCCTCACGTACTACAGTACGCTGCGGTGACTGCGCGCTGGCCGGCACCGAACTGGCTGCGACACCGACGGCCTTAAGCATCGGCGCTCTTATTCGTTAAGGCCTGGCTGCGCCGCCGACGGCCTTAAGCATCGGCGTGCTTTTCAGGCTATTCTTCTGGCGCTGGCTAACAGCGCGCCGACCGCCATAAACAATCCGCCAAAGATCCGGTTCAGCAGCTTCATCTGCTTTGGCCCCTTAATCCAGGCCGCAATGCGCGTCGCCAGCGTGGCGTAGCCGATCATCACGATAATATCGACGACAATAGTGGTGGCGCCGAGCACCAGGTACTGCATCGCCTGCGGCTGGTGCGGCAGGATAAACTGCGGAAACAGCGCGGCGAGGAACACGATGCTTTTCGGGTTAGTCAGGTTCACCAGCACCGCGCGCTTAAACAGGCGGCGGCGCGGCGTTGCTTTCGCCACCGCATCAAGATCGATCGCGCCCGCAGAGCGCCACTGCTGAATGCCGAGCCACACCAGATAGGCCGCGCCCGCCCACTTCAACACTTCAAACGCCAGCAGCGACTGGGAAAAGAGCGCGCCCAGCCCGATCCCCACCAGCACGATATGGATCGCCAGGCCAAGCTGCAGGCCGCTGATCGAGGCCGCTGCGCCGCGATAGCCGTGGCTGATGCCGGTGCTCATGGTATTAATCGCGCCGGAACCGGGCGAAAGGCTGAGGATAGTGGTGGTGAGAAGGTAAGTCAGCCACCATTCAGTGGTCATGGGTTGCGCTCCCTGTCTGGGCGGAAATATGACACAATACGCCAGAAACAAGCGTGACGCTACGGGCCGCATGCGCGGCTCGCTACAGGCCTATCGCGCGTCTGCAGGGGGATAGATGGAACGACATAAAGCGAGCTGGCTCAATCGGGAAAAAGCCTTTGCCGCCTTTGCGCACGGTCCGCTGCTCGACTTCTGGCACCGGCGCGAAGAGCGTGAATTCGTCGGCGTGGAAAACGTCACTCTGCGCTATGTGCGCTTCACTGCGCCGCACCATAAGCGCGTGATTCTTATCGTGCCTGGGCGCATCGAAAGCTACGTCAAATACCCCGAACTGGCGTACGACCTGTTTCACTGCGGCTTTGACGTGGTGATCCTCGACCATCGCGGGCAGGGGCGATCCGATCGGCTGCTGCAGGATACCCACCGCGGTCATGTGGTGGAGTTCACGCACTACGTCGACGACTTAGAGACGCTCTATCTGAAAGAGATTGTCGGCGGCCACTACCAGCGCCGCTACGCGCTGGCGCATTCGATGGGCGGCGCCATCCTGACGCTGTTTCTGGCGCGCCAGCCGCAGGCGTTTCATGCCGTGACGCTGGTGGCGCCGATGTTCGGCATCGCGCTGCCGATGCCCTCTTTCCTGGCGAACCGTATCCTCGACTGGGCGGAGAAGCGCCCGGCGATACGCGATGGCTATGCGCTCGGCACCGGACGCTGGCGCGCGCATCCGTTCGGCATCAATCGCCTCACGCACAGCGCGGAGCGCTATCGCCGCAGCCTGCGTTTTTACGCTGACGATCCCGCTATCCGCGTCGGCGGACCGACCTATCACTGGGTGCGCGAAGGTATTCACGCCGGGCGCAATATCCTGAGCCTGGCCAGCACCATTACCACGCCGCTTTTGCTGCTGCAGGCGGGCGAGGATCGCGTAGTGGACAACCGTTCGCAGGATCTTTTTTGCGCGGCGATGGCGCAGGCAGGCCATCCTTGCGAGACGCGCGTCATCAAAGAGGCGCGCCACGAAATTCTGTTTGAAAAAGATGCCATGCGCGCCGAAGCGCTGAATGCGCTGGTCGATTTCTTCGAGGCGCATCCCTGATTCGAAAAGTTATCTTACCGGCTACGGCCTATAACAATACCTGAGGTTTTCATGTTTCAAATCGTCGCATCCGATCTGGATGGCACGCTGCTCTCTCCCGAACATCGGCTAACGCCCTACGCCCACGATATTCTGCAACAGCTGGTGGCGCGCGATATCCACTTTGTTTTCGCCACCGGCCGTCATTATATCGACGTAGGGCAGATGCGCGACAAGCTGGGCATTCCCGCTTATATGATCACTTCTAACGGCGCGCGCGTGCACAACGCCGAGGGCGAGCTGGTGTTCAGCCATAACCTCGACGAAGATATTGCGCTGGAGCTTTACGGCCTGCACTACGCTAATCCCGCCATCCTGACGCACGTCTATCGCGACGACGAATGGTTTATGAGCCGCACCCATCCGGCGGAGCAGGACTATTTCCGCGAGTCGGTATTCACTTATCAGGTGTATGAGCCAGGCATGCTGCCGGGCGACAATATCAGCAAGGTCTTTTTCACCAGCGACGATCCCGAGGCGCTGATCCCGCTCGAACTGGCGCTGCAGGCGCGCTGGGGCGATCGCGTTAACGTCAGCTTTTCGCTGCCGACCTGTCTGGAGGTGATGGCGGGCGGCGTGTCGAAGGGACATGCGCTGGAAGCGGTGGCGAAACAGCTGGGGCACTCGCTCAAGGCGTGCATCGCCTTCGGCGACGGCATGAACGACGTAGAGATGCTGAGCATGGCGGGCAAGGGTTGCATTATGCGCAACGCCCACCAGCGGTTGAAGGATACGCTGCCAGATCTGGAAGTGATCGGCAGCAATGCGGATGATGCCGTGCCGCATACGCTGCGCACGCTGTTTTTATCCTGACGCAAGAGGCCGGCGCGATGCCGGCCTCTTTCTTTATGACGCCAGCTGCTGCTTGTGCTTGCGTTCGTTAATCATGGTCAACAGCAGCAGGATCACCGCCAGCACGCAGCCTACCACCATCACCAGAAAACCGCCGTTCCAGCCGAAGAAATCGACGGTATAGCCGACGATGGCGCTGGCTGCGACCGAACCGCCGAGATAACCGAACAGGCCGGTAAAGCCTGCGGCGGTGCCCGCCGCTTTTTTCGGCGCCAGCTCCAGCGCATGCAGGCCGATCAGCATCACCGGACCGTAAATCAGAAAGCCGATGACGATCATGCAGGCCATATCTACGCCGGGATTGCCCGCCGGGTTAAACCAGTAGACTACCGTGGCGATGGTCACCAGCGTCATAAAGAAGACCCCGGTCGCGCCGCGATTCCCCTTAAACACCTTGTCCGACATCCAGCCGCACAGCAGCGTGCCGGGAATGCCGGCGTATTCGTACAGGAAGTAGGCCCAGGAAGATTTATCCAGCGTGAAGTGCTTCACCTCTTTCAGGTAGGTGGGCGACCAGTCGAGAATGCCGTAGCGCAGCAGGTAGACGAAGACGTTCGCCAGCGCGATATACCACAGCAGCTTGTTGGGCAGCACATACTGGGTGAAGATCTGTTTCGCCGTCAGCTCCTCTTCGTGCGTGGCGCTGTAGTCCGGCGGGTAGTCGTGCTTGTACGCCTCAATAGGCGGCAATCCGCAGGACTGCGGCGTATCGCGCATCAGCGCGAAGGCGATCAGCGCCACGGCGATGGCGGCGAAAGCGGGCATATAGAGCGCCGCTTTCCAGTCGTTGAACCAGGCCATGCCGAGCAGGAACAGCAGCGGCGGCAGGCCACCGCCGACGTTATGCGCGCAGTTCCACACCGAAACGATGCCGCCGCGCTCTTTCTGCGACCACCAGTGCACCATGGTGCGCCCGCAGGGCGGCCAGCCCATGCCCTGGAACCAGCCGCAGGCAAACAGCAGCGCGAACATCACCATAATGCTGGAGGTCGCCCAGGGCACGAAGCCCATAAACAGCATCACCGCGGCGGCGAGGATCAGTCCGGCAGGCAGAAACACGCGCGGATTCGAGCGATCCGAAACCGAACCCATAATAAATTTTGAGAAGCCGTACGCAATCGAGATGCCGGAAAGCGCAAAGCCGAGGTCGCCGCGCGAAAAGCCCTGCTCGACCAGATAGGGCATCGCCAGCGCGAAATTTTTGCGTACCAGATAGTAGGCGGCGTAGCCAAAGAAGATACCAAAGAAGATCTGCCAGCGCAGGCGGCGATATAAAGGATCAACCTGATCTTCCGCCACCTGCGGTCGATGCGGTGCGGGTTTAAAGATGCTCAGCATAGCTGCCCTCCCAGGCATGTTGTCATTGTGGAAATGGGCGACGCATTCCAGAGGTCGTCGCCATGTTCCTTTTCGCGTCTATGATGGCGTTTTTCGCGCATGCTGGCTGTGATAGTTGACACATTTGTTACACTTTTATGACAATCACGCAGGGTGAAATTCACAAAATGGCGGTAATCGCGCATAGCCTGTAAATTGCGCAGCGGCAAAACGCATTAAGCGATGGTTTTATAATCACTTGTCAACCAGAAAGCGCCGCGCAGGAAGAGCTCATTGATTACACTAGCGGCCTCTCTCTTTTTGCAGGATTGAAGCTGTGCTGTTACTGATCGTTACCACTATTCTTTGGGCTTTTTCCTTTAGCCTGATTGGAGAATATCTGGCGGGGCAGGTGGATTCCTGGTTCTCCGTGTTGATGCGCCTGGCGCTGGCGGCGCTGGTGTTTTTGCCTTTTTTACGCTGGCGCGGCTATCGTCCATCGACGCTGCTGCTCTATATGCTGGTGGGGATGCTGCAGCTCGGCATCATGTACCTGATTAGCTTCGAGGCCTATCTCTACCTCAGCGTTTCCGAGTTCCTGCTGTTTACCGTCATGACGCCGCTCTACGTCACCCTGATTTATGATCTGATCAGCAAGCGTCCGCTGCGCATCGGCTACGCCTTCAGCGCGCTGCTGGCGGTGGCGGGCGCGGCGATTATTCGCTACGACAAGGTCAGCGATCATTTCTGGTTCGGGCTGCTGCTGGTGCAGCTGGCGAATATCTGCTTTGCCGTGGGCATGGTGGGCTATAAACGGCTGCAGGAAACCCGGCCGATGCCGCAGCACACCGCCTTTTCCTGGTTTTATCTCGGCGCGGTGCTGATTGCGATTATCGCCTGGTGCCTGTGGGGCAACCCGGCGAAACTGCCGACCACCTCGCTGCAGTGGGGCATTCTGGTCTGGCTGGGCGTGGCGGCGTCGGGGCTGGGCTACTTTATGTGGAACTACGGCGCCACCCAGGTCGATGCGGGCACGCTGGGCATTATGAACAATATGCATGTTCCGGCGGGGCTGCTGGTGAATCTGGCGATCTGGCAGCAGAAGCCGCACTGGCCCAGTTTTATCGCTGGCGCGCTGGTGATTTTCGCCTCGCTATACGTGCATAAGCGCTGGGTATTACGCAGTCGCTGAAATGCATAATCCGTCAGAGCGGTGATGATCGCTCTGACGGCCGTCGCGCGCTAAGTGACGGAACTATTTTTTGGCTTTTGGCGGCTGGGCCGGGCGAGGTTTCGCCGTCTTCGATGAGGCGGATTTTGCCGTCTGCGTCGGGCTGGTTTTCGTGGCCTGCGACGGCGCGCTTTTCGCCGCCTGCGTCGGAGCGGCTTTCGCCGGCTGTGTCGGGCGCAGCGTCATGGTCAGGCCCTTTAAAAAGTTGCGCATAATCTGATCGCCGCATTCGCGGTAGTTTTTATGATCCGGCTTGCGGAAGATGGCGCCAATTTCCGCCTGAGAAACCGAGAAGTTCGCCTTTTCCAGCACTGCCGGAATATCGGTGGTTTTCAGATCGAAGGCGATACGCAGTTTTTTCATAAAAATGTTGTTGTTCATGCGGCGCTCAATCGAGGGCGCTGGCATCTCTTCGCTTTTGCCGCGACGGAAGAAAATCAGGCCGTTGAGAAAATAGCCCATCAGCACGTCCGGCAACGGTTTAAACGCCGCGTCGTCCTCTTTTTTCAGCCAGGCCTGCACGTCGCTCAGCGCCACTTCGCAGTCGGTCAGTGCGAAAATCTCCACCACTTTGGCATCGCTTAAATTCAGCATAAAGCGCACGCTGCGCAAAATATCGTTATTGGTCATGGTGAGATTTTCTCGTGGTCGTTTAACAGGCTGCGCATTATAGGGGAATTTGCGGCTCAGCGTTGCAAAATCGCGCCGGGAAGCGCCGCATCGCGCACGAACGGCAGATGTTCGCAGGCGTGCTGCCGCGCAAAGCGGGTAAAGGCTTCCAGCACCGGCTGACGCTGCTCGCCGTCGCGTACGGCGGCATAAAGGCGACTCCACAGCCCTTCGCCCAGGGTTTTCGTCACGATTAATCCCTGCTTTTCGAAACTCTCTACTACCCAGTGCGGCAGCGCGGCGATGCCCATGCGCGCCGCCACCATCTGAATCAGCAGCAGCGTATTGTCGACGCTCTTCAGGGCCGGGCTGACGCCTGCCGGCTGAAGAAAATGCCGCCAGATATCCAGCCGCTGGCGCTGCACCGGATAGATCATTAACACCTCCTGTGCCAGGTCCTCGGGGGTAATGTGCTCGACCTGCGCCAGCGGATGATCGGGCGCCAGCACCAGGCGCACTTCGAAGTCGAACATCGGCGTGTAGTGCAGGCCGCTGCGCGGCAGGATATCGGAGGTCAGCACCACGTCCAGTTCGCCCTGCTGCAGCGCAGGCTGCGGATCGAAGGTCACGCCCGATTTAAAATCCATCACCACCTGCGGCCAGCTTTGACGAAAGTTGTCCAGCGCCGGCGTCAGCCACTGAATGCAGCTGTGGCACTCAATGGCGATGCGCAGCGTCGCCTGATAAGGCTCGTGGCACGCCTGCAGCGCCTGCTGGATTTGCGGCAGCACCTGCTCCGCCAGCTGCAGCAGAATTTCGCCCTGCGGCGTGAAGCGCAGCGGCTGGCTTTTGCGCACGAACAGGCGGAATCCCAGCCGCTGCTCGAGATCGCTGAACTGATGCGACAACGCGGATTGCGTCTGATGAAGCTGCGCGGCGGCGGCGGCCAGCGAGCCGGTATTACGCAGAGCCTGAAGCGTCCGCAGGTGCTTAAGTTCGATCATGAGCGTCCTTCACATGGAGATTGAACAATTTGCGCTTGAGGAACATACACTACCCGCAGAATATAGCGGTGTAAACATCTGGACGGCTAAACATCTTTGGCTGCCAGACGAAGCCAAAGAGAAATTATCGGGAGAACAGCATATGACCATTCTGAATCACAGCCTCGGCTTTCCCCGCGTCGGCCTGCATCGCGAACTGAAAAAAGCGCAGGAGAGCTACTGGGCGGGCAAGGCGACTCAGCAAGAGCTGCTGGCGGCCGGACGCGAGCTGCGCGCCCGCCACTGGCAGCAGCAGAAAGAGGCGGGCGTAGATCTGCTGCCGGTGGGCGATTTCGCCTGGTACGATCATGTGTTGACCACCAGCCTGATGCTGGGCAATGTTCCGGCGCGCCATCAGAATCAAGACGGAACCATCGACCTCGATACGCTGTTTCGCATTGCGCGCGGTCGGGCGCCGACTGGCGAACCGGCCGCCGCCGCCGAGATGACCAAATGGTTTAACACCAACTATCACTACATCGTGCCGGAGTTTACAAAAGGGCAGGCGTTCAAACTTGCCTGGACCCAGCTGCTGGACGAGGTGGACGAGGCGCTGGCGCTGGGCCACAGGGTGAAGCCGGTGCTGCTCGGCCCGGTGACCTGGCTCTGGCTGGGTAAAGTTAAAGGCGAGCCGTTCGATCGCCTGTCGCTGCTGAATGAGCTTCTGCCGGTTTACCAGCAGGTGCTGGCCGAGCTGAAAAAACGCGACGTCGAGTGGGTGCAGATTGACGAGCCGGCGCTGTCGCTGGAGCTGCCGCAGGCGTGGCGCGAAGCATTCAGGCCCGCTTACCAGGCGCTGCAGGGCAGCGTGAAGCTGCTGCTGACCACCTATTTCGACAGCATCGGCCAGAACCTTGAGGTTATTCGCGCGCTGCCGGTGCAGGGGCTGCATGTCGATCTGGTGCACGGCAGCGACGACCTCACACAGCTACATCAGCAGTTGCCGACGACGTGGCTGCTGTCGCTTGGCGTTATCAACGGCCGCAACGTATGGCGCGCCGACCTGAGCCGCTGGTTCGAACGCCTACAGCCGCTGGTTGGCCAGCGTCGCCTGCTGTGGATCGGCACCTCTTGTTCGCTGCTGCATAGCCCGATCGATCTGCGCGCAGAGACCCGCCTCGATGACGAAGTAAAAAGCTGGTTCGCCTTCGCGCTGCAAAAATGCGGCGAGCTGAAGCTGTTGAGCGACGCGCTCAACCATAATGACGCGGCCTCGCTGGACGCCTGGAGCGCGCCAGTTCGCCATCGCGCCCACTCCAGCCGCGTCCACAATGCGGCGGTGGGCAGGCGTCTGGCGGCGATCTCCGCGCAGGATACCGAGCGCGCCAGCGCTTACGCCGTCCGCGCCCGCGCACAGCGCAGCCGCTTTAATCTGCCGGCCTGGCCGACCACCACCATCGGCTCCTTCCCGCAGACCACCGAGATCCGCGGCCTGCGCCTCGATTTTAAAAAAGGCAATATCGACGGCGCCAGCTACCGCACCGGCATCGCGCAGCATATCAAACAGGCGATCGCCGAACAGGAGCGCCTGGGCCTCGACGTGCTGGTGCACGGCGAAGCGGAGCGTAACGATATGGTGGAGTACTTCGGCGAAAACCTGGAGGGTTTCGTCTTCACCCAGAACGGCTGGGTGCAAAGTTACGGCTCGCGCTGCGTCAAGCCGCCGGTGATTATCGGCGACGTCAGCCGCCCTCGGCCGATTACCGTGGAGTGGGCAACCTATGCGCAGTCGCTGACCAGCAAGCCGGTGAAAGGGATGCTGACCGGCCCGGTAACCATTCTCTGCTGGTCGTTCCCGCGCGAAGACGTATCGCGCGAAACCATCGCGAAGCAAATTGCGCTGGCGCTGCGCGACGAGGTCGCGGATCTCGAAGCGGCCGGCATCGGCATCATCCAGATTGACGAGCCGGCGCTGCGCGAAGGCCTGCCGCTGCACCAGTCCGACTGGGCTGCCTACCTGAAGTGGGCGGTAGACGCCTTCCGCCTTAACGCCGCGGTGGCGAAAGACGACACCCAGATCCACACCCATATGTGTTATTGCGAATTCAACGACATCATGGCGTCTATCGCAGCGCTGGATGCCGACGTCATCACCATCGAAACCTCGCGTTCCGATATGGATCTGCTGGAAGCCTTTAAGGCATTTGAGTATCCGAACGAAATCGGCCCCGGCGTTTACGATATTCACTCGCCGAACGTGCCGAGCGTCGAGTGGATAGAGAATCTGCTGCGTAAAGCGGCGCAGCGCATCCCGGAAGCGCGTCTGTGGGTCAACCCGGACTGCGGCCTGAAAACGCGCGGCTGGACGGAAACCCGTCAGGCGCTGGCGAACATGGTGGAGGCGGCGAAGAGACTGCGCGGCGAAAACGCCTGAGTTTAGGGTCTGTTGCTGTTGAAGATGGGGCGCTGCGGCGCCCCTTTTTTATTGCGTGCGTAATCAGACGACGCCGAACTGCTTAAACCACGTCAGCATACGCGCCCAGCCATCCTGCGCCGATTCGGCGTGATAGCTCGGACGATAGTCGGCGTTGAAGGCGTGGCCCGCGTCGGGATAGACAACGATCTCCGCTTTGGCGTTAGCGGCGTGCAGCGCCTGACGCATCTGCTCCACGCTCTCCAGCGGAATGCCATCGTCCTGGCCGCCGTAGAGGCCCAGCACCGGCGCGCCTAAATCCACGGCGATATCGATCGGATGCTTCTGCTGCTTCATGGTTTTCTCGCCGATGAGGCGACCATACCAGGCGACGGCGGCGCGCAGCTGCGGATTGTGCGCGGCGTAAAGCCAGCTGATGCGGCCGCCCCAGCAGAAGCCGGTAATGCCCATGCGGCGAATATCGCCGCCGTTGCGGCCGGCCCAGTTGGCTGCGTGGTCGAGATCGGAAAGCACCTGACTGTCCGGCACTTTGCTGACCAGCTCGCTGAACAGGGTAGGGATATCGTGGTAATCGTTCGGGTCGCCTTCGCGGAAATAGAGCTCCGGCGCAACGGCCAGATAGCCCTCCAGCGCCAGCCGACGGCAGATATCGCGAATATGCTCGTGCACGCCAAAGATCTCCTGCACCACCAGCACCACCGGCAGCGGACCGTTCGCCTCTTTCGGTCTGGCGTAGTAAGCGGGCATATTTTCACCCTGGCTCGGCACCGAGGTTTCGCCTGCCTGAATATCCTGGCTGTCGGTATGAATCGTGGTTGAGGCGGTCGGCTGTACTGCAGGTGCAAAGCCGCCCGTCGATGATTTTTGTGCCATATTGTCTTCGGTTTTCATTTTTTTCTCCGTGCTGGCAGTAGCGCAATCACGTAACTATAGCCTGGCCAGATGACGTCTGGACCAGAGACCGGGAACAGAGTAGGGAGCAAGCAAGACACTCTTCTCTTTAACATTGCTGCGAAGCCCGACGCACACAGCTTGTAGCAATGGCGTTCTGAATGGCTTAGTTATGTGACTTAGATCGCATTGTCATCAATGCAAAATGTAACATTCATTTTTGATAGTGACTGTTATCACACAAATTTGCGCTGCGCTGACGTAGAGTGGCGCGCTTCACTTCCCTGTTCAGGAGTTTGCTATGTCTGACGTTTTCCACCTTGGCCTCACCAAAGCCGATCTGCAGGGCGCGACCCTGGCTATCGTTCCCGGCGATCCGGAGCGCGTAAAGAAAATTGCCGGACTGATGGCGGACGCCCAGCCGCTGGCGTCGCACCGGGAATTCACCTCCTGGCTGGCGAAGCTGGACGGCAAGCCAGTGGTGGTCTGCTCCACCGGCATCGGCGGCCCGTCGACCTCTATCGCGGTAGAAGAGCTGGCGCAGCTTGGCGTGCGCACCTTTCTGCGCGTCGGCACCACCGGCGCTATTCAGCCGCACATTAACGTCGGCGACGTGCTGGTTACCACTGGCGCGGTGCGCCTCGACGGCGCCAGCCAGCACTTCGCGCCGCTGGAATTTCCCGCCGTAGCAGATTTCGCCTGCACCACTGCGCTGGTTGCGGCGGCGGAGGCGAGCGGCGCGACTACCCATATCGGCGTTACCGCGTCGTCCGACACCTTCTATCCAGGCCAGGAGCGTTACGACACCTTCTCCGGCCGCGTGGTCAGCCGCTTTCAGGGCTCGATGAAGGAGTGGCAGCAGATGGGCGTGCTTAACTATGAGATGGAGTCTGCCACGCTGCTGACGATGTGCGCCAGCCAGGGGCTGCGTGCGGGCATGGTAGCGGGCGTCATCGTCAACCGTACCCAGAAAGAGATCCCGGATGCGGCCGCCATGAAGCAGACCGAGAGCGATGCGGTAAAAATTGTGGTCGAAGCGGCGCGCCGTTTGTTATAACGCTTTCAGGCAGCGCCTCTGCGCGCTGCCTCTGCTCTTTACAGCAAAAGCGAGGATCGCCCGATGCGCCACACGCCGCCACGACAGAAATCCGCCTTAACCGCCTCTCCCGCCGCCATGCAGGCGCGCCTTGAAAACGCCGCCGCGCGCTTTCGCCAGCATATGTCACAGCAGGATTACGCCGCCGCCGCCAGCTGCTGCGAAGAGGTGCTGCGCATCATGCCAAATCAGATGCAGGTGCTGAGCGACTACGCGCTCTGTCTGCTGCGGCTCGGCCACTACAGCAAATCTTACCGCGTCTATCAGAAAATCTATCAGGCGCCGCCCGCCGTGCGCGCGACCGCTTCGGAAACCTGGCTGGATGGACTGGCGGAGCTGTGCGGCTGGATGGGCAAGCGAGAGGAGCTGGCGAAATATGGCCTGGAAGCGCTGAACGGCGCAGACGCGCGTTTTCGTCAGGGTCAGCGTTACTCCTTTCCGGCGGCGCGGCCGGAACCGATCGATCTGACGAAACCCGAACAGAACGCGATCGCCTTCAGCCTCTACGGCGGTCAGCCGCGCTACTGCGAAACCCTGATTAAAAACGTCGAGGTGGCGCAGCAACTCTATCCCGGCTGGCGCTGCCGCATTTATCTGGATCAAAGCGTGCCGCAGCACGTGTGGCAGCGTCTCAACCAGCCGCACGTCGAGCTGATCGATATGTCGCAGGAAAAGGCGATCTACCCGACGCTGTGGCGTTTTCTGGTGATGGACGATCCCGGCGTCAAACGCTTTATTATCCGCGACGCCGACTCGCTGCTGTCGGAGCGCGAAGCGGCGGCGGTCGACGCCTGGCTCGCCTCGCCATACTGGTTCCACCATATGCGCGACTACTTTTCCCATACCGAGCTGCTGCTGGCGGGCATGTGGGGCGGCTGCAACGGCGTCTTCAGCAACATGGCGCAGGCGATGCGCGACTTTATCGCCCGCTACAGCGGCAACGCGCGCTTTACCGATCAATATTTCCTGAAGGCCGCGCTGTGGCCGACGGTGCGCGAAAGCCTGCTGAGCCACGATGAGATTTTCCATTTTCATCAGGCGCAGCCCTGGCCGCCGCACGCGCCGGTGCGCTGGCGCATGGAGAACTTCCACGTCGGCAGCAACGCCGGCTTTGCCAGCATGGCGGGCAAAGCGACGGTGAAAGAGGGAGAGACGCAGTCCGTGGAGCTTACCTGGGGCGGCAACGTCTTTGTTTATCCGGCGCGGGTAAAAGGGGATGAATGGCTGATGCCGATGCCGTTTTTTCTCACCGACGCGTGGAAAGCGGGCGAGCTACAGGTCAAAGCGCTGTAGCGCCTGCTCCGGGGTGAAAACCGCCCTAAATTAGTCTGGACATTCATACAGGCCGACTTTACCTTTTCCCGAGCAATGCGCGTCTCGAGGGAATCATGGATCAGCAGATTATTATCAGCGCCTGTCTGGCGCTCGCCGGACTGGGCATCGGCTGGATGCTGGCGCAGCTGCGCGCTGGCCATCAGGCCGCCAGCTTTGCCACCGAGCGCCGTTTGCAGCAGGAGGCGCATCAGCGTCAGCAGCAGCAGCTTGAACAGCTCCAGCAACAGCTGCAGCAGCGCGAACAGGAGCTGCGCCAGCTGCATGGCGCGCTGAGCGGCGCGCAGGAGCGGCTGCAACAGCTCGATTACTGGCGCGGCGAATGCGAACAGCTCAACCGCGAGCTGCGCAACCAGCTAGAGGTCAACAGCGCGCAGGAGGCCGAGCTGCGCGAGGTGACCATCCGCCTTGAAGAGACGCGCTTCGCCGCCGAAGAGAAGCAGCGTCTGCTCACCAGTAGCGAGCAGCGCCTCAGCGCGCAGTTCGAAAATCTCGCCAACCGCATCTTCGAAAACAGCGGCCGCCGCGTCGACGAGCAGAACCGCCAGAGCCTGAACAGCCTGATCGCTCCGCTGCGCGAGCAGCTGGACGGTTTTCGCCGCCAGGTGCATGACAGCTTCGGCCAGGAGGCGCGCGAGCGTCACACGCTGGCGCACGAGATCCGCCAGCTGCAGCAGCTGAATGCGCAGATGGCGCAGGAGGCGATCAACCTCACCAAAGCGCTGAAAGGCGACAACAAGATTCAGGGCAACTGGGGCGAAGTGGTGCTGAGCCGCGTACTGGAGGCGTCAGGCCTGCGCGAAGGCCATGAGTATCAGACGCAGGTCAGTTTGCAGTCGGAGCAGCAGGGCAGAATGCAACCGGATGTGATCGTGCGTCTGCCGCAGGGCAAAGATGTGGTGGTCGACGCCAAGATGACGCTGGTGGCCTACGAGCGCTACTTCAACGCGGAAGATGAAGTGACGCGCGAGCAGGCGCTTCAGGAACATGTCGCCGCGGTGCGCAGCCATATTCGCCTGCTGGGCCGTAAAGATTATCAACAACTGGCCGGTTTACGCTCGCTCGATTATGTGTTGATGTTCATTCCGGTCGAGCCGGCCTTTCTGCTGGCGATCGACCGACAGCCGGAGTTGATCAGCGAGGCGCTGCAGCAGAACATCATGCTGGTGAGCCCGACGACGCTGCTGGTGGCGCTGCGCACCATTAACAACCTGTGGCGCTACGAGCATCAGAGCCGCAATGCGCAGCGCATCGCCGACCGCGCGGCGCGCCTCTATGACAAGATGCGGCTGTTCGTCGATGATATGAGCGGCATCGGCCATAATCTGGATAAGGCGCACAACAGCTACCGCGAGGCGATGAAAAAGCTGGCGGAAGGACGCGGCAACCTGATCGCGCAGAGCGAGGCGTTTAAATCCCTGGGCGTTGAAGTTAAACGCTCAATCAATCCGCAGTTAGTCGAGCAGGCGATGCCGGAAAAGGCATGGGACGAAGAGGAGACGCCTGACGACGTCGCCGAAACCCTGGAGGCGCGCGTGAGGCGGCTCCATGAATAAGCGGGTCGTCGCGTGCCTGACTACCCTGACTCTGATACACTTCGGGAAGTATTGTTTGTGGAACAGGTAAAACCGATGGCAGATGAATCACAGCAGGAAACTACCCATTTTGGCTTTCAGACGGTCGCCAAAAGCGAAAAAGCTGACAAAGTCGCGGACGTGTTTCACTCCGTAGCGGCGAAATATGACCTGATGAACGATCTGATGTCCTTTGGCATCCATCGCATCTGGAAGCGTTTTACCATCGACAGCAGCGGCGTGCGTCGCGGACAGCGCGTGCTGGATCTGGCGGGCGGCACCGGCGATTTGACGGCGAAGTTTTCCCGTCTGGTCGGCGATACCGGTCAGGTGGTGCTGGCAGACATTAACAGCTCAATGCTGAAAATGGGCCGCGACAAACTGCGCAATCTCGGCGTAGTCGGCAACGTCAGTTACGTGCAGGCCAACGCCGAAGCGCTGCCCTTCCCGGATAACTATTTCGACTGCATCACCATCTCTTTCGGCCTGCGCAACGTGACCGACAAAGAGAAGGCGCTGGCGTCGATGTTCCGCGTGCTTAAGCCGGGCGGACGTCTGCTGGTGCTGGAGTTCTCCAAACCGGTGCTCGATCCCCTCAGCAAAGCGTACGACGCCTATTCGTTCCATATTCTGCCGCGCGTCGGTCAGCTGGTGGCGCAGGACGCCGAAAGCTACCGCTATCTGGCGGAGTCAATCCGCATGCATCCCGATCAGGAGACCCTGAAGGCGATGATGAACGACGCCGGATTCGAGAACACCACTTATTACAACATGACCGGCGGCATCGTCGCGCTGCATCGTGGATTTAAGTTTTAACCGGATATGGTGATGCGCTTGACGCCCTTGATTACCGCCGGTCTTGAGACCGCGCTAAACCGCATGCTCTATCGCGATCGCAGCCTGAAAGCCGCGCGCCAGCGACTGGTGGGACAGGTGCTGACGCTGCGTCTCGAGGAGCTTTCCCATCCGCTGGTGCTGGTCTTCAGCGAACAGCAGCTCGACGTGCTGAGCGACTGGCAGGACAACAGCGACTGCACCGTGATTACGCAGTTGAAAACCCTGCCGAAGCTGCGCGATCGCCAGCAGCTGACCAGCCTGATCCGCAGCGGCGAGCTGCAGGTCGAAGGCGATCTGCAGGTGGTGCAGCGCTTTTCCGCGCTGATCGATCTGGCGGAGCTGGACCCGGCCGAATATCTCGCGCCCTGGATCGGCGATATCGCCGCGCAGGGCATTAGCCAGGCGGCGCAGCGCGGCCTGCGGCTGCTACGCGGCGAGGTCGCGCGCCGTCAGGATTATCTGGGGCAGGCATTAACCGAAGAGTGGCGCGTCGCGCCGGGCGCGCTGGAACTGGCGTGGTTTTCTGAGGAGGTAGACGCGATGGAACGTTCGCTTGATGCGCTCACGGCGCGTTTAGCGCAGCTGGAGGCGAAATGACGTTTGGAGAGATTCGCCGTTTATATTTCATCATCAGGATCTTTTTGACTTACGGTCTTGATGAACTGATCCCCCGCATGCGCCTTACCATTCCGCTGCGCCTCTGGCGCCGCACGATTTTCTGGCTGCCTAACCGCCATAAAGACGAAGAGATCGGCGTGCGTATGCGCCTGGCGATGGAGCAGCTCGGTCCGGTCTGGATTAAGTTTGGCCAGATGCTCTCTACGCGTCGCGACCTTTTTCCGCCCGTGATCGCCGACCAGCTCGCCATCCTGCAGGATCGCGTTGCG
The DNA here is from genome assembly GCF_002415245.1 of Pantoea sp. UBA5035. Taxonomy (NCBI): domain Bacteria; kingdom Pseudomonadati; phylum Pseudomonadota; class Gammaproteobacteria; order Enterobacterales; family Erwiniaceae; genus Pantoea; species Pantoea sp. UBA5035. The sequence continues at coordinate 15,391 of NZ_DICD01000022.1, read as the reverse complement.
CCCTTCGACGGCGTAAAGGCTAAAGAGCAGATTGAAAAATCGATCGGCGGCCCGGTAGAAACCTGGTTCGATGATTTCGATATCAAACCGCTGGCGTCGGCGTCGATCGCGCAGGTGCATACCGCCACCCTGAAATCCACCGGCAAGAAGGTGGTGATCAAGGTGATTCGCCCTGACATTCTGCCGGTGATCCGCGCGGATATGAAGCTTATCTATCGCCTGGCGCGCTGGGTGCCGCGTCTGCTGCCGGACGGACGTCGTCTGCGTCCCATGGAAGTGGTGCGCGACTACGAGAAGACCCTGATCGACGAGCTGAACCTGCTGCGCGAAGCGGCCAACGCCATTCAGCTGCGCCGTAACTTCGAAGATAGCCCCATGCTCTACGTGCCGGAAGTCTATTCGGACTACTGCAGCGAAACCATGCTGGTGATGGAGCGCATTTACGGCATTCCCATCTCCGACGTGGTCACGCTGGAGCAGCACGGCGTCAACATGAAGCTGCTGGCCGAGCGCGGCGTGCAGGTCTTCTTTACGCAGGTGTTCCGCGACAGCTTCTTTCATGCCGATATGCATCCCGGCAATATCTTCGTCAGCTACGACCATCCGGAAGATCCGCAATATATCGGTATCGACTGCGGCATCGTCGGCTCGCTGAACAAAGAGGATAAGCGCTATCTGGCGGAAAACTTTATCGCCTTCTTCAACCGCGACTACCGCAAAGTGGCGGAGCTGCACGTCGATTCAGGCTGGGTGCCGCCCGATACTAACGTCGAAGATTTCGAGTTCGCTATCCGTACCGTTTGCGAACCTATCTTCGAGAAGCCGCTGGCGGAGATCTCTTTCGGCCATGTGCTGCTTAACCTGTTCAGCACCGCGCGCCGCTTTAATATGGAAGTGCAGCCGCAGCTGGTGCTGCTGCAAAAAACGCTGCTCTACGTCGAAGGCATCGGCCGTCAGCTCTATCCGCAGCTCGATCTGTGGAAAACCGCTAAGCCGTTCCTGGAAGAGTGGATCAAAGATCAGATCGGCCTGCCGGCTATCCTGCGCGCGGTGAAAGAAAAAGCGCCCTTCTGGGCGGAGAAGCTGCCGGAGCTGCCGGAGCTGTTTTATGAAAGCATGCGGCATCATAAACTTTTGCAGCACAGCGTCGATAAGCTGACTAAGGATATGCACGCCCAGCGGACGCAGCATCATAAAGCGCGCTATCTGTTCGGCGTCGGCGCGACCCTGCTGCTCAGCGGCACTGCGGTATTGCTGAGCCGCCCGGACTGGGATTTCTTTCCGGCCCTGTTAATGGCGGCGGGTTTCGTCACCTGGCTAATCGGCTGGCGTAAGACAAACTAATTGTCAGCCACGCCTGAATCGCGGTAATGTCGCAGCCTTAAGCCCGGCGTCATCAGGGCTTTTGGCTGACATTACTCTTCTCAATTTCTCGCAACATCAGAGGCACTATCTCATGGGCGGTATCAGTATCTGGCAATTATTAATTATTGCCGTCATCGTTGTACTCCTGTTTGGCACTAATAAGTTAAAAAACCTGGGTTCCGATATCGGTTCCTCTATCAAGGGCTTTAAAAAAGCCATGAGCGATGAGGATGAGAAAAAGGATCATCCAAACCAGCAGGACGCTGATTTCAATGCCAAAACGCTGGCGGATAAACAGCAAACTTCGGCTAACAAAGAAGACGTCAAAAACGACAAGCAGGTGTAAACCGTGTTCGACATTGGTTTTAGTGAACTGGTACTGGTGTTCGTGATCGGGCTGATTGTTCTCGGCCCGCAGCGACTGCCGGTTGCGGTAAAAACCGTAGTGGGCTGGATTCGGGCGATGCGCTCGCTGGCCGCCAACGTGCAGCATGAGCTGGCGCAGGAGCTGAAACTGCAGGAGCTGCAGGACAGCCTGAAAAAGGTGGAAGAGGCGAGCCGCGGCACCCTGTCGCCGGAGCTGAAAGAGTCAATGGAAGAGCTGCGCAAGACCGCCGATTCGATGAAGCGTTCGGTTCAGCAGAGCATTGACATCGAAAAAGCCGAGGACGAAGCCAATACCATTCATGCGCCGCAGCAGCGCGCGGCGGAATCTGTGACGCCGGCAACGGCCCACACGCAGGCCAGCGCGCCGGCGCAGGCGCCGGAAGCGGCGGCAGAGGCCGCTGAAACCGCTAAAACCGATGCGAACCCGCAAGCGGCGGTTGTTAATCCTGCGCCGGCCGCGCCGCGCAGTCCGGCAACAACCTCTTCTGCAAGTGATGAACGATAACCATGGCCGTTGAAGATACCCAACCGCTTATCAGCCACTTGATTGAGCTGCGTAAGCGTCTGCTGTACTGCATTGTCGCGGTGTTTGCGATTTTCATGGCGCTGATCTATTTCGCCAACGACATCTATCATATGGTCGCTTCGCCGCTGATCAGCCAGATGCCGGCCGGCGCCAGCATGATCGCCACCGACGTCGCCTCGCCGTTTTTTACGCCGATTAAGCTCACCATCATCGTGTCGGTTTTTCTCGCGGTGCCGGTGATCCTCTATCAGGTATGGGCTTTCGTCGCGCCGGCGCTCTACCGGCATGAACGCAGGCTGGTGATGCCGCTGCTGTTCTCCAGCACCCTGCTGTTTTACGTCGGCGTCGCCTTCGCTTACTTTATCGTCTTTCCGCTGGCGTTCGGCTTCTTCGCCAAAACCGCGCCGCAGGGCGTGACCATCGCGACCGATATCACCAACTACCTCGACTTCGTTATGACGCTGTTTATGGCGTTCGGCGTGGCGTTCGAGGTGCCGGTGGCGATCGTGCTGCTCTGCTGGACCGGCATCACTACGCCGGAAGATCTGAAAAAGAAACGCCCCTATATTCTGGTCGGCGCGTTCGTTGTTGGGATGCTGCTCACACCGCCGGACGTTTTCTCGCAAACTTTGCTCGCTATTCCGATGTACTGCCTGTTTGAAGTCGGCGTATTCTTTTCTCGTTACTACGTCGGGAAGGGACGGCGGGCGCAGGAAGAGGAACAGCATACCGATTCCTGACCCGTTATCAGTATGTTTCCCGCGCCTGGCGGGTAGACCCTGTTACCGAACCGCCCATCTGGGCGGTTTTTGTTTAATAAGCGATGGGAAAGATTATGTTTGATATCGGTGTAAACCTGACCAGCACGCAGTTCGCCGCCGACCGCGACAAGGTGGTAAAGCGTGCGCGCGAAGCGGGCGTCACCGGCATGTTAATCACCGGGACCAATGCGCTGGAGAGCCAGCAGGCGCAGCGGCTGGCCGAGCGTCAGCCCGACTTCTGCTGGTCGACGGCGGGCGTGCATCCGCATCACGCCAGCGAATGGTCGAATGAGACGGCCAATACGCTGCGGCGCCTGGCAGAGCGGCCGCAGGTGGTGGCGATTGGCGAATGCGGCCTCGATTTCAACCGCAACCTTGCCGCGCACGAGCAGCAGGAGTACGCCTTCGACGCGCAGCTGGCGCTGGCCGCCGAGCTAAATATGCCGGTCTTCCTTCACTGTCGCGAAGCGCACGACCGCTTTGCGGCGGTGCTGGCGCCCTGGCTGCCGAAGCTGCCGGGCGCGGTAGTGCACTGCTTTACCGGCACGCGCGACGAGCTGGAAGCCTGTCTGGCGATGGGGCTGTCGGTGGGGATTACCGGTTGGGTCTGCGATGAGCGTCGCGGTATGGCGCTGCGTGAGATGCTGCCGCTGATCCCGGCAGAGCGGCTGCTGCTGGAGACGGACGCGCCTTATCTGCTGCCGCGCGATATGCATCCGCGGCCGACGTCGCGCCGCAACGAACCCTGTTTTTTGCCGCATATCGTGCAGCAGGTGGCGAAGTGGCGTGGAGAGGAGCAGGAGGCGCTGGCGGAGCAGGTGGATCGTAACGCGCGCGCGCTGTTCCGACTGCCTTAAAGCTTGCGGAACTGCTTGTTGTCTACGCTGCGCATCACCTGTTTATTCAGCAGGTTAAGCAGCAGCATAGAGCGCGTTTCGCCATCGGGTTCGGCGAAGATGGCGCGCAGGCCTTCAAAGGTTCCTTCGGTGATGATGACCTCATCACCGACCTGCGGCGTTTCCGGATCGATCAGCGTTTGCGGCACGTCGGTTTGCAGCGCTTCGATAACGGCGGAAGGCACCGTCGCAGGCAGCGTGCCGAAGCGCACGAAGTGGCTGACGCCGCGCGTGCTGCTGATGGTCGTGGTATGAATCGCTTCCGGATCAAATTCGATAAAGAGGTAGTTAGGAAACAGGGGCTCACTCACGGTGGTCCGTTTGCCGCGCACCACTTTTTCCAGAGCGATCATCGGGCTGAGGCAATGCACCTCCTGCCGCTCAAGATGCTCTTTCGCGCGCAACAGCTGTCCACGTTTGCAATAGAGTAAGTACCAGGATTCCATAAATGCTCCCATTGAATGGACGCTAAGAATAGCAAACCTGCTGCCAGAGTTATAGCGCATCGCAGCGTGGAAAGATGTCGAAGCGGACAAAGTGGCCGAGGTTTCCGCAAACTGCCTGACGCAAGCGGGAAAATTGACGAGCGGCGGTGCGCTGGTTCAGACTCGTGGCTCATAACATGTGCGAAAAGGATCTGCTGATGGAACTGTTTTTATTAAGCAACGGCAAGCTGACCGACGATGCGCCGCTGCTTGGCTACGCGCAGCCGCAGCTGCATGCGATGATCGCCCAGCGCGGCATCCGTTCGGCGGTGCTGGTGCCTTACGCCATTATTCGCGGCGACCATCAACAGCGCGCCGCCGAGCTGAGCGCGTCGCTGGGCGTTACCGTGCGCTGCGTACAGGATTTCGCGACGCCGGTGGCGGCCATTGAGCAGGCGGAGCTGATTCTGGTCAGCGGCGGCAATACCTGGCTGCTGAATCAGATGCTGCACGAGAACGGTCTGATTGTGGCGATCCAGCGCGCCGTGCGCGAACGGGCGGTGCCTTACGTCGGATGGAGCGCGGGCTGCAACGTAGCGACGCCCTCGATTCGCACCACCAACGATATGCCGGTGCGCAGCAGCGTGGTGTTGCCTGCGCTAGGGCTGTTTCCGGTTCAGATCAATCCGCACTATCTTGACGCGCACGCCAGCGGACATATGGGCGAAACCCGCGACGAACGCCTTGCCGAGTTTTGCGCCGTCAATCCTGAAGAGTCGGTGATTGCGCTGCGCGAAGGCAGTTTTCTGCATGTGCATGAAAATCAGCTCTCTTACTTCAGCGTGCGCGGCGAGGATTTTAAAGTTTTCCGCCATAATCAGCCGATTCAGGCCTGCCGCGACGCCACGGCGCTGCAGGCGCTGGTTCCCTTTCGCTGCGACTGAGGTTGCTGCATAAAATCCAACACGCCTTAAGAATCGGCCCTATAATGGCCGATTCACTTTGGCTGGAAGCGAAGGCCGCATGAAATATCACGATTTACGAGACTTCCTCACGCTGCTGGAACAGCGCGGCGAGTTAAAGCGCATTAGCCACTCTATCGATCCTGAGCTGGAAATGACGGAAATTGCCGACCGCACGCTGCGCGCCGGCGGACCGGCGCTACTGTTTGAAAATCCTAAAGGCTACGACATGCCGGTGCTGTGCAACCTGTTCGGCACGCCGAAACGCGTGGCGATGGGCATGGGTCAGGAAGAGGTCAGCGCGCTGCGTGAAGTCGGCAAGCTACTGGCGTTTCTGAAAGAGCCGGAACCGCCGAAAGGCTTTCGCGATCTGTTCGACAAGATGCCGCAGTTCAAACAGGTGCTGAACATGCCGACCAAACGGCTGCGCAACGCGCCCTGCCAGGAGGTGGTGTTCAGCGGCGATGAGGTCGACCTGTCGCGCATTCCGGTGATGAAGTGCTGGCCTGACGACGCCGCGCCGCTGATTACCTGGGGGCTGACCGTTACGCGCGGGCCGCACAAAGAGCGGCAGAATCTGGGCATCTATCGCCAGCAGGTGATTGGTAAAAACCGGCTGATTATGCGCTGGCTCTCCCATCGTGGCGGCGCGCTCGACTATCAGGAGTGGTGCCAGACCCATCCTGGCGAACGCTTCCCGGTTTCCGTTGCCCTCGGCGCCGATCCCGCCACCATTCTCGGCGCGGTAACGCCGGTGCCGGATACGCTGTCAGAGTACGCCTTCGCCGGTTTGCTGCGCGGCAATAAAACGGAAGTGGTGAAGTGCCTCTCCAACGACCTGGAAGTGCCCGCCAGCGCGGAGATCGTGCTGGAAGGTTACATCGAGCCGGGCGATATGGCGCCGGAAGGGCCCTATGGCGATCATACGGGCTACTACAATGAAGTGGATAACTTCCCGGTTTTCACCGTCACGCACGTTACGCAACGGCAGAACGCTATCTATCACTCCACCTATACCGGCCGTCCGCCCGATGAGCCGGCGGTGCTGGGCGTCGCCCTGAACGAAGTGCTGGTGCCGATCCTGATTAAGCAGTTCCCGGAGATTGTGGATTTCTATCTGCCGCCGGAAGGCTGCTCTTATCGCCTGGCGGTGGTGACGATGAAAAAACAGTACGCAGGACACGCAAAGCGCGTGATGTTCGGCGTCTGGTCATTCCTGCGGCAGTTCATGTACACCAAATTTGTTATTGTGTGTGACGATGATGTTAACGCACGCGACTGGAACGATGTGATCTGGGCCATTACCACCCGTATGGATCCGGCACGCGACACGGTGCTGGTGGAAAACACGCCTATCGACTATCTGGACTTCGCCTCGCCGGTTTCCGGCCTGGGTTCCAAGATGGGCCTGGACGCCACCAATAAATGGCCGGGCGAGACCCAGCGCGAGTGGGGACGACCGATTGTGAAAGATCCCGCCGTAACGGCGCGCATCGACGCGATCTGGGATGACTTAGGCATCTTTACTCAGCCGCCGCAGCGCTGACGGCGCGCACAACCCTAATGACGACCCGACAGAGGGAACGCATGACGATTTTAAGCTGTAAAGTAACTTCAGTTGAAGCGATTACCGATACCGTATATCGCGTCCGCCTGATACCCGAAGCGGATTTTGCCTTTCGCGCCGGGCAGTATTTGATGGTGGTGATGGACGAGCGCGACAAGCGTCCGTTCTCGCTCGCCTCGACACCGATGGAAAAAGAGATTATCGAGCTGCATATCGGCGCCTCCGATCTCAATCTCTACGCCATGGCGGTCATGGATCGCATCCGTGACGACCGGCAGATCACCGTGGATATTCCGCACGGCGACGCCTGGCTGCGGGAAGAGAGCACCCGTCCGATCGTCCTGATCGCTGGCGGTACCGGCTTCTCCTATGCGCGCTCTATCCTGCTGACCGCGCTGGCGCAGCAGCCGGATCGCGAAATCGCTATTTACTGGGGCGGCCGCGAACTGCAGCACCTCTACGATCTTGACGAGCTCAATGCGCTGGCGGTGAAGCACCCTAATCTGCGCGTGGTGCCGGTGGTCGAACAGCCGGAAGAGGGCTGGCAGGGACGTTCCGGCACGGTGCTGACGGCGGTGATGCAGGATTTCGCCACGCTGGCGGAGCATGATATCTATATCGCTGGCCGCTTTGAGATGGCGAAGATCGCTCGTGACCGCTTCTGCGCCGAGCGCGGCGCAAAAGAGGCGCAGATGTTCGGTGACGCGTTCGCCTTTATTTAGGCGTCAGGCAGAAAAAACCCGCCTCTGACGGGCGGGAACTGACTTCCAACGTGATCCAACGTATTACAGACGCTCAAATACGGTTGCGATGCCCTGGCCTAAGCCGATGCACATGCTGGCCAGGCCGAACTGGGCATCGCGTCGTTCCATAATGTTCAGCAGCGTGGCGCTGATGCGCGCGCCGGAGCAGCCAAGCGGATGACCGAGCGCAATTGCGCCGCCGTTCAGGTTCACCTTATCGTCCAGCCGATCCAGCAAGCCGAGATCTTTAATACAGGGCAGGGTTTGCGCGGCGAACGCTTCGTTCAGCTCGAATATGTCGATATCCTCCACGCTTAATCCGGCGCGCTTCAGCGCCAGCTTGCTGGCAGGCACCGGACCATAGCCCATAATCGACGGATCGCAGCCGATGACCGCCATGCTTCTGACGCGCGCGCGCGGCGTCAGCCCCAGTTCGCGCGCGCGGCTTTCGCTCATGACCAGCAGCGCGGCGGCGCCGTCGGAGAGCGCCGAAGAGCTGCCCGCCGTGACCGTGCCGTTCACCGGATCGAACGCCGGCTTCAGCGCCGCCAGCCCTTCGAGACTGGTCTCCTCGCGGATCACCTCGTCAAAATCGTAGCGCTTCAGCACGCCGTCGGCGTCGTGACCGTAGGTCGGCACGATCTCCCGGCGAAAATCGCCGCGCTGCGTCGCGGCCCAGGCGCGCTGATGCGAGCGCAGCGCAAAGGCGTCCTGCTGTTCGCGGCCGATATGGTGCATATGCGCCAGCATCTCGGCGGTCAGACCCATCATGCCCGCCGCTTTCGCTACCGTGCGGCCCAGTCCGGGATGAAAATCGACGCCGTGGCTCATCGGCACGTGACCCATATGTTCGACGCCGCCGACCAGGCAGGCGTGCGCGTCGCCGACCATAATGGCGCGCGCTGCATCGTGCAGCGCCTGCATCGACGATCCGCACAGGCGATTGACGGTGGTTGCCGGCACGCGATGGGGAATTTCCGCCAGCAGCGCGGCGTTGCGCGCGATATTAAAGCCCTGCTCCAGCGTCTGCTGCACGCAGCCCCACACTATGTCGTCCAGCGTGGCGGGATTTAGCGCCGGATGGCGGCTTAACAGCTCGCGCATCAGATGCGCAGAGAGATCTTCCGCGCGCACCTGACGAAAGGCGCCGCCTTTAGAGCGGCCCATCGGCGTGCGGACCGCGTCAATAATCACCACATTTTCCATCTTCTGTCCTCAGGCGCTTTGCAGCGCCGCTTCGTCGATAGGTTGAACCGCCGGATACCAGCTTTCGCGCTGATGCGCCTTCTGCAGCAGCAGGTCAGGCAGCTGGTAGAGCGCGCCAAGATCGCCGTAGCGTCTGGCCTGATCCACTACGTTGCCGTTGCCGAGCGTGTCGAGATAGCGCAGCGCGCCGCCGCGGAATGGCGGAAAGCCGAGGCCGTAGACCAGCGCCATATCGGCTTCGGCCGGCGAGGCCACGATCTTCTCCTCCAGGCAGCGCACCACTTCATTCAGCATCGGAATCATCATGCGATTGAGGATCTCTTCGTCGCTGAAGACGCGCGTAGCGGCGCAAACAGGGTTAAGCAGCGCGTCCACCTCGGGATCGATCGCTTTTTTCGCTTTGCCTTTGCGATCCGTCTCCCAGCGGTAAAAGCCTTTGCCGTTTTTCTGGCCATAGCGTTCCGCATCGAACAGGACGTCGATAGCGTCGCGGTAATCTTTCTGCATGCGCGTCGGAAATCCTTCCGCCATAACGCGCTGCGCGTGATGCGCGGTATCGATGCCGACCACGTCCAGCAGCCACGCCGGCCCCATCGGCCAGCCGAACTGCTTCTCCATCACTTTATCGATCTGGCGGAAGTCCGCGCCGTCGCGCAGCAGCAGGCCGAAGGCGGCGAAGTAGGGAAAGAGCACGCGGTTGACGAAGAAGCCGGGACAGTCATTGACGACGATCGGCGTCTTGCCCATTTTGCTCGCCCAGGCCACCACTTTGCCGATGGTGGCGTCGCTGCTCTTCTCGCCGCGCACCACCTCTACCAGCGGCATACGCGGCACCGGGTTGAAAAAGTGCATGCCGCAGAAATTTTCCGGACGCTGCAGCGCCTGAGCCAGCTGGCTGATGGGAATCGTCGAGGTATTAGAGGCGAGTACCGCATCCGCACGCAGATGCTGTTCGGTTTCCGCCAGCACTTTCGCTTTGACCTGCGGATTTTCGACCACCGCTTCGACCACGATATCGGCGCGCTCGAAACCGGCATAGTCGAGCGTAGGCTGGATCATGGCGATGGTGCTGGCCAGCTTGCCGCCGTCGATCTTGCCGCGCTCCAGCTGTTTATTCAGCAGCTTGCTGGCCTCGTTCATGCCCAGCGTCAGCGCCTGCTGCTGAATATCCTTCATCTTCACCGGCACGCCTTTCCACGCCGACTGATAGCTGATGCCGCCGCCCATAATGCCCGCGCCCAGCACCGCCGCCTGTTCCGGCGCGCTGCTGGCGCTGGCGTACTTTTTCGCCAGCCCTTTGACATACTGATCGTTAAGGAAAATGCCGACCAGCGCCCGCGCTTCATCGCTCTGCGCCAGCGGCACGAAGGCGGCGGTTTCCAGCTTCAGCGCATCGTCGCGCCCCAGCGCGGCGGCGGCCTCGATGGTTTTGACCGCAGCGAGCGGTGCGGGATAGTGTTTGCCTGCGGTTTGCAGCACGACGTTTTTCGCCACGGTAAAGCTCATGGCGGCTTCAATCGGGCTGAGGCGCAGCGGCGCCAGCTTCGGCGCGCGGCGCGCCTGCCAGTCGCCCTGCGCGATAGCTTCCTTCAGCATGGCGAGCGCGGCGGCGCGCAGCTTATCGCTGCTGACCACCGCATCGACCAGCCCGAGCTTAAGCGCGCTGGCGCCGTCGACATCTTTTCCGGCGGCGATAATCTCCAGCGCGGCGTCGGCGCCCAGCAGACGCGGCAGGCGTACGCTGCCGCCGAAGCCCGGCATAATGCCCAGCCGCGTTTCCGGCAGACCGATGCGCGCGCCAGGCGTGGCGACGCGCAGATCGGTCGCCAGGATGCATTCGCACCCGCCGCCCAGCGCGTAGCCGTCTACGGCGGCGATGGTCGGCACCGGCAGATCTTCCAGCCGGTTAAAAATGCTGTTGGCGAAGGCGAGCCACTGGCTGAGCTTTTCGGTCGGCGCGTCGAACAGCGAGAGAAATTCGGTAATATCGGCGCCGACGATAAAGGCGGGCTTAGCCGAGCTTAGCAGTACGCCGCGCAGCGAGGTTTGCTGCTCCAGCACGCCAATCGCTTCGCCAAGGCTGGCGACGGTGCGGGTGTCGAGCTTATTGACTGAGCCGGGGGCGTCGAACTGCAGCTCAGCGACGCCGTCTTCGAGCCAGCGCAGGGAAAGGGTATCGCCTTGGTAGAGCATGTGCGTCTCCTGATCGCGAAAGGGGATCTGGTCATACCAGATGATCAGGAGTGTGGGATTCGTGTTAATTTTTTGCAAACCAAAGTTTGCTTATTTGCTAACAGGATCACAGCGTCGGGAACGCGGCGTTCAGGCAGCGGCTGTGCTACACTGCGGCGATTTTCGCGACACGGGAGAGCGAGCAATGGATTCACTGAAAACGCTGTATCAGACGCATATCGCCACGCTGCAACAGCGGGCGCAGCAGGTGCTGGCGCGCAATAAACTGGATGCGATGTTGATTCATTCCGGCGAACTGCTAACGGTTTTTCTCGACGATCATGACTATCCCTTTAAGGTGAATCCTCAGTTCAAAGCCTGGGTGCCGGTTACGCAGGTGCCGAATTGCTGGCTCTGGATCGACGGCGTCAGTAAGCCGAAACTCTGGTTCTACTCGCCGGTTGATTACTGGCATAACGTCGAGCCGCTGCCGAACAGCTTCTGGACCGAAGCCGTCGACGTGGTCGGGCTGAAAAGCGCCGATGAGATTGGGCAGCTGCTGCCGGCGCAGCGCGACAATGTCGCCTATATCGGGCCGGTGGTGCAGCGCGCCGCGCAGCTCGGCATCAGCGCCGACAATACCAACCCGAAAGCGGTGATCGATTTTCTTCACTACCACCGCAGCATCAAAACCGATTACGAACTGGCCTGCATGCGCGAGGCGCAAAAGCTGGCCGTCGCCGGCCACCGCGCCGCGAAAGAGGCCTTTTTCTCCGGCCTCAGCGAGTTCGATATCAATCAGGCTTACCTGACGGCGACCGGCCATCGCGATATCGACGTGCCCTACGGCAATATCGTCGCCCTTAACGAACATGCCGCCGTGCTGCACTACACCCGGCTTGATCACCAGCCGCCGGCGAAGCGTCACAGCTTCCTTATCGACGCGGGAGCGGAATACCTTGGCTACGCCGCCGATTTAACGCGCAGCTACGCAGCACAGAAGGATTCGCTTTACGCCAGCCTGGTCGCGGCGATGAACAGCGAAGAGCTGGCGCTGATCGGCACGCTGAAAGCGGGCGTGCGCTACACCGACTATCATCTGCAGATGCATCAGCGCATCGCGAAGCTGCTGCTGAAGTTTGACCTGGCGCAAGGCATAAGCGAAGAGGCGCTGGTGACGGAAAACATCACCGGGCCCTTTATGCCGCACGGACTGGGCCATCCGCTCGGATTGCAGGTTCATGACGTCGCGGGCTTTATGCAGGATGAGGCAGGCACTCATCTCGCGGCGCCGGCCCAGTATCCTTATCTGCGCTGCACGCGCGTGCTGGAACCGGGCATGGTGCTGACCATCGAGCCAGGCTTCTATATCATCGAGTCGCTGCTGGCGCCGCTGCGTGAAGGTCCGTTCAGCCAGTATCTTAACTGGCAGGCGATTGACGCGCTGAAGCCTTACGGCGGCATCCGCATTGAAGACAACGTGGTGGTGCATGCCAACCGCATTGAGAACATGACGCGCGATCTGCACCTTGCCTGATGGATGCTTACGATATTCCCGCTGATGCCGTCAGCATCAGCGAGGAGACGATTAAGAAAAGCCGCTTTATTACGCTGCTGGCCCACACCGACGGCGTAGAGGCGGCGCGCGCCTTTGTTCAGCAGGTGAAAAGCGAGCATCCCGACGCGCGTCACCACTGCTGGGCCTGGGTCGCGGGCGCGCCGCACGATTCGCAGCAGTTGGGCTTCTCCGATGACGGCGAACCCTCCGGCACGGCGGGCAAACCGATGCTGGCGCAGCTGATGGGCGCGGATATCGGCGAGATCACCGCAGTGGTAGTGCGTTACTACGGCGGCATCATGCTCGGCACCGGCGGGCTGGTAAAAGCCTACGGCGGCGGCGTACAGCAAGGGCTCCGGCAGCTGGCGCGCACGCGCAAAGTGCCGATGAAACGTTATGCGCTAAAGTGCGACTATGCGCAGCTCGGCGATATCGAACGTCTGTTGGACAGGTTCGACGGCCGCATCGATGAGATTGTCTACCTTGACCGCATCGCGCTGACGCTGGCGCTGCCCTATGCGCACATCGAGGCGTTCAAACAAACGCTTTCTGACTTTAGCCGGGGCGCGCTGAGCCTCGACCCGTTAACACCCTGACAACTCTTTTCTAAGGAACGGCTGAATGCATTTTCGCGCCATTACTCGCATTGTCGGTCTGCTGGTGATCCTCTTTTCCGTCACCATGATTGTGCCGGGACTGGTGGCTTTAATTTATCGCGACGGCGCCGGACGCGCGTTTAGCCAGACCTTTTTGATGGCGCTGGCGATCGGCTCGCTGCTGTGGTGGCCGAACCGCAAACAGCGTACCGAGCTGAAGCCGCGCGAAGGCTTCCTGATCGTCGTGCTGTTCTGGACGGTGCTCGGCAGCGTGGGGGCGATGCCTTTTATCTTCGCCGAGCAGCCGCATCTCTCCGTGACCGACGCGTTCTTTGAATCCTTTTCCGGCCTGACCACCACCGGCGCGACCACGCTGGTGGGGCTCGACAGCATGCCGAAAGCCATTCTCTTTTACCGGCAGATGCTGCAATGGCTCGGCGGGATGGGGATCATCGTGCTGGCGGTGGCGATCCTCCCCATTCTGGGAGTGGGCGGCATGCAGCTCTACCGCGCGGAAATGCCGGGGCCGCTAAAAGACAATAAGATGCGCCCACGAATTGCGGAAACCGCTAAAACGTTGTGGCTGATCTATGTGTTGCTGACGGTCGCCTGCGCGGTAGCGCTCTGGCTGGCGGGCATGCCGCTGTTCGATGCGATAGGGCACAGCTTCTCCACCATCGCCATCGGCGGCTTTTCAACGCACGACGCCAGCATCGGCTATTTCAACAGCGGCACCATCAATACCATTATCGCCGTCTTTCTGCTGATCTCCGGCTGTAACTACGGCCTGCACTTTTCGCTGCTCAGCAATCGCAACCTGCGCGTCTACTGGCGCGACCCGGAATTTCGCACCTTTATCGGCGTGCAGCTGACGCTGGTGGTCATCTGCACGCTGGTGCTCTGGTTTCATAACGTTTACGCCAGCGGCTGGCAAACGCTTAATCAGGCTTTCTTCCAGGTGGTGTCGATGGCGACCACGGCGGGATTCACCACCGACAGCATTGCGCGCTGGCCGCTGTTCCTGCCTGTGCTGCTGCTCTGCTCCGCTTTTATCGGCGGCATGGCGGGATCGACCGGCGGCGGCCTGAAGGTGATCCGCATTTTGCTGCTGTGCAAGCAGGGCTCGCGCGAGCTGAAGCGTCTGGTGCACCCTAACGCGGTCTATACCATTAAGCTTGGCAACCGCGCGCTGCCGGAGCGTATTCTGGAAGCGGTGTGGGGATTCTTCTCGGCCTATGCGCTGGTGTTTCTGGTCAGCATGCTGGCGATTATCGCCACCGGCGTCGATGACTTCTCTGCCTTTGCGGCGGTTGCGGCAACCTTGAACAACCTGGGGCCTGGCCTGGGGGTAGTAGCGGATAACTTTACGTCGATGAATGACGTGGCGAAATGGATCCTGATCTCGACCATGCTGTTCGGGCGTCTTGAAGTCTTTACCTTATTAGTCCTCTTTACGCCGACCTTCTGGCGTGAATAAGCAAAACAGGAAGTCACGATGAAAGCGTTAATTCTCTTTTCCAGCCGCGACGGGCAAGCGCGCGAAATCGCCTCTTATATTGCCAATGAGATGAAAGCGCGGCAGGCGTGCGACGTCCTCAATATTCTGCATGCCGACACGGTTGACTGGGCGCAATACGATCGCGTGCTGATCGGCGCCTCGATCCGCTACGGCAATTTCCATCCGGCAGTGGCAAAATTCGTCAAGAGGCATCTGCGCGAGCTGCAGATGCGCGTAAGCGGCTTCTTTTGCGTGAACCTGACCGCGCGCAAGCCGGAGAAGCGCTCGCCGCAGACTAACGCCTATACGCGCAAGTTTTTACAACAGTCGCCCTGGCAGCCTGACTGCTGCGCCGTGTTCGCCGGCGCGCTGCGTTATCCGCGCTACCGCTGGTTCGACCGGGTGATGATTCAGCTGATTATGCGCATGACCGGCGGGGAAACGGATAAGACCAAAGAGGTGGAGTATACCGACTGGCATCAGGTAGGGCGCTTTGCGCAGGAATTCGCTCAATTGCCCGCCAAATCGGCGTGATTAACAGCGATCTGCTGAAAATTAATGCGAACGAGAATTTTTTTTAAATTAGCGCTTGTCAGCCCGGAAGAACTCCCTATAATGCGCCTCCACTGACACGGCACAACGGCTTACGAAAGGCGGTGTTCAGGAGGCTCGGGAAGCTGAGCCGCCGGATGAAATCCCTGAAAAAAAGGGTTGACTCCGAAGGAGAGT